>JAJDBH010000168.1 GCA_029261455.1 Nitrospinaceae bacterium
TGGAGTAAAAGTCATGAGCGTTAAATTACCCCACCGAGTTGGAGGCTGGGGTGCCATTCGCTATTCACTTAAAATGGCGCGTCGGGCCGGAGGATTGTGGCCCATGCTTAAGGCACTGGCTTCCCGAAATAACTGCAAAAGTTGTGCTTTGGGAATGGGTGGGCAAACAGGTGGTATGCGCGATGAGAAAAACCACTTCCCCGCTGTTTGTAACAAGTCTTTCATGGCTCAGGCCTCAGATATGCAAGGAGCCTTGCCAGAAGACTTCTTCGATAAATTCGATATTGATACGCTTTCAAAGTGGTCTCCCCGTGAACTAGAATTAAGTGGACGTTTGACTCAGCCTGTATTTTGCGATGCTGGGGACACACATTACCGCCCAATACCCTGGTCAGAAGCTTTTGATCGAGTGGTCGAAAAACTTAAGTCAACATCAGCCGATCGGTCTTTCTTTTATGCCAGCGGACGTTCTTCCAATGAAGCCGGTTTTCTTCTGCAACTATTTGCCCGAATATATGGAACGAACAACGTCAATAATTGCTCTTATTATTGTCATCAAGCTTCTGGAGTAGGACTTAGCCAAAGCCTGGGAACCAGCACCGCCACTGTTGAGTTGGATGATCTCGATCACGCCGACCTGATTTTTCTAATTGGGGCAAATCCAGCTTCCAACCATCCACGTTTCATGCGCACACTCATGGATGTGCGCCGACGTGGTGGACAAGTGATAGTGATCAATCCTGCAAGAGAACGTGGACTGGAAAACTTCAGTGTCCCTTCTGATATACGAAGCCTGTTATTTGGTTCAGAAATCGCCAGCCTCTACCTGCAACCCCATATAGGCGGAGACATTGCCCTTTTAAAATCCCTTGCAAAAGCACTGTTAGAAAGGTCAGATAAACACCCTCATTTATTGGACCGAAGCTTTATCAACGGTCATACGCAAAATTTCGCGGAAACTGAAAAGGATATTAGGGCCGAGTCTTGGGAGACTTTAGAAATCGCTTCTGGAATTTCACGCGAAGAAATAGAAAAAACCGCAGACATATACTCTAAAAGTAAAAATACCGTGTTTGCCTGGGCAATGGGAATCACCCACCATACCTTTGGTGTGGATAATGTCCAAGCCATTGTCAACCTGGCACTCATGCGTGGAATGGTCGGGAGAAAACATGCGGGACTTCTGCCCTTGAGAGGACACAGCAACGTGCAGGGAATCGGTTCGATGGGTTTCACCCCACAATTAAAGCAAGCGGTGCTGAACAACCTGGAAGCTAAATTCCCCATTACCCTACCCACAGAACCGGGACTTGATACCCTTGCTTGTGTAGAGGCCGCCAACAACAGAGAAGTCGATTTTGCTTTCAGTCTGGGAGGAAATTTATATAGCTCAAACCCAGACTCCCAATTCGCTCAGACAGCCCTTGCCGAAATTGGCTTTAGTCTTTTTCTCAACACCACTTTGAATCAAGGACATTTTCTCGGACGTGGTCGAACCAGTCTCATTCTTCCTGTACTAGCTCGAGATGAAGAACCGGAGCCAACAACACAAGAGAGCATGTTCAGCTATATCAGGCTCAGTGACGGAGGACTTCAACGCTATTCAGGGCCCAGGAGCGAAGTTAAAATAATCGCCGAAATAGCCCAGCGGGTTCTGGAGAATTCCCAACTACCATGGGAATCTTTAGGTAATACGGGCGATATCCGGGAACTCATAGGTGCCATCATACCAGGGTTCGAACTCTTAAAAAATATCGACCAGACACGTAAGGAATTCCATATTGAGGGAAGAATTCTCCACACTCCCCTATTCCCTAAACCTGACGGTAAAGCCTGTTTTAAAGTCTGCCCCATTCCTGCCGTTAGGGGAAACAAGGAAAACAGTTTTATTTTAATGACAATCCGCTCGGAAGGCCAATTCAACACCGTGGTCTATGAAACGGATGATAGATATCGTGGAATTTCATCCCGAAATGTCGTTTTGATGAACGAAGAAGATATAAAAGAAATCGGGTTGAACCATGGAGACATGGTGACTGTGAAAAATGACACTGGGGTCATGGCTGGACAAAAATTACAAGCCTACCCTATCAAACCGGGCAATATCATGATGTATTATCCTGAAAGTAATGTTCTGGTACCACGAAAATTTGATTCCCAATCGAAAACTCCTTCATTTAAATCCATAGAAGTATTTTTGGAAAAACAGCTATGAAAAAAGATCTCCACTCCTCAAGTTATTTATTGACAATTTTTTTATCGGCATTTTTTATTATTACACCGGCAAAATCTGCAGCTGAACGTTCCAAGCCTTTTGTAAAAAAAATCCGGGTTACTGGCAATACCCTCATAGACTCCTATGATATGGATACTTATCTTGACTTGGGAAATGGACTGACCATGACTCCAGAAATCATGGATATGGTTATAAGGGAAATAAAAGCCAACTACCACTATCACGGTTATCCTGCTATAGAAGCCTATTCGATACTCAGAGTTCGAAATGGAGTTATGACCATAAAGATAGACGAAAAGAATGAGTATCGCTGGGGCAAACCTCGCGCTGAAAGAGCCGTGTTAAAAAAAGCTTTTCTTCATGATATTACCCTCACTGAAACCAGAAAACAGGAAATCATGAATACCTTATTGAAAGGCTACCAGAAGCAAAAGAAAATTGAAGAAATTGTAGAAGGGTTTCTTGTAGAAAAACAAAGAAGCCGAATAGAAGAAATTCAGTACCAAAGAAGAGCGGCTATGCGTGAAAAAATCGTCGACAAAGTTAAAGAGTTTCAGGCGGTAAAGAAAAACATCGAAGAACAGGAAAACAAAAGAGTTGAGGAAATGAGGAATCGGATTCTATCCGCCGGACTCAAAAAAATTGACGACTCTGCTGAAGGACGTACAAAATTGATTTCCGGCGAATACACCGATTTGGATGAATTTCTGGACAACGTAATGTTTGAAGAAATGCTCAACCCAGGGCTTTAACTTAATGCAGAAAGAAATCCATGCATCTGAGCTTTTTTCTTGGCATCCCCTTCTTTGTAAACATTAATCACCATTTCGACAACGCCTTTCAACTTCCTGTCCTGCATCATAAACATAAAATCTTCATAAAGACGGGTCTGCTCTGTAGATTTGTCTGCCTCAGGAACCAACTCCCTAGTCACCGGCCCTCGACCATTTAATAGCCAATAAATATTTAAGTCCGTATAGATAGACAAGTTTGATAAGGTCGTCGCCGAAGGTAAAGACTTATCATTTTCCAAATCAGAAAGTGACCCCTGTGAAACCTTGATCAAACGTGACAATTCCATAAGTTTTAATGGAACAGACTTCCGCCATGCCCGCAATCGTTTCCCGGTAGTACTATGACCTTCGATTTTAATACTCATTTGCAAAAACTCCTCCATTAAGTATGAAACTATCGCCCCCCGTTCGAGAGGGCAACTCTACGTTCCCTGTTAAGGTGATATCACAACATCCATATCCGGCTGTTTCAACAGCTTAAGATCAATATAAGGATATTGTGTTAACAAAAAATCAAGATGATGTTACAGTCCTGTCACTTTTTTATTTGCATGTTGAAAATAAAAATGATTTGAGGAAGTATCAAAGGTAGGGATCAATCTTTTAGATGAAGAAATCCAACACTAGCAAGGAGGTCAGTCGACCTTTTCAAAGCGATAACCTACTCCACGAACAGTTTTGATGTACTTGCCAGCCTCCTTTAGCTTGGAGCGTAATCGCTGTATATGTGTGTCAATAGTTCTGGAAAATACTCCATCACCATATTCCCAGATTTGCTCCAGAAGGAAGTCACGGGTTTTTATTCTTCCGGGGTTTTTAATCAGGTAGGAGAGAAGTTTAAACTCCGTCAATGTCAATTCCACTACTTGGCCATCAATCTGAACTTCATGTCGGCTCAGATCAATAGACAATGGCCCGACTTGAATATACTCAGAAGCACCGGGGTTATCCTGGAAATGGAAAATACGTTTAAGTAAGCCCTTGACCCTCAGAATCAGCTCCCTGGGATTATAAGGTTTGGTCACATAGTCATCAGCACCAAATTCCAAACCTAAAATCCTATCGACTTCATCATCTCTGGCAGTGAGCATGATAATCGCAAGGTCTCGGGTCTTATCGTCGGACCGCAAAGCTTTGCAAACATCCATTCCATTCATTCGAGGCATGTTAACGTCTAAAATAACCAGATCCGGCAAACTAGCCTGTATGTTCTCGATAGCTGCCTCACCATCAGGGGCAGTATCTACTTCGAAGCCTTCCTTGCGGAGTTTCAGTTCCAAGGCGGCTAAAAGCTCTTCATCATCATCGACTAAAAGAATACGGTGAGTCATTTTTTACCTGATTTTAAAAACATTCAATTGTTTTCGTCTAAATATTGAAAATATTTTATCAATATTCAACTTGGTTTGGTCTGAGTTACTCCGCAATTATTAAACCCTTCAACCGGAAAAACTCCATACAATCCGCTACTATCCAATCAATACATGACAAAAGACCATGGTCGGAATCCAGTTCTTTTAACTGGCACCAAGGACGCTGTCCGGCAAAATCTCTAGACTCCTGAATATTAACCGTTTCGTCATGTAGGCCATGAACAATACGGATCGGTATATTGCGAGTTAACGATAAAGAGTCCCAGTTTAAAGCATCTCTAAACAAATTAGTGCTTAAATTTACTTCCCTATTGTAGCTGTAATGAAATACCCGGATCAAGTCTGGAGTCGAAGAAAGGGAATCCTTATCCCAGCTCATATTATCCATCCAGCGATTGAGTAAATTAAAGCCAGGGGCCATCAAATAAAGAGCCTTTATCTCTTTCCGAGTTTCTGCAATTAGTGCCGCAATATAGGCCCCCATGCTACTTCCGATCAAAGCAAAATCTACACCGGGCTTCCCATCAATGATGCTTTGAACCAGTGATATTTGCTTTGTCAGGGTCATGTTTTCAAAGTCGCCCTGTTGCAAGTCTGGAATCGTAATGGAAAGCTGAGCTTTCTCAAAATGTTTTCTAAATATACAGGCTTTTTGAGAACCTGGCCCTGAAGCAAACCCGTGCAGATAAATGAATTCTGTCATCACAAAATATCTCTATTTTAGAAGGCCTTTTCCCTTTTCCAAGGTTTGGACACTTTCGCGCATTTTCCACAAAAGCACCAGTCCTGGTAGCGCGGCTAGAAATGTGATCAGGAAAAATAACAGCCAGCCAAACTCATCGACCAGAACACCCGATGTTGGCCCCACAAACACCCGCCCCAAGGAAGCTAATGCCGACAACAAGGCAAACTGCGTTGCGGTAAAGTTATGGTTACACAACGCCATCAAAAATGCCACGAAAGCCGCAGTCCCCATCCCGCCGGCCAGATTTTCAAAACCTATGGTGAAAACCAACATTGGATAACTCTTTCCGAGCATAGCCAATACCATGAATGATAAATTCGAAACAGCCTGTAAAATTCCAAAAAGTAAAAGTGAGCGAAAAAGACCCAAACGAGCCATGAGAGCACCGCCAAATAGTGCCCCCACTATCGTTGCGACAAGCCCCATACCTTTATTTATGGCCCCAACTTCACCGACAGAAAACCCCACTCCTCGAATCAAAAAGCTTGTGGTCAGGCTCCCCGCAAAGGCATCGCCCAGTTTATAAAGAACGATCAGCGCCAGCATCGCCCAAGCACCCTTCCGTGAAAAGAATTCAACCAAAGGGCCGCTAACAGCCTCCTGCAAGGTTTTAGGTGGCGTCCCAGGATCTTCGGGCTCGGGACCCAGCCAAGTTGCCGTCATTCCCAGAACCATCAATACTGCCATAACCATATAGGTTGATTGCCATCCCAAAATACCTGACAAGATCAAAGCCAGTGCCCCGGAAATCAGCATCGCAATTCTATATCCAGTGACCGAAACTGCCGCCCCCAACCCCCGCTCTTTCTCCCTCAGCACTTCTGCCCGGTAAGCATCGATAACGATATCCTGCGAAGACGAAGCAAACGCTAAGCCAAAGGCGAAAAAAGCAAGCAACCAAGGAGTCTTAGCGGGAGAAATCATACTCATCGCAAAAATCAAAATGAGCAATAAAACCTGAAACACCAAAATCCAACCCCGTCTACGACCAAATAAAGGAAAAGCAAATCGGTCAAGCAGTGGAGACCAGAGAAACTTCAACGTATATGGCAAACCCACCAGAGTGAACAAGCCAATGGTTTTGATATCTACTCCTTCCACAGTTAACCAGGCCTGCAAGGTCCCCCCCGATAATGCCAGAGGAAGACCAGAGGAGAACCCTAAAAACAAAATGGTTGCCACTCTGCGGTTTAAAATTGAACTCATAAATACTCAATAAAATTAGCTAGTTAAGGTGATTCACTTGACAAATAAGGACAAGTTAAAACCGGGCCTATTGTTGTTATTCAAACCCCTTATAACATTAACGCTGTGGAGTTTCAGGAAATTTACTTGGAACACCAGACCTGTTTTGCCAGTATGGGCAATTGACATCTGGTAACATCATTAAATAAAATTGAATTATAGAGCCATGATTACAGCGGGGCACGATACCTATAAATTCTTGTTTTTATATAACCTTTTCTTGCTTTTTTACCGATATGCAGATGAACCAAGAGACTAAATTATGAAAAACATGGAATCCCTGCAACTGGTCAAAGAGCAACTCAAAATAAAGGCAGTCGAGTTGCGCAAAGCCCACGAAGAAAATGGGAACGTTAAAAAACAAATTAAGGACTTGATCACCTTTAATCAAACTGAAGTGAAAAAGCTCAAAGAGGTTGCCAAACAAGCCGAGGCAGAAGCTACTGAGCAAAAAAGTCAGGCAGAGGCAGCCCGTCTCGCAAAACATGTTGGAGTAGAAGCCGGTAAAAAGGAAAAGAAAGAAGAGGAAGCCGAAATGTCCTCGCGCATAGAAGCTAAAATGGACGATAAAATGAAGGGCAAAATGCTCGAGCTTACTAACCGAGTCGATGCTCTCCGGGAGCGCGTTGAAAAAGAAAAAGGTACCAATAAAAAGTTTTCACGAGAGCGCGATGTTTTGATGAAAGAGTTAAAACGTCTCCGGCAAGATACAGGAACCACTGACAACCTGAAAAAGAAGATTGAAGGTCTAAAGGCAGAGCTAACCAAAGCCAAAAGAACTTCCATGTCATCGGGTACTGTCACAGAGGATATTGTTAAAGAAAAAGACACACTCATTAAAAAATATGAAGACATGCTTTATGGCGGTATGGATGCAGGTGAAGACGGGATGCTGCCCTCTGAAATAATTCAGGAACTGAAGGAAGAAGTCGAGGACTTGGAAAAAGAGCGCCGCAGAATGATCGTTGACATGGAAATGCTCAAAGAAGACAACGCCGAAATGGACATGAAAATCACCTTAATGGAAGAGGAAAAAGGTCGGTCCGGTAAGAGTGGTGGCGGTGATGGTGGTGATTTTCGCCCTGTTGAAGGCCGCTCAGCACAGACCTCTGAGTTCTCGGGGGGATTGGAAAACTTTCTCATCACCTATTCTGACATGATCACACTAATTCTGGTGGTCTTTGTATTGATGTACAGCGTATCAAAGTTGGACGAAAACAAGTTTGCCGAGGCTCTTTCATCGTTCCAAACTAAAAGAATGCGTATTGAAAGCGTCAATGTTCGCTTGAGCAAAGCAGAAATGAAAATGCTAGAGCGTGTAAGAGAATTAGTTAAAGACAATGTTGATGCAGAAAGCCTTGCCCGCAGTGATACGCGGACTATTCTTCACCGTCTGCCTACCTCAGACCTATTTGATCCTGGCGAAGCCTTCTTCAGTGAGGGTGCCGAAGACCTTATCATTTCCACAATCAAGGAAGATATGCAGGAAGGTGTCAAACAGGTCATGGTTGATGGCCACACTGATAACGTTCCAATGAAGAGTGCCAAGTATCCTTCAAACTGGGAACTTTCGGCTGCCAGAGCCTCGAAGGTGGCTCGATTTATCATAGAAAAAATGCGCTTTCCACCAGACCGAATTGTCGTGACAGGCTACGGGGAATTCCGACCTATTAAAGAAAACATAAGCGATGATAACCGTGCCGCTAATCGCCGGGTCGAAATCAAAATCTTGAAAGCACTTGAAGTTGCGAAAGATGAGGCCAAAAAACCGAGGAAAAGAACTCCAGCACGGGGGAAAAACGAAGCTTCTAGTTTGAGTTTGAAACAACCTGCTAAATAACCATTGGGGCCTGTTCTATTTTGAGGCAGTTTTTTAACAGTTTTTAGAGTAAAATTACTAATAAATCCTAAAACCAACGTTCTTTAGTTATGGAATCAACTGAAAAACCTAACATCAGCCAGACGGAAGCTCCTATTTTAGATGAGGCTCCCCAAAAACCTGATATTGCGCCAAAGATATCGAAAGAAGCCATTGAAAAGGCTCAAAAAGTACTCAATAAAACAGATGAGGAAATGCTTTTTTCGAACCGGCAGGATTTTTTAATGTTCAACAGATTTAAAATAGATCGAAACTTGATCACCCTTTCTGAAATTGACCGCCTGATTTTTCTGGTTGCTCCACGCCTGCTTCACGTTCACCAGGAAGGCCTGCCCGGTTATTTTGAAGGTGCCCCCCCCTGCGGCATTCATAACTTCAATTTGGACAGGGAATCACAAGTAGCCGCTGAAAAATTGTTCCCGGACGTCATCATTCGCAGAAATCCTGAACTGAAGCCAGTCATCCACACCGCATTGCTCATGGGCAGTGTCGGCTCTATTGCTCAAACCAAAAAATCTGATCTCGATTACACCCTGCTGGTAGACAAAAAAGATTTCACCGAAGAAAGTATGAAACTGTTTCAAAAAAAGCTGAACTTGATAGAAACATGGACCTGGGACAACTTTAAACTTGAGACCCATTTTTTCATTAATGATTTTGAAGAAGTTAAAAACAATATCTTCGGTGAAAGTGACAGTGAAAGCACTGGATCCGCTCTGGCCAAACTCCTGAAAGAAGAAATGTATCGAACCATGATCATTGTCAGCGGAAAAATACCATTCTGGCTGATTGCTCCGGTAGATTGTGATGACGATCGATATTACGAATTATATGAAAAGTTACTAACCGGGAAAACCCTGCTCAAAAAAGAAGAGTTCATCGATATGGGTAATGTTGATGATATCTCTCAGGGAGAGTTTTTTGGTGGATCAATTTGGGCTCTTATCAAATCTTTCAAATCGCCTTTCAAGACGCTCATGAAAATGGGGGTCTTAGAAGAATACATGTTTGGTGACACGAAATCGAACCTGCTATGCCATCAAATCAAAGACAAATACTTTAACGATATCCCTTATCTTGACATAGACCCCTATCTGGGAATGTTTGAACGAGTACAAAAGTTTTTTACGGAATCAAAATCAGAAGAAGAAGTCGATGCGTTGAGACATGCCTTCTACTTGAAGGTGGGCACCCAGGTCACCGCAGATGAATACGAAAAAGGGTCGGATATTTGGAGAAAGAGCACCCTGATCAAAATGCTTAAAGAGTGGGGATGGAGTGCAGAGAAAATTGAAAAACTGAATCAGTATTCCAACTGGCAAATGATGCACAAGGTAGACTTGGGAAACCGCATCAATAAAATTTTGATGGCTTCCTATAAAAATATTTCTGAAAAGAACAAGACCCTTGATCCCAGCGAAAGTTTGATCACCGAGAAGGACACTCATCTTTTGGGTCGAAAGCTTTTCAGTTTCTACAGAGCCGCTCCCAACAAAGTTGATAACCTGGGCGCTTTGGTCGATGGTAAAACTGCTGAAAATGAATTGACTTTTATTTTGGAACAGAAAAGTAGGACCGACAAACCAGAGTGGTACCTTGTTCGAGGCAGAACCCGGGCTTTTCTGGAGCAAATTGACAAAGAGGATATTATCAGGAAATCTTCAACCCTTCCATTCCTTCTGGCTTTCACCGTTTTCAACAATCTTTACAGTGAAAAAACTGAAGTTTTATTAAGATCTGAAGGGGACAGCATCAAAGAAAATGATTTGATTGCACTACTAAAGATACTCAAAAACTTTATCGAGTCCGTCAACATCGCGGCGCTGTCTAATGAAGATTTACTGGGCGATGCAAAAATCAACCAGTTATTCCTGCTAGTGGACTTTGGCAATCCTCCGCCACCAGAAATCACTATGGGAAATATCAGAGACTGCAGAAACAACGATGAATTAAATCAATTTATCAACAAACGAATCGAACGGACCAAAAGTATCACCGCTATTTATTTGACCTCATGGGGTGAACTTTTTTGCAAATCGTATGCAGGATTAAACTGTATGCCTCGATGCATCACCGAACTGAGCGCCCAAATGAGCCCGGAAAGGGTTGAAAGATTGGATTTTCTTAAGGTTTACATCCCCAGCGGCCGAAAAGAAATATTACAGATACATTGGCTGAACAACTATATATCGCGTTCATTAAAGATTCGAGCCACGGCTCACATGGGAAAAGCCGCCAGTTAATTCTAAAGCTTTTTACCTCAGTTTGATCAAATTCTATGGCCACAGCAACTCAAGAAGCACAAGGCACAGCCGCAAACGTTGCTCAGGAAGAACGTCAGGATACAGGAATAGACACTGGCACCCTGATGGGAGTCCTTGCAGGGATTTTTCTCATTGCTGTGGCAATCGTTCGTGGTGGAGATGCAGGGGTTTTCATCAATATCAACAGTGGCCTGATCGTAGTGGGAGGTTCAATAGCAACAGCTTTTATCGCATTTCCTGCAAAGAAGATCACCACACTGATGCCGGTTTTATACAATGCCTTCAAACCTGGCGTTTATGAACCCGAAGATTATGTCGATGACATCATGAGGTTGGCCTCTAAATATCGTTCCGGCGGTATGAAACAACTGGAAAATGAAGAAGGCAAAGTAGATAACCGTTTTTTGAAAAACGGAATAGCAATGATCGTGGATGGCTACAATGCTAAAGAGATTCACGAACTTATGGACCGGGAAATGAACGCTATGCTCGACCGGCACAATTCCGGGCAAAAGGTTTTACGTTTCATGTCCGTTCAAGCCCCTGTATTTGGTATGGCAGGCACCCTGATCGGTCTGGTACAGATGTTAATGCATATTGACGATCCATCAACTATTGGCCCTGCTCTGGCTACTGCGTTGATCACTACTTTTTATGGCCTCATGCTGGCCAACCTCGTTCTCACTCCACTTGCAGCAAAACTGAGCATGAGAACAGATATGGAGGGTGTTTTGGGCAGGTCAATTCGAGTAGGTATCATTGGGATTCATGACAGGGTCAATCCGCAAAAAATCCAGCGGAACATGAACGCGCTCCTACCACCATCGCAACAGAGGGAATAAATGTCAAACGTTGATGAGATGATCACATTAGTTCTGAAAGAGCCCAAGCAGGATGGGGCCGATTTCAGCGGTTTCGACTTAAAAGGCATGAGCCTCAATGGTGCCAGCTTTGTTTATGCCACGTTGGTTGAGGCAAATATAGACGATTCCGAACTACGCGAAATAGACTTTTCCCAGGCTTCACTGGAAAAATCGTCTATGAAAAACGCCAAGATTAAAAACCTGAACTTTACGGGAACGAACCTTGAAGGGGTCAATTTTGAAGGTTCCACTCTAATAGATTGTAATTTTAAAAATGCCAATCTAACTAGTTGCGATTTTTCTCAAACCAAAATAACCGACTGTGATTTCCAGGGAGCAAACCTGGGCCATGCCAGCTTTTATTCCGCCACTATAGATAACTGTAATCTGGCATTTGCCCGAATGATGTACACTTTTATGAAACAAGTTGTCATCAATAAATCTCGCTTGGGAGGCATCAATGCACGAGGTTCCGACTTCAGCTTTTCCAAGTTGACCGAAGTGGACTTAAAAGGTTCCATCCTTAAATATGCGGATCTTAATTCCTGCACCTTTAAAGATGTAAATTTGAGCAACGCAAACCTGATTGGCGTGGAGTTAAAAGACGCTCAATGCAAAGAGATTGTTTGGGAAGAGGCCAACCTTGAAGGGTCCGACCTGACTTACGCCAATATGGAGGGAGGCAATCTTAAAAATGCCTTTCTTCTGGAAGCCAATTTACATGGCACCAACTTCACTAATGCCAACCTTGCAGACGCATATCTGGTGGACGCTAACATTGCGAAAGCGATCACCAAGGGAGCAAACCTGGAAAACACCATCCTGGCCTGAACAACTGCTTATTTCTCTTCAATGATAATTTCCGACGCGCACCGGAATCCCACATTCTCAAAAAAATCATTCGGGTTGGCCTCGGTGCGGGTGAATGCAAAACGATAGGCATCCAAAAAATAATGCCCTGCCTTCTGGAACCCATTTCCCCTCAAGACTTTCAGCTCTCTACCAAACCTTGAATTCGACTTTGTGTTTCCGGGATAAGGAAGATACCAGTCCAGAGTCCATTCCATAACATTGCCCGATAAGCCATAAATTCCATACGGACTAACATCTTCAGGATAGGCGGTAACCAATGCAGTTTTTCGGTCTCCATCAATACCCAGGTTTGACTTACCTTTAACAAACTCTTTTCCCCACGGATATGGCAGACCATCTGGACCTCTAGCTGACTTTTCCCATTGCGCTTCTGTGGGGAGTTGTTTTCCCGCCCACATACAATAAGACCATCCCTCCCACCAAGTAACTTGTGTGACTGGATGCAAAGCTTGCTCTTCAGGGAAACTGCCGTCCTCCCAATGGGCAGGCCGGTCAGTGAACTGAGTGGCTGTGAGGAACTTTAAATACTCTGCATTGGTCACTTCATAACGATCCATATAGAACGGTCCCAAAAAGAGTTTTTGCTCTGGATGCTGATCGAGATAAAGAGGTTTAACCGCGCCAATTTTTTTATGCGTACCCTCCGTATCGACCTTGTCCGTTCCCATGATGAATTCACCAGAAGGAACCAAAACCATCTCTTTCTGATCTCTCTCCGAAACCTTTATCGGAGTTAAAATATCTTTCTCACAGTCGCATAACTCACACCCCGAAAGAAAAAACAAAAGCAATATAAAAACAGCTGGGGTATAGTTTTTAAAATTGATACGAGAACAATTCACCATGCGACCTCTTAAATTTATAATTAAAACCTTCGTCATTATATTCATTTTTAGTGCTGGTGCTAGCTTTATCGCTGTTGACACCGCTAGTGCTTTCAGTGTGTCGATTTCGGACAAAACTTCAGGGGAGCCCTACCCTCATATCCTGAAAAAGCAAACCTTTGACCTAAACACCAGAAACATTAAAGTTCTGACCTCTCAAGGTCGGTACCTATGGATGGGGACCGGGCTGGGAGTCATCCGCTACGACACTAACGCCAACGATAACTATGAAGTCTACGACAACCAGAATCATTTACTCAGCAATGGAATTTTTTCCATCGCTTTTGATTCACAAAACTTGCCGTGGATTGGAACCTACGGTGGCGGACTCAGCCACCTTAACGGTCATGAATGGACCCATTTCAACACACCGCAAGGTTTGAACGATGCCTTTGTCTACGACATAGAGTTCGACAAAAATGTTCTTTGGCTGGCAACCTGGAGCGGTGTGAACCGGGTGACTGGAAACCCCTCAGAGAGGAAAAACTGGCAAAGTTTTACAGTGGAAAATACCGAGGGCGGCTTGATCGATGACTGGGTTTACGCTGTTGAAATTGAATCCGCAGAAAAAATCTGGTTCGGCACAGAGTCTGGAGTCTCTTCTTTTCAAAATGGAAAATGGCAAGCCTTCAATCATAAAGATGGACTCGGAGCACCCTACGAACAAGTACAGCGAGAGAATCAGGGAATTATGTCACTCTTTCAAGGCCAGCATCACTCCGCCCAGGCATCTCCTTCTATTCCCAATCTACAAACCTCGGACTACCGCCCAAATTATGTCGTCTCCATGCTACTGGACGAGAAAAAACGTTTGTGGATAGGAACCTGGGGAGGAGGCTTGAGTCTACTCGATACCCAAACCCTGACCTTTCGAAATTTCACCATAAAAGATGGACTACCGGGCAACTTCATCCTCTCACTGGAACTAGATAAATCAGGAGGGTTGTGGATAGGCACCAATGATGGACTGAGCCGTTTCAACGGCAAAACCTTTCTAAACTTTTCTGCCATCAATGGACTCAAATCAAAATTCATTTTCAGCATCGAAGCAGCCTCCGACCATTCATTATGGGTGGGAGGCAATAGTTCTCTCACACGGTTGCTTCTCGACCCCAAAACCGGCATCCCGATCAATATCAAATAGCTCAATGTAACACTTGCAGGGAAGCATAGAATAAGGCTTGAGTGAACCCCTATATTCACAGTCTGGCAAAGCAGACCAATACCACGCTCCCACCCTGGCAAATGTCTAAACCAGTGGCCTCCTGTACACCAAGTAAACGAAATATGTCAAAGAGGCCATGGGAAAACTGAATAAAATCAGATTGAACGAAATTTTATCTATTTTGCACATAGATGACAAACAAGGCCAAATTTGGCCACTCAGTCGAAATATTTAAACTTTTGAGGCCTCTTTTCCACTAAATCAATTATGTTTGATTATTTTGTCACACTTGCTATTTAACAATTACAAAGTCTTGCTTTAAATATCCGCCTACCTTACAGTTAATCTATACACACTTATTTTTTGCCTTCCAATATTTCACCTGCTCATGCGGGTTATAACTAAAGGGAAGCCAATTGTTTTTGATGTGGACGTTAATAGTTTGGAATTCCAATAATTTTTCGTTTTTACGTACGTAATTTGAGCTCCTAGCAGAATAGAAGCTCAGAAAAATTTATACAGGAGTAAGGAAGATGAACAGATTAGCTACTCAACAACAAGTTTCGAAATCAGGTTTTTTTAGTCTATTTGAAAAAGGGAAAAATCATCAAATTGAATTAGAGAAAGAAAGAGAAAAGCAGCTTGAATTGCAAGCAAAACTAAATGCCATTGACAAATCTCAGGGCACTATTGAATTTAATTTGGATGGAACAGTCATCACGGCCAATGAAAATTTTTTAAATGCCATGGGTTATACATTGAAAGAGGCGATAGGCCAACATCATAGAGTTTTTTGCGAACCTTCCTATGCAAAAAGTAATGAGTATAAAATGTTTTGGGAAAAACTCAATCGAGGCGAGTTTGATGCCGGGGAATACAAGAGAATCGGAAAAGGCGGAAAAGAGATTTGGATTCAAGCTACCTACAATCCAATTTTTGATTCACACAATAAACCTGTAAAGGTAGTAAAGTTTGCCACGGATATTACTGAACAAACGATGAAGAATGCCGAGTACGAGGGAAAAGTAGATGCCATTGGAAAATCTCAAGGCACTATTGAGTTTAACATGGATGGAACAGTCATCACGGCCAACGATAATTTTTTGAAGGTTATGGGGTATACCTTGAATGAGGGGGTTGGTCAGCATCATAGAGTTTTTTGCGAACCTTCTTATGCAAAAAGCAATGAGTATAAAATGTTTTGGGAAAAACTCAATCGTGGTGAGTTTGATTCGGGAGAATACAAGAGAATCGGGAAAGGTGGAAAAGAAATTTGGATTCAGGCTTCATACAACCCGATCTTTGACTTGAACGGCAAACCCTTCAAGGTCGTAAAATTTGCTACCGAGATTACTAAGCAGAAGATGGAGGCAGCTGAAAGCCAGGCGAAACTGGATGCCATTGACAAGTCTCAGGGTACCATTGAGTTTAATATGGATGGCACTGTCATTACGGCCAACGATAATTTTTTGAAGGTTATGGGGTATACCTTGAATGAGGGAGTTGGCCAGCATCATAGAGTTTTCTGCGAACCTTCATATACACAAAGCAATGAATATAAAATGTTTTGGGAAAAACTCAACCGGGGGGAATTTGATTCCGGGGAATACAAGAGAATAGGAAAAGGCGGAAAGGAAGTTTGGATTCAAGCTACCTATAACCCGATATTGGATTTAAACGGTAAAGTCTTTAAGGTTATAAAATTTGCTACAGACATAACTGAGAAGAAGAAGATGGAGGAAAAAATCAAATCTGTAATGGAGAAAGTATCAGAAAAAGCACAGACCCTTGCCGGAGCCTCGGAGGAGTTGACCGCTACCAGTCAGCAGATGTCTGCCAATGCTGAAGAAACTTCGGCTCAGTCCAATGTTGTCTCTTCTGCTGCCGATCAAGTGAATCAGAATATTCAAACAGTGGCTACGGGCTCAGAGGAAATGAGTGCAAGCATTAAAGAAATCGCGAATAATGCCAATCAAGCTACCAAAGTCACCAGCGATGCGGTTGAACTGGTTGAGACCACAAATAAAACAGTGACCACATTGGGCGAAAGTTCGACAGAGATTGGCCAGGTCATCAAGGTCATTACCTCCATAGCTGAACAGACCAACCTTCTTGCCCTAAATGCCACAATTGAGGCGGCACGTGCTGGTGAAGCTGGGAAAGGATTTGCAGTTGTTGCGAATGAAGTTAAGGAACTGGCCAACCAGACAGCTAAAGCGACTGAAGACATCAGCAACAAGATTCAGGCTATTCAAACAGATACTGAAAGTGCTGTTTCGGCTATTGGTGAGATCAGTACGGTTATTGGGCAGATCAGTGATATCTCCAACACCATTGCCAGCTCGGTGGAAGAACAGTCAGCCACAACCAACGAGATCACTCGTAATGTCGCAGAGGCTTCCCGAGGGTCTCAGGAAATTGTCGAGAACATTTCGAGTGTGGCTAAAGCAGCTCAAAGCACCAACGAAGGTGCCTCCCATACTCAGCAAGCCGCAGGAGAATTAGCAAAAATGGCAACAGATCTACAAAATATTGTTGGAGAGATGAACTAGGACATTCGGATCTGAAGCAAGATGTGAATGATAGGCGTCGAGAAGATGAAAGGAAAAGCTTCTGACTTGAGTTTTATTCCAGAGGGCCTCGGCCCTCGCCTTTAACCAACCAGCCACTCACCATTTAGAATCGGAAAGAACTATTATAGTTAAATACTCAATTGCATCCAACCCACTTGCTAGTGCTCAATTGAACCCTACGTCAAGTTGATCAGAAGTCCTCGTCGTCGGGATCATCTTCTACGAAAGCCTCATCCACCTGAGCTTGCTCGGCTTCATCTACCAGTGCCTTGATTTGTTCATAGCCCGTTGCCAGTTTCTGAATATTGACCAGTAGTGTTATCAATTCTGCATCCGGGCAATCGCGGATTCCAGCGACAAGAGCTCCCCGCTCATCCTCATCATATTTCTTATCCCATTTATCAAAAACGCTGAGGATTTTATTCTTACAATGAATTAAATCATAAAAAAAGCTTTGAATTTCTATTTTCGGCATAACATTCCTGAGTTATAAAATTAAATTGATGTTTAGTTTACGCTGTAAATCCCTCCAGCCTCTTGGGGTTGGGGGGATTTGCATAGCCTGCTTGGAAATAGAGCTAATATTTCTCTATACTAACTGCAAAACCGTTCCGCTTTTCTATTTACACATTTTTTAACCCTGATATTATATGTTGTGTGCCCCCGCAGGCAAAATGATATCTCTTCCACTCAAAAATTATTTTTTAAAAACTCATGTCTGACGAAGATCGCTTTAAAGATAACGGTAATGAAACTCTGACTGATACCAAGTACAACCTGACCTGGACCAAGGAAGACAGCTACCAAATGCGCAACAAATGGTGCTCATGGAAAGGTGCCAACAACTATATAGAATGGCTCAATGAACAAAAGTTTGCCGGTTTCGATGATTGGAGACTGCCAAAAAGCCAGGAATGTAGAAATCTATATGACCACGAATGTAAAAATACCGACTTTGACGGCGACATCGTACATCTAGACTATAAATTCCCAGAGGGTTGCGGTTCCACATACTGGTGTGTGGAAGAACACGGAACCAACGCTATTGCCTATAATTTTTATAGCGATCGAGCCTATCAGGTGAGAAAAAAGGCCAAGGATGAAGAAAATATGTGTTGCCGAGCTATTCGTACTTCTGGACCTGCAGTAAAGAAAAGTGGCCGTTTATCCAACACAGGCCGCTCAAGAAGAGAATAGTCGAGCCCCGCCCGGTAGGAGCAGGCTCCACGCCATCGGCTGTCGCATTGATGTTACACTGACCCTTAACCGATTAATAACCCCGTATTACTCATTCATGGCACACCACCGAGCCACTCGCGCTGAAATTGATCTACAAGCATTTCGCCACAATTTTCAAAACCTGAGGAACCACCTCGGATCAAAAATTAAAATCATGGCAGTTGTAAAAGCCGATGGTTATGGTCATGGTGCCCTGCCCTGTGCCCGCATTGCAGTCGAATGCGGCGCAGACTATCTCGGTGCCGGGGTGGTTGAAGAGGGTATCGAACTTAGACAAAGTGGCATTGACACCCCTATCCTGGTATTGGGCAGTATCTTTCCCGATGAGGCAGAAGACCTAGTCCGTCACGACCTTGCAACAATAGTTTGCACTTTGTCCCTGGCCCAGGCCCTTGCAAAAGCAGCTGAAAAGCAGAATAAAACCGTATCGGTTCATATTAAAATTGATACTGGAATGAACCGGCTTGGAGTAACTCCTGAAAATTTACCCGAGCTTCTCAATCAAATTTGCGAACTACCAAACTTAAAGCTTGAAGGCATCTCCACCCATTTTGCTTCCGCCGATGATGAAGACCTTTCGATCACCCAAGCACAGCTCAAAAAATTTCATACCGCACTTACTATTTTGCAAAATGACGATGTGCCAATAATCCATTCGGCCAATACCTCTGCCCTGTTTAAGTTTCCTGAAAGTCATTTCGATATGGTTCGACCTGGACTCATCCTTTACGGTGCTCTACCGTCCCCGTCCTTACAAGCGATTCTTAATGAGAAAGAAAACCTGAGTCCGTTTCAGCCTGTCATGCAATGGAAAAGCCAGATCATTCTGGTTAAATCTATTTCTAAGGGCCAGCCCATCAGTTATTCTGGAAGCTTCACAACCAAACGGGACAGCCTCATCGCTACCCTGCCCATTGGTTATGCAGACGGACTCCACCGCAGTTTATCTAATAAAATGGAAGTCCTCATCCGAGGCAAACGCGCTCCCCAAATCGGAAATATTTGTATGGATATGACTCTCATCGATGTCACCGATATTCAGGATGTCCAGGCAGAAGACGAAATCGTTCTGTTCGGCAAACAGGGGGATCAGTTGATAGCAGTGGAAGAGATGGCTACAAAAGGGGATACTATCGCTTACGAAATTCTCTGCAATGTCGGTAAACGGGTGCCTCGGGTCTACCTGAACGAATAGTTAATCTTCTTCCATTTTCAACTCAGAAAGATTCTTCACTCCATTTGACAGGCAATATTTACGGATTCCATCAATCACATGAAGGGTGGATGCAGGGTCGATAAAATTTGCAGTTCCTATCTGAACCGCTTTAGCTCCTGCCAACAAAAACTCTACAGCATCTTCACCGCTAGTTATTCCGCCAATGCCAATAACCGGAATTTTCACCGCCCTTACCGTTTGATACACAAGATTCAAAGCCAGAGGTTTAATGGCAGGCCCCGAAAGCCCACCTGTTCTATTGGCCAGATAAGGTTTTCTGGTTTTCAAATCAATAGACATCCCCACAAAAGTGTTGCACACCGACAAGGCATCGGCTCCGGCATTTTCTGCGGCCTTCGCCAACAAGGTGATATCTGTAACATTAGGAGATAGTTTAACAATAAGAAATTTCTCAGTCACTTTTCGAACAGCAGAAACAACCTCAGTCAAAACTTCCGGGTCAGAACTGAATTGCAAACCGCCCTTCTCCACGTTGGGGCAGGAAACATTCATCTCTAAAGCATCCAACCGTTCTATAGCCGACAAAGCTTGAGCCATTTCTACATACTCTTGGCTTGTGTCACCAAAAAAATTAACGATAACACGTGTGTTCAAGTTTTCCAGTTGCGGTAGCTTCTCAGATAAAAAAGCCTTCAGTCCGATATTCTCCAGTCCAATTGCGTTGAGCATGCCAGAAGAAGTTTCAATCACTCTTGGTACGGGGTTGCCCGTTTTAGGTTGCAAAGAAAGCCCTTTTGTCGAGAATCCACCCAGAGCATTCAAGTCCACGAGCGAACGATATTCCAAGCCATATCCAAAAGTTCCAGAGGCTGCTATGACCGGGTTGTTCAAACACAAACTGCCTAAATTGACCGACAGGTCCATGACTAGCTCTTCCTTATCTTATTGACAATTAAGGGTTTATCGGATATATTTTTTAATACTTAGGGTAGACAGAGCCAAATATCCTCTGTTCTTTATATCCTAACATTCACAACTGAAGTTGTCCCCAATAATTAAAACAACAGAATGTTTTAATTTTAAAAACCATCTAACAAGGGCCATAGATCATGCTGGAAACCAGAGAACAGGAAACATTGCCTTTCGAAGAAGACACCCAACCTCCGAAAGAAATAACCAAATATCATAAACGAATTGACGACCTCCTTGAAGACGCCGAAATTGAAGCAGAGATGGAAGCGGAAAAGAAAATCCGGTCAAAAAATTCGCGCATGTTTTCTATCTCCATGACCGGCATCGCACTGTTAGCACTGGTTTATTTCCAGGTCAATCATCAAAGCCCTATTACGCCTGTTAAATCTGCAAAGGATACATCGGCAAACAAGCCAGAAACAGCAGAAGAAAGATTAGCCAAACAGGTTCCCGTGGTAGAAGATGGATCAAGTGGCTCCAACTTGCCGATACCGCAGTCTTTAAGTTCAACACAACCTCTTGAGAATCCATTCCTCACTCCTCCAAAAGCTAAGAGCACTAAGCCTCCAACCAAGGTCAAAGAAGTAAAGAAAGCGCCTAGAATTGTTAAGGCCTCATCAAGCCCTAAACCAAAGTCTAGCCCTAAGCCAAAACCCAGCCCTAAAAAAATAGCACCCATCGCAAAAAGTGAAAGCTCAAAGTTTTTTATTCAGGCAGGCGCATTTGGAGTCAAGAAAAATGCCGAATCACTCTTAACGCGACTCAAGAACAAAGGTTTTTCACCTTCTATTCAGACACGATCAAAAATATCAAGCCAGCATATTGTAACAGTGGGGAGTTTTATCAATACCAAGGCTGGAGATGACATATTAAAAGAGTTAACTGGCAAAGGATTCAACGCATCCTATTACAAGGCTTCCAAGAACACCTTCAGCATTAAGGTTGGTCAATTCAGTAACCTTAAAGATGCTCAGAAAGCACAGGACCGTCTGAGCTTAAAGGGTTTTTTATCTGAATCGCACAAGGCTGATGTCCCTGTAAAAACATATATGGTGCAGCTGGGAGTTTTCCCTAACCGCGAAAAAGCTCGTCTCACCCAGGAAAAACTAACCCGAGCAGGATTTTCAAAAACATTTATACGCTAAGCAGCGTACCTCCATGGTAATGGCACTCTCTGACTAACAAAGACTGTCTCGGCTTGATGACCTCTTGCTAATTCCCTTCTACGTGTGGTATCTCTTCAGTTTCCAGCCTCTATCATTGGCTATCATTATTTTTATCAGCTAAGGCTTAAATGATTGACCTTATACAGATCATCGCCGGACTAGTATTTTTATTTTATGGAGGGAACTTTCTTGTAACTGGCAGTGTTCGGCTGGCTAGCTCCCTGAAGATCAGTCCCTTTATAATTGGTGCCACCGTTATTGCGTTCGGGACATCAGCCCCAGAACTGGCCGTTGCCATTCTTGCCGCTCTGGATGGTAATTCGGAGTTGGCTATGGGCAATGTCATCGGTAGTAATATCGCTAACATTGGTCTTGTACTTGGACTGACCTCTCTCATCTGTACCATGTCAATCGCACCCGACCGCCTTAAACGAGAGTCTCCTCCGCTCTTATTGGCTTCACTTCTTATCTTGATCATCACCTGGAATCTGGAAATCAACCGCTATGAAGGGCTTTTCATGGTTTTCCTTTTAGGCCTTTATATATGGCGGTCATTCAGCCATAAGGAAGATTTTTCTGAAGAACCAGAAGAGGAGTCTAATCTCTTTGCGGGGAAAGGTCCCGCTCTTCAAACATTGCTGATCTTCATAGGGCTTGTACTTTTAGTTGGAGGAGCCAAGCTATTAGTCGAAGGTGGGGTTGGTATAGCCCGTCACTTTGGGATCAGCGAATGGTTCATAGGCATCACCATCGTTGCCATAGGAACCAGTCTTCCTGAAATTGTTTCTTCCCTGATCGCCGCTAAAA
This sequence comes from Nitrospinaceae bacterium, assembly GCA_029261455.1. Lineage (GTDB taxonomy): Bacteria > Nitrospinota > Nitrospinia > Nitrospinales > VA-1 > LS-NOB. Next base: position 22,256 of record JAJDBH010000168.1, read on the forward strand.
GAGGGCATGGAGAAATGGCTATCGGAAATATCTTTGGAAGTAATATCTTCAATATTCTGATGGTTCTGGGGCTTACCGCAACCGTTCATCCTTTACAAATCAAGGAACCCATTCAACCAGACTTACTAATCACCACTGCTATCACCGGGCTCTTAGTGGCAATGATTGCGTTTGGCAACCACTCCCTCGGCAAACTAAAGGGAGCTATTTTACTTTTGGCTTATTTTCTTTATATAGGACTGAAGGGAGCCGGGATTCTTTAAACGTTATCCGGCAGGGGCGGACTTAGGCTTTACATTCTTAAATTTCCACAGTTGTTGCTTGTAATAAGGGTTGTTGGGCTTCAGCTTAATGGCTTCTTGAATTTTCGCCATCGCCTTTTCAGTTTCCCCTCGAACATAAAGAATCTCTGAAAGAGTATCAATGAATCCAGATTGGTTGGGAAAAGCTTCCAGAGTCTGACTTGAAAGTTCAAAAGCCTTTTTAAGCTTAATGCCTTTCTTTGCGTACAACCAGGCCAGACGATTCATGGTTTTATAATTACTTTTGTCTAACTCAAAAGATTTTTCACAATGCTTGGTGGCAACCGTAAAGTAACCTTTCTTCGTATAAACATTGCAGATCGCAAAAAATATTTTCGGATTACCCTTCTCGCTCTTGGAAATAGGAAGCAGTAGCTCCAACGATTTATCCAGTTCTTTTTTCTCAACCAAGGCCAGCACAAGCCCCATAATAAAGTCTGAGTTTTTAGGTTCCAAGTCTAAAGCTTTTTGGAATTCATCTTTCGCCGCGTCCACTTTCTCTCTACCCAGCAACACCATGCCCAATTCATAATGGGAAGGTCCGTGACTGGCATCTAGAGAAATAGCATTAGATAATAGCGACTGAGCGCGGCCCCATTTTTCTTCATTAGAAACCAGTCTTCCCAACTCGTAATGACTTTGAGCGTCTTTTGGGTTTAGCTTTATGGCCTTTTCCAATGCCACTTGAGCTTTTGTGTTGTCGTTTTTGTCTACGTAAATTTTCCCCAGCCGGGCTTGAACTACAGGGTTATCAGAGTCAAGAGTTTCTGCAACCTTGTAGGTTTCAAGAGACTCCTCAAGCATACCTTTGGTGTAATACCAATCGGCAATACGAATTTGTGCGGAGAAGTTTTGCGGAAACAAATCTGCCGCTTTTTTAAAGGCCTTCACCGCCTCATCTTCCTTCCCGCTTTCTAAAAGAAGTCTTCCTAAAGTCAGGTGCAGGCTGGATTTATCATTTTTAAGATTTATCGCCGCACTAATTTCAGCAATGGCTTCATCATATAAGTTTTCCTGAGAATAAAGCTGACTCAACGCTTCATGAGGTTCAAAAGAATTCTCGTCCAATCCCACGCTCATCTTTAGAGATTCACGAGCTTTATCCATATCCTTCTGTTCCAGATATAAAAGGCCCATATTGTAGAAAGCAGCCCCACTCTTAGGATCATTTTCTACAGCTTGTTGATAAGACTCAATTGCCTCTTTCAGTTGTCCCTTGGAAGAATAAGTTTTTGCCTGCTTAATACGGTACTCACCATTTGCCGGGCTTAAGTCAATAGCTCTTTGAAACTGCGCCAACGCATCGTTGTAACGTTTGTCTTCAAAATAAATGTCTCCCAGTCCCGCATAAACTCTAGATTCAACACGGGAAACAGTAAGAGCTTTTTTAAATATTATCTCAGCATCGGCGAAGCTTTTTTCGGCAACAAGCTCGTAGCCTTGCTTAATCATGGGCTCTAATTCATCTCCCTCTCTTGGGTAAAGCCAAGTTACTCCAGCAATGACCAGAACAACAGCAGCTATTCCAGCAGCTTTTTTCAAGGGGAAAAATGATTTGCTAGCAGAAGCAGATGACTTCGGAGCACTGGAGGATTTGGAAACCTTCGCCGTTTTAGGAACAGGCCTTTCCAGGGCTTCCATTTCCTCTTTTACGGTTTTTGGGGCTTCATCGATCATCTTACAACGACCTTCGAAGTTTGAACCTTCATCGATGATCAAATGGTAGGTGGATATATCGCCCGTCAATCGGCTGTCGTTCATCAGAGCGACCTTATTATCCGCAAACAGGTTACCTTGAATAAAACCCATATTTGTTACGTTATGGGTTTTGATATTGCCTAAGATTTTGCCTGACTTTCCGATAACGAAATGGTCAGAGGAGTAAATTTCTCCTTCAAAATCCCCATCAAAGTGAACCGCTCCTTTGACCCAGAGAGTGCCTTTGAGCCTGATTCCTTTTTCAAAATAGGAGTCCATAAGCTTGCGAAAAAAATCCGATAAGTTTTATAAAATTGGAATGATCTGGATAGTACCAAATATTTGAATAAGTTACAAGCTAGTAACTTACGCTGTGCCCTGCTGAAACTCAGCCAGCCTTCTGATAGTTCCATGCAGATTTCGCCAGCCAAAGCTTCTCGTTCAATGCATACCAATATTTCTGGCAGTTGAAAAACTGACTCATAACTGCTAATTTACATCTTTTCAGATTTCCAGCTTGCCAAAACCTTATCACCTTTACTTTTTTCAAGGAGTACCATGTCCAGAAATCTAGGCCGCGCCTTCAACGTATGCAGAAAAATCAAAGTCATTAAAAACTTCACCATGCACCCGGCTGGCTCGGTCCTCATTCAGATGGGAGACACCAAAGTAATTTGTGCTGCAACGGTGGAAGAAAAAGTCCCTTCCTTCCTAAGAGGCAAGAATAGCGGCTGGGTCACAGCGGAATACTCCATGCTCCCCTCTGCCACAAATACTCGAAGTCCTCGAGAAGCATCCCGTGGCAAACTATCGGGAAGAACTCAGGAGATCCAGAGACTCATCGGGCGTTCACTCCGCACAGTCATCGACCTTAAAAAACTGGGCGAACGCACCATCTGGCTCGACTGCGATGTCATTCAAGCAGATGGTGGTACCCGTTGCGCTTCCATTACAGGGGCCTTCATGGCAACTGTTCTGGCCTTGAAAAAGTTGAAAAAAGAAAAGTTGATCGATGAACTGCCGATCAAGGACTATGTCGCCGCAATCAGTGTCGGCATCGTCAATGAAAAGAAAATGCTCGACTTGGATTACTCAGAAGACTCCACAGCCGATGTCGACCTCAATATCGTCAAAACCGGGTCCGGCGGCTACGTCGAAATTCAGGGAACTGCCGAACAAGAACCTTTCGATGACAAACAACTAGACGGGCTCCTCAAACTCGCCGACAAAGGCATCAAAGAACTCATCGAATTACAGAAAAAAACCGTCGGCTAACCACTCGGCGTGGGGCCAACTTGCGATGGCTTTATTTGGCTAGCAAAAAGTTATCTCGGATCAACGGGTGATATTGGTATGCTCCCCCTTCAACGAAGGGGGTTGGTGAGATTTTTTTCTGTTTTGCAACAAAGCGCTGGTTTACTGAACTTCCCCCAAAATCCCCACCCTAAAAAATCATCCCTCATGCTATAATTTTAACAGAAATGTTAGTCATGGTAATAAACTGGCTTTTCCGTATAAGTTCAATTCAAAAAGCAACTTGAGTCTTGAACTAGAATAAAAATGTCGTATGCAGAATTTCACATTATTCTCAAGGACAGATATACGCAAAATATACAGGGAGCGCCAAATAATGTCAGGTATCCAAAAACTTAGAAATTTCATTTTATTATTTGCTATTGCTCTATTTTGTAGCGCCCAGTCATCTTGCTAGCAAGCCCCCAGTTTTTACGACTCTCCTATCGGCAAATCACTCAAGACACGCCAAAAAGAATTTGGTCCCAAAAAACTATATTCCAACCTTGGTGAATTCAGAGGCGCAAAAGGGGATGAAACAACGTGGTTTGGCCATGGAGCTGCAGATTTCAAAATTGGTCGTATTGATGTGTATTCTCCAGATGTTGGAGAAGTTCAGTTTTTTGGAGCGAGCAACGTCGGTAAAAACGCAGGGATGCCACCAATCAAAATTGGTCATTTTGGTCTACATCATTTTAACAATTCAGCCTCGCTTCCAATTGACCCGCGCACACTCGGGGACCCAAAAGCTAAAACTTTCATTGTTGATCCCGGTGATCCTATCACTGTAATAAAAGGTGGTGTGCCGATTCAGGCAACCCTTAAAAAGAAAAAAAAATTTATTAAAGGTGTTTGGCAAAACCCGACTGATAATAAATGGTATCCGGCTTTTTATTACAACCGCCGATTTCCAATTGGCAATGCAACGGGTCCCGATCTTCATGTTACTTATTACGACAGCGTAACGGCTGGCTTTAGAAGTCGCACAAACCTAAGGAACGCCTTGTCTGTGTTTCGTTATAAGAATAGTAAGCCCCCTGCTATCAGCCATTTCAGGTTATTTGCTCAAGAGGGATCCACACAGGTAACAACTAAAGGTAATAAAAAATTTATTGCCGACAATATCAAAAACAACCAAGGCACCATGGATATCCCCAAAGACAAGGGTGTCGACATTGTCATTACCACCGCTTCATTTGGTCAAAATTCCAATAGTGCCTCTGGAATTCATAAACTTTCTTACACCGTTTATAAAATTCTTATTGCTGGCGATACACCATCCGGCCCCGTTATTAATATTGGCGGCAAAAGAGCCGGAGAATACAAAGCACAAAGCATTATGCATACCTATGACTCGTTGCTATCGATCAATCGGGACAAACAACTGATAGCTCATCGGCCTTATTATGTACCGCCAACTAACGGACCAGCTTCTCTTTACACCGATGTTAATAAAAACAAACACACCTCGTTTGTTGTCAGTAACCTGAGTGGTGACGATACCAATCACTGGGAGTTAGAGGATACAGGAGCATTTCCTGATGGGGAATATATCGTACGAGTACGTGCCTGGAATATTGCCAAATCAAACGGTGAAGGAAACGTACCCGATCTGAATGAAAAAATTATGGATACCAAAGTCTTGATCGAAACAAATGTACCTAAAAAATTAAGATATATAACAATTCAAAAGCCATAGAAAAACTTCATAAACTGATATGTTCAGATTTTCTAGACACCTTGAGCCTGGGTTTACGATAACTCGGCCTTGCCAAATAACTGGTGCAGGATCGCAATGATCCCTGCCTCGCCACTCCTAATTGTTGATAGCCACTTAAATACTCTGCCCACATTGGACCGCCGTAAATGTGTCAATTAGTTTCTTTGTCCCATGGTGAAAGAATTGATGTTAATTGGTTCCACGCCGAGTGGTAACACCAATTTTGGGACAGGCATCGGCAATCGCACACAACCCACAAAATGGTGAGACTGGTTTACAGATGTTCTGGCCAAAGGTAACCAGCAAATCGTTGTACCCCTTCCAGTAACGACGTGGCAGTATTTCCCGCAATACCATTTCAGTAGCATCCGGAGTATTCGTTTTCACATAACCCCAACGATTTGAAATGCGGTGGACGTGGATGTCGACACAGATTCCGGGTTTATCGTGCCCCAGAATCAAAGTCAGGTTAGCGGTTTTGCGCCCTACCCCTTTTAGCTTTAACAACTCTTCCAGCTTATCGGGAACCTTCCCCTCATAATTATCCACCAGGTCTTTACATAGTTCTTTCAACGATTGAGTTTTGTTACGAAAAAATGCAGCTGGATAGATAGCCTTTTCTATTTTTGCGTTGGAAAGTTTCATTAACTGGGCCGGATTTTTAGCTAGTTTGAACAACCGGGCCGAGGCGGGTTCGGTGACTTCATCTCGGGTTCGCAAACTGATAATGCAACTGACCAGCACCGCAAAAGGGTCGTTCTTCTGGCTGATGACGGTCACACTAGGGGTTCGAAAACCACGAACTGCCTTTTTCACACGAGGCAAAACCTTACTTATAGGGAATTCCATGATTATTCTCGACGGGGCACTCTTTTTGCCCTCAAAAGCAATTCTTATTAGTAAAAAAGCGTTGATTTTGCTACTATAAGAGTTTTTAAAAAACCCATCCCCATAAGTGGTTAGGGCGAACCTTAAACCCGGATTCCAAGAAAATGCAGCATACCATTTCTGTATTAATGAACAACCGTTTCGGTGTTCTGTCTCGCGTATCAGGTCTTTTCAGTAGCCGTGGATTCAATATTGAGAGCCTCAATGTCGCGGAAAGCTCTGATCCGACAGTTTCCCGCATGACCATAGTCACCCGAGGTGACACAGCTAAAATTGAACAGGTCACCAAACAACTCAACAAACTGGTCGATGTCATCAAAGTCGTTGATCTGACAGAAGAGAGTTTTGTTGATCGTGAATTACTATTAATAAAAATGAACGCTGAAGCTCGAGTCCGAGAAGAGATCCTTAGAATTGTTGATCTGTTTCGGGCCAAGGTTGTCGATGTGAGCCCCAGCACATATACCATCGAGATCACTGGCGATGAAGGAAAATTAACCGGCTTTCTGGATATGTTGAGTCCGTTGGGAATCCAGGAAATTGTCCGGTCTGGAAGAATAGCTATCAGTCGCGGAAATAAATCGATCAATTAATTTTGCACAAAGATAAGGAGAACTGTTTTGTCGAAGATTCTTTATAACAAAGATGCGGATATCAAAATCTTAAAAAAGAAAACCATTGCCATTATTGGTTACGGTAGCCAGGGCCATGCCCATGCCAGAAACCTGCACGATAGTGGAATGAAAGTCGTTGTCGGACTCAGAAAAGGCAGCGATTTCTGGAAAAGAGCTGAAAAGGATGGACTGAACGTCATGACCGTTGCGGAAGCCACTAAAAAATCCGATATCATGATGATCCTCATTCCTGATGACAAGCAGAAGGCCATGTATGAAAAAGACATCGAGCCTAACTTGAAAAAAGGCATGGCTCTAGCGTTTGGACATGGATTCAATATTCACTTTGGCCAAATTGTTCCTCCCAAAGATGTCGATGTATTCATGGTCGCTCCAAAAGGCCCCGGTCATCTGGTCCGAAGAACTTATGAGCAGGGTGCAGGCGTTCCTTGTCTAATGGCGATCCATCAGAACGTCACCAAAAATGCCAGAAAGATTGCCCTCGCTTATGCCAAGGGCATCGGTGGAACCCGTGCAGGTGTCCTCGAAACAAATTTTAAGGAAGAGACTGAAACCGATCTCTTTGGTGAGCAGGCAGTCTTGTGCGGAGGTGTCTCCGAATTGATCCGTGCTGGATACGACACTCTCGTAGATGCCGGATACAATCCAGACCTGGCTTATTTCGAGTGTCTTCACGAACTCAAGCTGATCGTTGACCTCATATATGAGGGCGGTATCGGCAATATGCGTTATTCCATCAGTACCACTGCCGCATATGGCGACGTAACACGTGGGCCACGCATCATCACTCAAGATACTCGTGATGAAATGAAAAAGATTCTTGGCGAGATTCAAGACGGAAGTTTTGCTAAAGAATTTATTCTGGAAAACATGGCTAACCGCCCAATGTTTAATGCTCGACTGGCACGGGACAAAGAACATCGTATCGAAGTGGTCGGAGAAAAGCTCAGAAAGATGATGCCTTTCGTTGGCAAGAAAGCGCAGTAATATACTATGCGCATTCCAATTGCTAAAGAGGGGTATATGTTCATCATTCCCCTTGTTGTTTTCACCTGGGGATTCTGTGCTCTATCCTGGTTCTGGGCCACCGGACTTTTTGGCGGGCTATTACTTTTCGTCACCTGGTTTTTTCGTGACCCTGAAAGGGATATACCCGAAGACCCAAATGCCATTGTTTCACCCGGGGATGGCAGAATCGTTGAGATTGTGCCAGAACAGGACCCCCTGCTTGAAAAAGAAGGCTATACAAGAATCAGTGTTTTCCTGAACGTGTTTAACGTTCATGTCAATCGTGTACCCATCGCCGGGAAAATTCTGGCCTACCGCTATAACAAGGGAAAGTTCCTAAATGCGGCCAGCCACAAGGCTTCTCTGGATAACGAACAAAGCGCTATCCTATTGAATAATGGTCATGTTACACTTTTAGTGAAACAAATCGCCGGATTGATTGCTCGCAGGATTGTATGCTATGCAAAAGAAGGCGATGACTATCAACGAGGACAGCGGTATGGCCTGATCCGTTTCGGCTCACGCATGGATGTCTTTGTCCCTGAAGGTACAGAAATAAAAGTCGCCATCGGAGATATTGTTAGCGGAGGAAGCTCCATTATTGGATATTTAAAATAGTATGGAACCTAAAAAAGGCATTCATATTCTGCCCAGCTTATTCACCACAGGAAACGTGTTCTGTGGTTTCTACGCCTTTGTCGCGGTGTTGAATGAACAGTTTTATTACGCCGCATGGGCCATCGCGATAGGAATGATTTTTGACGGGCTCGATGGCCGCATCGCCCGGTTAACTAAAACCACCAGCGCATTCGGCGAACAATACGATTCTTTAGCAGACATCATCACCTTTGGTATGGCCCCTGCCTTCCTCGCTTACTCATGGGTATTAAAACCCTTTGGTCGATTAGGTTGGATGGCGGCTTTCCTGTTCCTGCTATGTGCTGCTTTAAGACTGGCTCGCTTCAATGTGACCAAACCCGAAACCCGCAGTCAGCATTTCATCGGCTTGCCAAGTCCAGCGGCGGCAGTGGTGGTAGCATCCATCGTTATTGCTTTTGAAGACCTATTTGCGACGCGTATGAATCCATTCATAATGGTGATGGTGGTTTATACTCTGGCATTCCTCATGGTCAGCAATATTAAATACCCCGCCTTCAAACAATTTGAATTTAAAAAACGGGTGGTGTTCTCCCGTTTTCTATTCGTAATCTTATTTATTTATGTTCTGGCGACGATACCGCGAGTCGCCTTATTTATTCTGGGTATCACTTACGCTGTTATCGGCCCGATAGGCTTGTTATTAGCAAATAGAAAACAGGAGGCTGAGTCTAAAGAGACATCCCCTCCTCCAGTAAACAGTTCCCACTAAGGTGGGGGTCTGTCAAACCAGCAAAATTTTCTGATCACTCATAAAAATATTAGTCTCACCCCTGAAGATACAGGAGTGAGCTGGAGAAACTTATAGATGTCATGGATAGATAAAATCAAGGCAGGAATTGGCGGAAAAAAAACTGCTAAGGATGAAGATCTCTGGGTTGAATGTAAAAAGTGTAAAGAACAGATTTTTATCGCAGAGCTGGAAACCAACCTGAAGGTCTGCCCGCATTGCGATTACCATTTCCGACTAGAGACCCGGCAACGAATCCATCAACTCATAGATCAGGAGTCCTTTAAAGAATACGACCAAGGGCTGACATCCTCCGACCCTTTAAAGTTTAAGGACACCAAAAAATATAAGGACCGTATCAAGTCATTGGCAAAAAAAGGCAACACCAACGATGCCGTGATTACCGGTTCCGGGACCATAGAAGACCTACCTGTCGAACTCTGTGTATTCGACTTCAGTTTCATGGGGGGAAGTATGGGTTCCGTGGTGGGAGAAAAAATCACCCGCGCTATCGAACGAGCAATGGAGAACAAATCGGCTTTGATCATCGCAAGTTGTTCTGGCGGCGCAAGAATGCAGGAGGGTATTTTTTCACTCATGCAAATGGCTAAAACTTCTGCTGCACTCAGCCAACTGAGCAATCAGAAAATTCCTTACATCTCTATCCTTACAGATCCGACTATGGGCGGTGTCTCCGCCAGTTTTTCCATGCTTGGTGATATTATCCTCGCTGAACCGGGTGCCCTGATAGGGTTTGCCGGACCGCGTGTCATCGAACAAACTCTTAAACAAAAACTTCCAGATGGATTCCAAAGAGCAGAGTTTTTATTGGAACATGGTCTCATCGATAACGTGGTACACCGCAAAGACTTAAAGTCTACCCTCGCCCATTTATTGAAAATGTTAAAAAACAGCCCTGCCCCGGCAATAGTACCCCCCGAAGAAGAACCTGTCCTCACCAAACCGCCCGAACTTCTCGGCGCCTAGTCGCGAGCCGCGAAAAGCAGCACACACCTGATATTATTCCTGCACCTGAAGGATAATAGTTTTTGCTGGTAGCCTAAGGATTGCTTATTAGAGAAAGTCTATCTTGCAGGAATAAGTTTATCGATTTCTTGTTTGAACGCGATAAAAGGGCGGGTTCCAGCGATGAGGATGCCGGTCACCATATCATCGGTGGTCTTCCCTATTACAAAGGCGGGAGTACCTCTAATGCCAGCATTTCTGGCATCCTGCAAATCCTGATTGATATCACTTTTAAATTTGCCAGAGGTTAAGCAGGTTTTAAACGGATCTTCTTGCAGCCCAATAGAGACTGCATAACCGAGAATATCATCGGGGTTTAGTTTCCCTCCCCCTTCAAACAGGGCATCGTGCATTTCCCAGAATTTATTTTGTTCCCCAGCACAGTGGGAAGCAATGGCGGCGGGTTTGGCATACTGATGGTTTGGCAGGGGTAGATCGCGCAGGACAAAGCGCAGTTTTCCAGTATCGACATATTGCTTCTTCAACTCTTTATACGCTCTGGAATAAAACCCCTGGCAAAACGGACACTGATAATCAGTGAATTCCACAATCGTAACGGGTGCTTTCAAGCCCCCTAGCACAGGATTCCCCACTGTCGAAACACTAGCCGAAGTAGGTCGAGCAGGCCTTGCCTTGGCTTGTGGGCCTTTTTGTTTTACCTGATTGAGTTCCTGCCGGATGGATTTTAGTTCTTCGAGGATTGCATTGCCCTGCTCTTTACTAATACCCTCAAACTGAGACTCCATAAATATAAGAGACCCTAGAAGGACTAAAACCAGCAAAATAAGAATCGTGACCGACTTCATAAGTTGATCCTTGGAAGAGAATGAGACAGGGGTTCATTCACCCAGCAACCCTCTAAAAGAGGGTACTATAAACCAACATTCAGAATAGCTTAATCAGTCGAGACAACTCGTTGCTCGTCAGAAGGCTATTACTCACTGGCCCCTCGCCGAGTGGGGGGGCTAGCAGCCCAAGCTTTTGACTGTGTCCTCAATAGACATAGCGATACAGGTGAAAATGGGGGTATCTTCTTTCACGTACCGACTTCCCTCTGTTTCTCGCAACTCTTGCACCAAATCGAGGAAATCATCGGGAGAATCAGATTCGAAAGCCACCACAAACTCGTAGTCATCAATACCAAAACTATAGGTGGTGTTCAATTTTACAGAAGGATATTTGTTACCGATAAAAATATGCTCGTCCATAATTCCCTGACGGGTGAACTGAGTCAGCAGATACCATTCGCGTGTTTTAACGAAAGGATAAATGAAAAGATATTTCGCCTTACCTGGGATGATATGCGTACGATCTTCTTCATGCTCTGGATTAATGAAATCCATATACATGGATCGTTTGGTCATAGACAGGTAAGTATAGGGAACGTTCAAATATTTTCCCAAACCGGTCTGCAACAGACGGGTGGTCATTTTCTGGAACTCTTCCATGCTGTAGCAGATGCGCCATGTCATGATATCGACATCGCCACGAATCCCAACCATGGAGTAACAGAGCAATATCATATCGGAACTATTGTCGTATTCCTCGAGAACATCGATAAACTCTTTCATGCCTTTGTCGCGTTCTTCCTGAGGCAGTCTGCGAAATGCAGGATCGAGTTTATAAAAAGTGAAACTGACATATTGACGTTGAACAGGTGGCTCTCCACCATTAGCTTTTTGAGCCTCTTCGCGTTTTTTCTTGGCCAGTTCCATAGCTTCACCCTCACGTTCCTGCCGGGCACGTGAAACCACGCCATCATCGACCACTGCGATGTTCTTGTCCTTTGCATAATTCTCAATGCCACGCACAACGCTCTTGCGGACAAAAAACGGAACATTCTTCATGCGGGTCTGAGCTTCATCGGTCCATTCAAGCTCCAAGGCAGGCATGAAATCTTCTAACTCTTTATCGTCAATACTCATAGTTTGTTCTCAATATGAAATGGGTTTTTGGAAAGCAGTATTATATCTGAAACCATTTAAAAATCAAAGCCTATTCCCTCTCCCGGGATTGGGTGGCAAAGACCCAGTTCTGGACCTAAGTTACTACTAAGAAACAATCAGAATTTATAAGGTATTTATCATGGACTCCACCACCACATATTCGAAAGCACAAAGTTTTATTGATCTCGAAAATGAGTTTGGGGCGAACAATTATAAGCCCCTTGATGTCGTTTTGGCCCGGGGCCAGGGCGTCTGGGTCTGGGATGTGGAAGGCAAAAAATATCTGGATATGCTGGCGTCGTATTCTGCCCTCAACCAAGGGCACTGCCATCCCCGCATTCTGACTGCCTTGATCGAACAAGCCAAAAAGCTTACCCTGGTTTCCCGGGCTTTCCGTACCGATCAGTTAGGTCCTTTTTATAAAGAAATCTGCGAAATGACCCATTCACACAGTGTTTTGCCGATGAACAGCGGTGCCGAAGCCGTCGAAACTGCCATCAAAGCCGCCCGTAAATGGGGGTACAGGATTAAAGAGATCCCCGATAACATGGCCGAAATTATCGTCTGTGCTAATAATTTTCATGGCCGGACCACCACCATCGTTGGCTTCAGCTCAGAACTACAATATCGCGACGGATTTGGTCCCTTTACTCCGGGATTCGTCACCATTCCCTTTGGGGATGCAGAAGCCCTCGAATGGGCCATCACCCCGAATACTGCTGCCTTTCTCGTGGAACCCATTCAGGGCGAAGGGGGAATCATCGTCCCACCTACCGGGTACTTGAAAAAGGTGCGTGAGATCTGCGACCGTTATAACGTTCTACTCATTCTTGACGAAATCCAAACAGGACTCGGCAGAACCGGAAAATTATTTGCTGAAGAACACGAGGGCATCGAGTCAGACCTCACGGTGGTGGGCAAAGCACTCTCAGGCGGAGTCTACCCCGTCTCCGCCGTGCTCTCAAATAAGGAAGCTTTGTCTGTTTTCGAACCCGGTGATCATGGTAGCACCTTCGGGGGTAACCCCCTCGCCTGCGCTGTTGCCCGGGCAGCACTGAAAGTAATAATAGATGAAAATCTTATTGAAAATTCATTAGTTATGGGTCATCACTTAAAGGAAAACATTAGACGAATCCCCTCCCCTTACGTGAAAGAAGTGCGAGGTATGGGGCTAATGATTGGGGTGGAATTGAAGAAGTCTGCCGGTGGTGCAAGGAAGTTCTGCGAAGCTTTAATGGAGAAAGGCATCCTCTGCAAAGAGACACATAAACACGTGATCCGTTTCGCTCCACCTCTAGTAATCACTAAAGAAGAACTCGATTGGGCCCTTGAGCGGATTGAATCCGTCTTGACGTGACCCGCCTAATATCAAATCAGGCATGGACGAATATCATGGACATTCAAACTCTGACAGCGTTTTTTATGTGGTGCGTAATCATCAACGGCACCGTGTTCGTCTTCTGGGCCGCAACATGTATCTTTGCACCAGACTTCCTGTATCGCATGCACCATAAGTGGTTTTCCATTTCCCGAGAAACTTTCAATACAGTGATTTACTCTTTCCTGGCGATATTCAAAATCGTCTTTCTGGCTTTCAGTGTTACTCCTTACATAGCTCTGCTGATCATTGGTCAATAATACAATAGGACGAAAAGAACTCAACTTGGCTCTTGAGAGAGTTGAGAGTGTATTAGCGTAATATCCCGCCATTATCAGACGCTTTCACCTCAAGTCAGCGAAACAATTCTTAAAGGTTTCCCTTAATTGCAGTAAAAATTAATATGCGCATCAACAAGAGAAATGTAAATTTAATCACTCAAATAGTGCAGAAACAATTTCAGACAAAAATATTCTCTTTTAAAAACAAATACTTAAAAGACTTGCACCATTCCGGCATGCCTTTTGCTCTATATGTGAATATGATCCGTTGAAGGCCGAATCGAATTGACTTTAAACTCTAAGCTAAAGGATAAAAACATGTCGAAAGTAAAACATCCACAAGCCGACAAAGAAAACTCCGTCAAACCCATTGCCAAACAGCTTGAGGAACTTTCAGGGACGCTTGAGAACTGGCTACAGTCCAGACAGGATAGACTCAAGGCTCAAGCCAAACTCTTACAAAGCTGCAAAAATGATAACGATGTCAAACGCTATAAAGCTATGGGACTTTTAGATTTTAAGGGCACTTCAATATAAACTGACCGCTATCTAGAATAGTGGTTCTCCGCTCATTTTTTCTTTTGTAAAACCACATGGAAAACTTTGTCATCCACCTCCACAATTAAGGGTTGTGGGGCAACAGGTTGTTTACCGAGAATTTGACCGGTTAAAACATATCCTACGTTCAAATCTGTGTTCAGATGAATGGATGCGAGAGTTGAAGCTGATGGAAGGTTTTTGCCTCTTTCGATTTCCGACAAACTTCCACTGGAGATATTCAAACGCCGCGCCAACTCATATCCCTTTATGCCCTGATCCTTCCTCCAACTGCGAATACGCTGGCCCATCCCTTCGATCTTGCTTTCCATAGCACTATCCTCTAACCTATAAAATTATCACATCTCAACACGAACTAAGTCTTAAGTCGTTGACAACACACTACTTTACTGGGATAATTCTACTCTTATAGAACCCAAAACCACCCTACACATGGAAATATAGCACTATAATGACGACTGTCAATGGATAAAAGTAACCCTAAGGTTATTATATGACCTCCTCTATGTTTGACAAATTTCGCATTCGCCAAATGGCAATGCGCAAAGGCTTGGGGCTGACATTGAAAGATTTGGCCGCGCGCGCCAATTCCTCCTACAAAACAGCTGTCTCCTGGGAATCAGAGGAAAGTCCCAAACGCAAAGATCCTGATATTCTTTTGAGTATCTGTGATGTGTTTCAAGAAGAGTTGGGTAAAAAGTTCCCCGACCACCAATTCAACAAGACGGAGGTCAAAAAGTATCTCGAAGAAGGAACAGGCGATCTGGGTCCGGCAGGTCAGTTACTTTTCGAACAACCCACCCCCTACGGCAATAAACCGGAAGAAAGCAAAATACAAAACCCGCAAGTTATGGAGAGCCTCGAAATGCAGATCCTCGGTAATATCTCACAGGATATTATGGAGAGTGGAACCAAAACACAGAAAGACAGACTAAAAAAAGCCGGCAGGCTCTTCCTCCGTACCGCCCTAGATATAGCAGAAGAAATGGATTCTAAGCGCAGCGATAATAAATAGCCATTGCACGGCGCTTCGTGGTGTCTGCAAGATGTTCCAGTCGATTCCAGCGTCACGCTGGTAGCTTGTCATGTGGTGGTTTTCATTGGCCGCCGGGCCTGCCCGGCTAGTTTAGGTTGGCTCGGCAGCGGGCGATATACGTTCTATTGATCAGAGCATAGGGTTGAACTTCGAGAGCCAGTTTGAAAGCCAATATAGCTTCCTCAAACCGTTTCAACTCATAGAGACACATGCCCATTCCGTTCAAGGCACCAAAATGGTGAGGGATTCGTCGCAACACCTCATCGCATTCCTTAACCGCTTCATCATACTGCCCCATCATGAACAATAGAGTAGCCAGCTTGTTATGCGCTTCCGCAAAATCAGGGCATTTCTCGACCAGAATCTGGAACGCGATCAAAGCCTCATCCTGTTTTTGCTGATCCATCAACTCGGTTCCTTCGTTGAGTTCACGTTCCAACTCCATGCCCTCCTGCTGGTGCCAGAGAATCCATAAGTCACGTGTGGCCTTCTCGCGAACGGCGGGGTCTTCGTTCTTCAAATCTTCCAGCAACTGTCCAGTTTTATCCATAATGCTAGTATAACGGAGAATCACCAGAGAGGAAAACTCAAGAATGGGTTACATAAACAAAAAGAACGCCCAACGGCAGGCAAAGATCAAATGGTGGGGCTGGTTGCTACTCGCCCTCTTCTTCTTCGGCATGTGGGTGGCCCACCAAAGCATCCACCAGATGCGCTAACTGCTCGCCGCAGGGGCAATGAAAAAAACCATTCGCGTAACGCTGGACTTAGTCGGCTCGTGCCCCCGAGGGGTATTCACGGCTCCTGTGGAAGCCGGCAAACAACTCAAAACGGACAACCCTTATAAAGGGTTATTTTCCCTCGTCTGTAAGTAATTCATCCAATTAAAGACTAAAATTTATAGTCGCTGCTGCTTTTGAACTCTATTCAGTCAGCTATCACCAATGACAATGAACCCAAACCAAACATAAACAAATAAGATGAGAAAAATAATTTTTTCTACATTGGTTTTGAGCTGGGCTTTAGTTATAGCTCCTGTCTTTGCCGATGAGCACCCCCTGACCATCCAGGACGGCGTACTTTCGGAAGCCATGCAGCATCATGAGAATGGTATTGCAAGTTTTAACCATGGAAATTATGACGAGGCCTATAAGCATTTTCGCAATGTTTTAAAAATCGCTCCATCCGCAGAAAGCTATTTCAATGGAGCCTTGAGCCTGCACAAATTGGGTTTTTCCAAAGAGGCAGCCAACCATTTTTATTACGCCAAAAAATACGCAAAGGGCAACGATAAAATCCTCCAGTCTAAATTGTTAAATAAATATGTTTCTGATAAGCCCAGTACTAAAAGGCGGAAGTCGGTGCAACGTGCCCCTTATAGAAGAGAGGGTTCCTGATTAGGAACAGAGTTGCTCAGTTCAGCTATACGGCGCTGATCTCTCACGCCGGAGACAAAGTTTTCATTTCCTGGAGACTCCCTCTACCATATTTTTTCGTGTAGTAACTGACAAAATCTTTCATTGAAAGAATACCCATAATCAGTTCATCTTCAGTAACGGCAACATGTCGAATTTTGTGCTTACCCATTAGTAAAAAAGCGTGCATCATTGACTTGTCACTTTCAATGCTGATTATCGTTTTCTCCATTATAAATCTAACTTTGGTATCATTGGGGTTCAATCCTTCTCCCACAATTTTTCTAGATATATCGGATTCAGTTACAATTCCCCAGTTTTCACCGCCACCTACAACGATTAAAGCGTTTACATTTTTCTCAAGCATTTGCCTTGCCGCATCCGCAGCCGTAGCTTCAGTATTGACACAAAAATTGGATTCATCGACATAGTTAACGTTATCTTTTACCTGATCCATCCATTCCCCCTTCTTAAACCGAGACTTCCCATATGGACAGAAAAGTTCATGGAATAAGAATAGATATAGTTTTGAGACAATACATCAGCCATAAAAGTTATTTTATTAAAATAAAATGTCTGAGATAAGATTTACCTTTTCATTAATACAGGCAAAATCTATGCCTAAATCAGGGCACGAAAAAATGCCTTTGCTTTATATACATTAGGGTTATTGAGATAGAGAGGAACGAATTTTATCAATTCATTTTTACAATAATAGCGAGGGGCGTGTAAAAATACTTACATTGAAACTATTGATTTCTTCGCTTTCGGGTTAAACTTTTTTTGTGGCTTGTTGGTTCCGCTTATGACCGGACCAGAAGCGTAACGCTAGACTCAGCTAAACGGTGTGGAGCTGAGACAGAACGAATCCAGAAACTCCTCTATTCGACGATTATGCGGGTCCGTAGGGGCTTCCTCTGTAACTTGATACGAGTGAAACTCATGCCATGTGTGGTCTAAATTGTCGATATATTTCTCGAAATGTAAATCGGGCAAGTTCGACTTGGAAACCTCAAAATATAACCGATCAATCAACACCTCTTCTGTCGCTGATATCAACTCATCAATTGCCATTGAGTTGGGATTTTTAAAAATGACTTCTCCCCATCTTTTGAAGTTTCCAGAGTCTCGATATAGGTACTCAAATTTAATATTCATAAAGGCCATTTTCAACTTTCCTCTGTTCCTTCTCTCCGATGATAGCAGACCGATTTCAGCTCTATAAGAGCACTGAGAATGCCTGATAGTTCGGCAATAAAAAAATTCGGGTCTGCCAGATTTTCTGCCGCTTGAACAATCGCCTTCTCGACAGAATGAGAATTTTCAGTATCAGGCTTATGATTCATCCAGTAGAGCAAATTCATGGAATCTAAGTTAGTCTCTGGCTCCATATTCATCTCGTTTTTCAACTGGGCAAATGCAGCACTAGCACCCAACTCACCGAGGAAACGAGCGATAGCGTCGTCCACATCAGACATAATTATGCGCCCATCCCCTTCTGCATTTTTTACCAGTTGGGTGAACACATAAATGAACCCACTAATTGACCCCGAATGTTTCAACACTCCTTCCAAATAACAGTCGCTGATCTCCTGTTCAGTATTGAAAATATTTTTCAAATCATCCTCCTTTACGGTAGAACTCTTTGCTTCTCAAATCAACATTTCCTCAGTTTCACCTTAATCAGCCTATCACAAACTTAGACTATAGTCTATGGACTGTTTCGTAAGTCTCTTCTATTCTCCATCATATGTTTGGAGAACAACTAAAAGACGCTAGAAAAAAAGCTAAATTGACCCAAGAAGAATTGGCCGGTTTAGCCAATGTTCATCCCACCTATATCAGTCATCTGGAAAATAATAAAAAGTCTCCCACCTTGGACACACTTTTTCGAATTTGTGAACCACTCGGAATCTCCGCCTCCAAATTAATTGCAAGAGTTGAGAAAACGAGAAAATGAAATACTGGTGGGTTAATCAAAATCAAACCGCTAAACAAGAAATTGAAGGTGGCTATATGTGGTCACCAAAACGTAACCGGGATAATAGCTATAACCAGTTCTATAAAAACATGCGTTTAGTGGAAAATGGCAATATCGTATTTTCGTATTATGACAAGCGTATCCAACAATTAGGTATCATCAAAAGACCAGGATTTTCTAGAATTCAACCTTCAGAGTTTGGGCAAACCGGCGAACAATGGAATAGTGATGGTTGGCTAGTACTCGTTGATTGGCAAAAGCTGACTTCCCCAATAAGTCCAAAGAAATTCTTTCACCAACTTAAATCAACACTCCCAGATAAATACTCTCCGTTAAACAAAGAAACTGGCGACGGTTTACAAAATTATCTTTCAGCAGTTCCTGGGCCTATGGCCACTATTATTCTTGAGAAACTTGGAATCACAGAAAGCGACATCGTCGAAATGTCATGGAAAGCAGGTGACGGTGAAGATGCTTTACAGCAACTAGATGCTATTCTTGAACAGCAAATCCTCAACAACACCGAAATTGACGAAACTGAACAAGACGCTACAGTCAAGGCTCGTCGTGGCCAAGGGCGCTATCGGAAAAACCTTTTAGGTTTTGAAAAAAGTTGTCGAATTACAGGGGTAACTGATCAAAGGTTACTTAGGGCAAGCCATATTAAACCTTGGCGGTCTTGTGCAAACAATCATGAGCGACTGGATGGGAATAACGGCTTACTTTTAACCCCTCATATTGACCATCTTTTTGACCAAGGTTACATCACCTTTAATGACCAAGGAGACCTTTTAGTTTCATCGCGGATCGACCCAAACCAGCTTTCACGAATTGGTATCTCATCAAACCCTTCTGTTAATGTGGGAACATTCACTAGTGAACAAAAATTCTATTTAAAATTCCATAGGGCTGAAGTCTATTTAGATGATAATCAACAAAAAGAATGAAGGATTAAAGCTAGGCTGCGGGGCCTACCCCGCGAAGGTGGGCATCGTTGCCAGTTTTTTCCATTTATTGAAGTAGTAGCGGATTCTGCCGTCTTTGGTGGGGTAGATTTTTTCGTATTTCTTTTCCCCGCCCTCTTCTGTCTCCACAATCACTATTTTCTTATCAAGCAGTTGGGTGGATTTCGCCACGTAGAGGAATGTGTAGGGCTGGTCTCTTGCGATCATGCGGTGCAGCTCACGCGCCATGCTGATTTGTTTCTCCCGGTCATATTCCCGGCGGATTCTTGTTATCAGCCGGTCTGCCTCCGCATTTTTATAGCCAACAAAGTTTAACTGCTGGGGCCCTGCCTGACTTGAGTGCCAGAGCTGGTACAGGTCCGGGTCGATGCCCATGCTCCAACCCAGTACCAGCGCATCGTATTTGAGGGTGTTGACGAAATCTTTGAGGAACACAGCCCACTCGAACAGTTGCGTGTTGCATTTGATGCCGATTTTGCGCCAGCTCTCCTGCACGATGGTGAGAATGTTTTTGCGCACTGGGTTGCCGCTATTGGTGATGAGGTTGAACTCGAAGATCTTGCCGTCTTTCTCCAGCCAGCCATCGGCATTCTTCTTCCAGCCTTTTGCGTTTAACATTACCAGTGCGCCTTCAGGGTCGTAAGGCAAGGGTTTGACTTCTGGGTCGTACCAGTCGGTGATTTTCGGGTAGGGCCCTGTCACCCTCTCCCCTTCCCCATAAAGAATGTATTGAATGATCGGGTCAATATCGATCGCCATGCCGAGGGCCACGCGCACATCTCTATCCGCAAACAATGGATTGCGCAGGTTATAGCCTATATAAGAATAGAAATAGCCGAGGCTGGAAAAACTCTGGTATTTATCGTCAGTGGAAAACCGTGCCACCTGATGCGGTTGCACGGCATAGTTATCCACCGCCCCGGCATAGAACTCCATCTCCTGAGTCAGCGTGTCGGGAATGATGCGCATGACATATTCTTCATATTCGGGTGCGCCCTCCCAATACTTATCGTTGCGGACAAGACG
>JAJDBH010000169.1 GCA_029261455.1 Nitrospinaceae bacterium
TATTCTGAAGACGGCAAAATGTTGTTCCGCACGTTGGCAGAAATCGAAGAAAAAATTTCTGATTTTCTGGTTTATGAAAAGCATAATGAAATCATCGGTATCTGTAGCCTGAAATTTGGTTGGGACCGACTGGTGGAGATTCGGTCGCTGGGTGTGGACCCACGCTTTCACCGGCAGGGCATTGCTACTCAAATGGTTCAAGGCAGTGTCGAACGGGCTTTGTTGCGGGACGATTGCGACACAGCTTTTGTTCTCACTTATGCTGTGCCGCTGTTCACGCGGTTTGGATTTGAAGTGGTCGACAAAATGCAATTGCCGCAAAAGGTGTGGAACGATTGTCAGGATTGCCTGCATAAAGATAATTGTGATGAAACGGCCATGAGCCTTTCATTGTTACCATTGAAAAAACTAACAACCCCGGCGGTCTTGAAAGATTCCAAAGAAGTCCTATATTCCTAATACAAGGATAAGGAGGATACAGCCATGTTAGGTCCGATGTTCAGCGCGTTGAGCGGTTTAAGAAACGCATCCCAAAGATTACAGAACAGTGCTAACAACGTTGCCAATATCAACACAGCTGGTTTCAAGAAAAGCGATGTAAACAGCGTTGATAATAAATCAGGCGGCACCCGGGTCAATGATATTTCCCGATCCAATACTCAGGGCTCATTGATTCCGACTGGTAACCCGCTTGACCTTGCCATTGACGGAGATGGATTTTTTCAGGTGACGAATCCTAACGGCGGCACCAGTTTCACACGTTCGGGAAGTTTTAAGCAGGATGGTGCCGGTAATATTGTTGATGCCAGTGGCAACGCCTTACTCCCAGCAGTCAATGTTCCGGGAAATAATACCGGGATCAGTGTTGACTCTAACGGACAAATATCTGTCCAGGTAGGTGGGCAACCTGAAGTAGCCGGTCAACTTGAACTTGCTAATTTTCAGAATCCATCAGGATTAACAGCGGCAGGCGGTAACCTGTTAAACGAGTCAGCAGCTTCGGGAGCGCCGGTGGCTGGCAATCCGGGAGCCGGTGGATTGGGCACGGTGCGGTCCGGCTTCCTCGAAGGTTCCAACGTCGATATCACTGAAGAGATTGTCGATCAAATCGTGTCCAAGGTGGCGTTCAAAGCCAACGTCAATGTCATTAAAGCCAACGACGAAATGTTGGGTAGCATTTTAGACATTAAGGGTTAACCACTAGGCGTGGGGCCAACTAGCAATAGCTTTATATGGCAGGTACAAGGTTTTCTCGGCTTGATGGGATTTAACTCCCTCTTTTTAAAGAGAGTTGGGGTGATTTACCTTCCGGAGTGTTAAAATTATCTTACCTTTTATTCCAGTATATTAATGAATCTTGAAAACCAAAACTATCTTGTCACTGTAGAACAGTTTTTTCTCACATTGAAAGATTCTGGCCTGGCACTTTCTGCCACCGATTACGACCTTATTCAACAATGGGAAGGACGGGGAATTCCGGTTAATGTTGTTTGTCGCGGCATAGAAAACGGAGTCGCTGAGTTTGACATGCAGAACAAACGGCAATCCTCCAGAGTCGGTTTGAGTTATCTCAAAGTATTTGTTGAAGAGGAAATGGAACGATCCCGATCATGAAAACAAAACCTGCCAATGCGATAAATTGTAGTACTTGCCGCGACCTCCAGTATGTAGTGTCCAACCTGAAAGGCAAAGTCCAGGCCCAAGCTTGCAAGTGTTTCGAATGCGAAAGCTGCCAGGGAACGGGAAGAATTTTGGAGGAAGATGCAGAAGGTATTTCCCGAATCCGCGAATGCCAATGCGCCGACTTTAATAAAAGATTAAAGCTCTTCAATCAGGCCGGGATTCCGGGCAAATTTGTGCATGAAGGTTTGGACAATTATGAAGTGGGTACGCTCCGGCATAGATCATTGAAAGATGCTTTAACGCGGGCACGTACCTTCATCAAAGAGTTTGTCCAAATGAAAGGCCAATATAGTCAGGGCCTTATTTTCATGGGCGAACCCGGGTTGGGCAAAACCCACCTAGCCGTATCCATCATTAAGGAACTGATTTTAAAACATGGTGTTGAATGCAAGTTTGTCGATTTTTTCGAACTGTTGCGTGACATCCGCCATGGATATGGAGAAGATATCTCGGAAGGCGAATTTATCAATCCGTATGTTGACGTGAAGGTATTGGTGGTCGATGAGTTGGCCAAGGGCAGGAACACGGATTGGGAGTTGACCATTCTCGATCATTTCATCTCCAGCCGCTACAACGATGACGATAAGGTGACACTGGTCACCACCAACTTCAAAGACAAGCTGGATAATGGAATCGGGCAGGAAGATAATAAAAAGGCAGGACTCTCCAGTGCCAGCACCCGCTATACTCTGGAGGAGAAAATTGGCCCGCGCATTTTTTCTCGCCTGATGGAAATGTGTAAGAAGGTCCACCTTCAAGGTAAAGACTTCCGCCAAGTCTGATTAAGTTTTTCCTTCCAAATTCATAGCTTACAAATCCTCAGTTGCCAGTTTCCATATTTCGACTTATATTTTAGATAGTGAAGATTTGGGAGTGTCCCCATGTCGAAAAAAACTGCCGCAAATCTAAGACAGCCTTTGCAAATTGGCCCAACGCCAAGTGGTGGGCCGACTCGTGCCGAGCTTGCAAAAATTCACATTGCCAAACGCGATTTAAAACTGACCGATCAATTGTATCGTGGGGTTTTGAACGTTCTGTTTGGAGAAACCTCTGCCCGGGATCTCTCCCATGAGCAGATCGACGAACTCCTCGGTCATTTCAAAAGCCTGGGTTGGGAAAGCAACTACCTTCAAAAATCATCCAGCTCAACAAATAGTCAATCAACACCCCAGTCAATTTCCTCTGGGCGCAAACTCGCGACGATGGCGCAACTCGGTTTAATCATGTATTTATGGAAACACGGTCCTGGCATTCGTAACAAATCCACGCAGGCATTAGACTATTTTTTAAGCCATCATTTTCATGTTTCCCATCTTAAAGAAGTGAAAGCTGGGCAGGTGCCAGGAATTTTAGGAGCTATTAAAAATATGGGAAAAATGTAGTTTGATTTGTGGGTTCATTTCCTAAGATGTCGGATGTTTCTTCTTAAGTAGTTTTGCAATGGCGGCTTCGGTCTCCTTATATTGACCTTCGCCAAAATGCATGTATCGGACAATCCCATCTTTGTCTACCAGATACATAGCCGGCCAAAATCTGTTTTTGTATGCCCTCCAAAGTTTAAATCCATTATCAATAGCTATCGGAAAAGTTAATCCATATTTGTTAACAGCCCCCATCACATTTTTCAGTTTCCTTTCATAATTAAATTCCGGCGCATGAATGCCAAGAACGACAAGACCTTGATCTTTATAGGTTTGGTGCCATTTCTGGACATGCGGTAGCGTGTGGATGCAGTTAATGCAGCCAAACGTCCAAAAATCAATGAGGACGACTTTTCCTCTCAAATCATGCATGGACTGAATTTCCGACGAGTTGATCCAGTTTTCCAAGCCGGCAAACTCTGGAGCCGGATAAAGTTTTGGCAGGAGTTTGCCCTCGTCCGTTCGGTCATGCGCCCAAGCCGAATAGGTGATGAATAATCCCATCAGCAGAAGAATGAGGAGAAAGGCGTGTTTGAGAGTTTTCATGACTTAAAAGGCCTTGAAATAGGGAAAATAGTTTCCAATTATGTCGATTATCAAGTTTAAACCTTACATAGCCATTAAACCATTCTGCACTTTATGGATGTAAGGTTATGTCTCTGCCGAAGACTCAATTGAAACATTTCTCTAAAATCACCTTAAATGAAATACACAAATGAAAAATATAAAACCTGGCAATACATTAGAAAACACGAATGTGGAGGATCTAAGTGAGCGTGAAAAAAAGGAACGTGAAAAAGCACTGGCAGCCACTCGCAAGCGATTGGACAAGTTTAATCAACCTAATCAGTTTTTGGGTTCTCGCAACGCGATCGGTTGTGTATCGGTTGAAATTAGTCAACGATGCAATTTGAGTTGTTCCTTGTGCTACCTGTCCGAAAATTCAAATGATGTTGTTGATCTGCCTTTATCCGAAGTACTGGAACGGTTGGAAGGTGTACGGCGGAATTTTGGTGTTGGCACGAACGTTCAAATCAGCGGTGGCGATCCAACACTGCGAGATCGTTCGGAATTGATTCAGATTGTAAAGTACGCCCGGACTCTTGGACTGCACCCATCGTTACTAACTAATGGAATACTCTGCCCTCGTGATTTGCTGGTTGAGCTATGCGAAAATGGATTGAGTGACGTGGCGTTCCATGTTGACCTGACTCAAAAACGAAAGGGATTTGCTACTGAAAAGGAACTCAATACCATCCGGCTTGAATATATTGAACGTGCCCGGGGCTTGCCGTTGATGGTGATGTTCAACACGACTATCTTCACGGATAATTACCACGAACTTCCCGACTTGGTGCAGTTTTTTATTGAACAAGCTGATGTGGTGGGTTTGGCATCGTTTCAACTACAAGCAGATACAGGACGTGGTGAGGTGCGGGGTCGACCAGACTGTGTAAGCTTGGAATCTGTCCGCAATAAAATCAGTTTGGGTGCGGGTTCTGAATTACCCTGGGATGCTATTCTCGTTGGGCATCCAAAATGTCAGAGCTATTTACCGGCTCTGGCGGTAAATGGCAAAGCTTTCGGCCTTATGGATGATGCAAATTTATTTGCCGGTTTTTTACGCGAGTTTGGCGATGTCATGCATGATAGAAGGCAAAGTGCGTCGTCTATTTCCTGGTCATATTTTAAGATTATGCTGGGAAAACCCCGTTGGTTGTTGAAAGCCCTGGGATATGTCCTGACAAAATTATGGGCTATTCGACATGATTTGTGGGCGGTGAGAGGAAAAGCCCAGCCAATTATTTTTTTGTGAAAAACTTTATGCACGAAGATCACTTAGACCAGGAGCGAATCGATGCCTGTTCATTTATGGTGATGACACCCGATGGTCCAATATCGATGTGTGCACACAATGCCGAAAGAGATGAATATATTTTACGTCCACTGGAAATCGAGACGGATCGTGGAAAAGAAATTTTTTATCCGCTCTCATCCAGGAAAACCTTGATAAAGGACACTGCCGCTTGATCTTCAATACACGATATTTATTTGATCGTTTTAATTTTTTACTGTTTGCTTTGATGATCTTGGGGGTTCTTCAAGGGTGCAGTAAAAATATTAAAATACCAAGAGGATATTCTGAAATACAGTCAGACTGGACACCCGGGCAGGCAGACCGACTTTGGGCCGGTATCCTGAAGCAGGCGGTAGAAACTAAGGGACGAATAGATTTTGCAGCATTGACCCGAGACCCCAGCCACCTCCGCACATATGTGGCATACATCGGACACCACGCACCACACAACCGCCCCGATTTGTTTCCCGACACTGATAGTCGCTTGGCGTATTATTTGAATTCGTATAACGCCTTGGCCATGTACGGGGTAGTGAAGCTTGGAATAGAAGAAGGTTTCGCAAGTCTGCTGGATCGCGCAAAATTCTTTAAACTCACCCGGTATGTTGTGGGCAAGGAATGGATTTCATTATTGGATTACGAAAACAAAATCATCCGTCCTCTGGGTGACCCGAGAATCCATTTTGCTTTGAATTGTATGGTAGTTGGGTGCCCCCGTTTGCCTCAGGTGCCGTTTCAGGCGAAGCAGTTGAACAAGCAATTGGAAAATGCTTCTCATGAATTTTTGAATCACTCGCGAAATGTCCGAGTCGATAAAAGAAAAAAAGTCGTCCATCTTTCAGAGATCTTGAAATTTTATACCGATGATTTTGTGGATGACAAACAATCTTTAATTGCTTATATCAACAGATATCGCAAAACCCCAGTCCCCGAACATTATGAAATCGAGTTTATTCCATATGACTGGAGGCTCAACCAAAAATAAAATCCGTTTTCTGCGAATTTTTATTGCAACAATTTTGCTGACCACAGGAGTGGGAAAGGCTCTTGATATTCCAGGGTTCGTGGAAGTCTTGATAACGTATCAGGCATTTGCAAACTGGATGCTCTATCCCGTTGCATTGGGCATGATAGCCACGGAGCTGGTTTTATCTTTCTGGCTGTTCAGTGGGAGGACAATATACTGGGCGGCATTCGCTTCATTGGGGTTGCATACCGTGTTTACGATTTGGGCCACAATATCGATTTTGAGAGGCCTGAATATTCCCAATTGTGGTTGTTTTGGTGTGTTTTTCGCCCGTCCTTTGGATGGTTGGACAATCTTGGAAGACCTGATTATGGTAGCAATATCCGGACTTCTGTTAGTAATTGTAAGAATGAATAAAAAAACTCAGTCTACCTCTGATAAATAAGAGAATTTAATTTTTCTCTCTCCCACCTGTTATTTCCACCAAAAAATAATTAAAATAGCTATAGTAAAGATATAATTATTTTTAAGACTATTTTGTCATTCTATTTCGAAACTAAAATGAAGCTATTAAACCTGACCCTGGTTTTTCTTCTTTCCGCTTTGATAATGCAGGGAAATTCTGCTTTTGGAAAGGAAACTGAACAGGGGCCGGAAATCAATTTTACGCAAACGGAAAAAGACTGGGTTCAGGCTCATCCTGAAATCAGGCTGTCTCCCGACCCGGATTTTCTTCCCATAGAATATATAGATGAATCAGGAAAATATACGGGCATTGCTGCGGACTATATTGCTTTATTGCAGAAAAAGCTGGGAAGTAAATTTAAAATTTTAAAGTTCAAAAACTGGACAGAGGTACTCGAAAAAACCCGGAACAAAGAGTCGGACATGTGGGGGGCGGCGACCCCCACTCCTCAGCGCAGCGAATATATGCTGTTCACAGAACCATTTATTGAGCTTCCTGCCGTTATCATTGTCAGAAATCAAGTAGACCGTTCCTTAACATTGAGTGACCTGAAGGGAATGAAAGTGGGTGTCATTTCTGGTTACGGAATCCATGACCACATTGTAAATAATTATCCCGAGTTACAACTGGACCCTGTTGAAGATATCAAGGCAGGTCTCAATAAGGTTTCTTTTGGCATGATCGATGCCATGGTTGCAAATATTGCACTGGCATCGTTTTATATCGAAAAAGGTGGCCTGACAAATTTACGGGTGGCTGGTGAGTCGGGTTTCACTTATCGCTTCGCCTTGGCTACAAGAAAAGATTGGCCCGAGTTAAATAGCATACTGGATAAAATTTTATTACAGATAACACCCGATGAAAGAAAAGCCATTTACAGAAAATGGGTGGCCCTGGAGCTTGATGTTTGGGGCAAGGTCAAAAATATATTGATCGGTGTTGGTGTATTTATTTTTATTGCGGGCGTTATAACCATTTTGTATTGGAACCGTGCTCTGAAAGCCCAGGTTCAGAAGAGGACGCAAGAGATAAATAGAAAAAATATTGAATTGCAGGATTTGAATGAGTTAAAAAACAAATTTTTAGGAATGGCTGCCCACGATTTGCGTAACCCCCTCACGTCGGTAATGGGTTTTACTGATTTGATTTTAGAGTTGGAGTTAGAGGAGAAAGAAAAAAAAGACTATCTTGTCACCATCAATCGGGCGAGCCGGCAAATGCTTGCTCTGATTAATGACTTGTTGGATGTCTCGGCTATTGAAAGTGGAAAGTTTGAAATGAACTTAATACCGGGGGACCTAAAAGAGGTTATTGAAAACCGAATTAAATTGGTCAGTCTTGCCGCCAAGGCCAAGCATATTGAGATTACTTCAACATTAGAAGATGTGACTGAGTTTGACTTTGACAAAGACCGGATTTCACAGGTTGTGGATAATCTTTTGGGTAACGCCATTAAATTTTCCCAACCAAAAACTACCATTCACGTATCTTTAAATGAAAACAATGCCAGAGTTTGCATTCATGTTCGCGATCAGGGTCCCGGCATTAAGAAAGATGAAATAGATAAAATTTTTGGTTCTTTTGAAAAGCTGAGTAATGTGCCAACCGCAGGTGAAAAAAGCACGGGTTTGGGAATGGCAATTGTTAAAAAAATTGTTGATGCCCACAAAGGACAAATTGAAGTTCAAAGTGAAGTGGGCAAAGGCACGGAGTTCAAAGTTTCTTTGCTCAGTAACTCAGGGAGTTTGACAGGCTGAAGATATTGAGGTGGGGGTATTAGTCCTTCAACCTGGATTTGACTTTATTAAACTCTTCTTTTGATTGCTCTCGGGTGATCAATCCCTTTCTTTCAAGAAAACAGATTGCCAGTTCAACCTCATTCATAATTTTCTCCGAAATTATTGAAACTGGAACCTTGCCAGCAAGAATCTTTTGAACTTGTTCCCGCAATAGGGTTTTTTCAAAAGGTTTCGCAATGAACCCGGAAGCTCCCCTGTCAACGCACTTTTCTTGTATACCGGGATCGATACTTCCAGAAATCACCAAAACAGGAATATGAGGTTTCCAGGCACGGATAATGGGTAATAAATCATCTCCTTCTAATCCGGGCATATTTATGTCTGAGGTGATCAGGTCTGGTTGAAACTCATGTGTTTTTAAAATGGCTTCATGGCTGCTACGAGCTGTTTCAACTTGGTAAATGCCCTTAAATATTGCCGACAAAAGCAGAGTGGTGGACTTATCATCATCCGTTATCAAAATTTTCTTTTTTGGCTCTGCCTGCGACATAATATTTCCAGATAATAGTGGGGTTTTTTTAAAGAGTTATAACACCTTTGGAGAGTATTTAGGTGGTCAAGTACTCCCGGGTTGGAAAACTTGTGGAAATTGTAGTTTTGAGGGGGGGGAATTGGGGCACGTGGGAGGCAATTCCTCCTGGAGTGGCCTCCCACGTATGGGGTAATTTCAATTGTTCCAACTCTACCTTGGTGGAGGATTAGGAGTTAGCCAGTAATCAAAATTAGCCCAATCTAGTTCTATATGCTCCGTCGCCAGAGCTTAAGGGTTCAAGTCAGTCAGATCAATCGAGACTTTCATCATCGCAATCTGTGCTTGTTTGCGGTTTTTGTCCGCGTCCCTTCCCTTTTTTCTTTGCTTCGCTCAATGGATTGTTAAAAAACGAATCCCAGTACTCCGAGCTAAGCTTTTTACTGGAAAGAACCTTTTTGACTTTGCCCTTTTTATCAAATATTTTGACTTCGTGAAACATGGTACACTCCAAACTTAAGGCCGACTTGGTTAACCTTCGCCCCGGCTTGGAGGTCTAAAATATCGTTGAAGCACCTCCGCCCGGTTGATCAATCAACATAGTGGGTCGGTTTCAGCCCCTTGGGCCAAATGAAATTATTAACTGGGTCTTATTGTATAAATGCAATCTACACTTTAGGATGTCAAGCATCCGGCCCAGGGTTTATTTCTTTGGCCTGTATGCTCTTATCGGAGGAAGATTTTGAAACGATTAGCGTTATTTTGGTTTTTATTGATAATAATATCGGTTGCAGGGTGTGATAAGGGTTTGAAAGAGCATCCCCTGCCTGAAAGCCTGAAAAAAGAACTGGCCCGCAAGGCCGATCCAACTATTCATAATAATGATGTGTCTGGCACCATTACGCTCGACCCTGAGTTGAGGGTGAGTTTGAATCCGAGTGCCGGACTGTTCATTTTTGCCCGACCGGAAGGTGTCGATGCCGGGCCTCCCCTGGCGGTTAAACGCCATAGTGTTTTCCAGTTCCCCTTTGAGTTTGATATCGGGCAACTAAATACAATGATGGAAGGCTCTCAATTTGAAGGAACCATGAACCTGACGGTACGTCTCGATCAGGACGGCAACAGAAAGTCCAGTCCGGGGGATGTGGAAGGAAAAGTACAAATTACCGCTGGGCAAAAGGGCGTTCAATTGGTGCTGAATGATCGAATAAGTGGGGACGCTTACAACATTGAGGGAACGGTCAGCGTGAGTGAGGCGTTGCAGAAAAAGATTCCGGCAAACGGTACCCTGTTTATCTTTGCCCGCTCTGAAGGAGTGAAGCGAGGTCCGCCACTGGCGGTCAAGCGCGTCGCCGACCTTAAGCTTCCCTATGAGTTTACATTGGGACCGCAAGACGTGATGATGCCGGGAACAGCTTTTGAAGGCCCAATGGTGCTGGCAGCAAGAATAGATGTCGATGGTGATGCCCGCGCCGGTCCCGGTGATATTGAAGGATTCGTGAGCGCCCAACCCGGTGACCGTAAAATAGAACTACTATTGAATCACCTCACTGGCCCTGCGGCCCCTTAGCCGGGGAGGCTGGGAAATAATTCATTAAGCGAAGGGTGCTATTTTTAGCCATTAGAGCTATTGCTAGTCGGTCCCACGCCGAGTGGCCAGATTGGAGGGGGCCTGACTGACCGGCATCATTTCTATTCGGTTGATGTTGACATGTTCGGGTTGCATTAAAACCCATAACGCGCTTGCGGCAACATCAGAGGGAGTTAGTGGTTTTAACCCTTCATAAACTTTGCGGGCTTTTTCCTCATCGCCTTTGAACCGCACCTGTGAGAATTCGCTTTCCCCCACCATACCCGGCGCGATGTTGGTGACGCGTAATGCGGTGCCCAATAAATCTGCTTTTAAATTCAGGGTGAACTGTTCCACAAAAGCTTTGGTCGCGCCATAGACATTGCCGCCTTTATAAGGATAGGTTCCGGCAGTGGATCCTATATTTATAATATGCCCTTGGTTTCTTTCCACCATGCCGGGAAGCAGGAGGTGGGTGATATAGGACAAGGCCAGACAGTTTACATTCAGCATGGTTTCCCAATCCTGCCAATCGGTTTCCTGTGCGTCTTCAAGTCCCAGTGCCAGTCCGGCACAATTTATGAGCACATCTATGTTGGCAAATTCAGCCGGCAGATTGTTCAACGCTGCTTTTATTTTATTTTTGTCCGTGATGTCGCAAGCAATGACATGGCTTGGTGTCTGGAGTTTACTTTGTAATTGTTCCAGCTTGTCCTGTCGACGTGCCACTAAAATTAACCGGATATTTTGTTTCGCAAGTGATTCGGCGATGGCTTTTCCGATTCCTGATGAGGCGCCTGTAACCACTGCAACTTTATAATTCATTTTTCATATTCCTTTTTAAGGCCGGCAAAGGCAATTAACCCTGTTGCCAGCAGGCACAACCAGCTGAACACATCTCCATATGCACTGTAGAAGGTGAGGCCACCCTGGCGTGGGGAAATTTTGGTGATCTGTGCCGCTTCGACAAACAGTTCTGTTTCATCTTTAAGCGCGCCGTTAGCCGTGATGGTTCCTGAAATCCCTGTGTTGGCCGCGCGCACGATGGGCACGCGGTTTTCCACGGCTCTCAATGCTCCCATGCTCATATGCTGAAAGCTTGCCGCGCTTTTGCCGAACCAGGCATCGTTGGTGATATTGACCAAAAAGTGAGCGCCATTTTTTACCGCCTGCCGCATGAGGTCGGGGAAGATCATTTCATAACAGATGGAGACCCCGGCCTTGTGTCCGGCCACATTGAATAACGTTGCTTCTTTTCCACGCCCGAAGTCGCCGATCATCACCACCATTTTTTCTATGAAGAACAAAATTTTTCTAAAGGGAACAAACTCGCCAAAAGGAACAAGATGAATTTTGTCGTATCGTCCCTGTGTGTCACCCGTTTCAGAGACCAGATAAGCACTGTTGTAGTGGATGGTGTTTTTTGTAAAAGGACTACCAAATAGAATGGGGATTGCGGTTTGCCGAGCCAGGTCATTCACAAATTGGGTGCCAGCCTGATGTTGATTGTAGAAAAAAGGTGTGGCGGTTTCCGGCCATACAATCAATTGAGGTTTTGATTGAGCGGCCTTGAGAGTCAGATTTTTATATTTGCTCATGACCACTTTCTGATAAACAGGATTCCATTTCATGGCCTGCTCGACATTACCTTGAATCAACGCCACTGTTAAGCTTGGGGCCTTAACCGCACGGTTCAGGGCAAAGCTGCCATAGCCCAGCCAAAGAACGAGAACAAGCATTGTGACCGATAAAAATCGCACTCCCATATTGAGTCCCGGCCCCCGCTTCCATGACTTCCAGGCCAGGTAGAGACCAACATTGACCAGCATGATGAGCCATGAGACGCCATACACGCCGGTGATCTCGGCCATTTGAATGACCGGCAGAGTTTGGAATTGCGAATAGCCCAGACCCAGCCAGGAAAACCCGTATTCGGAGTGCGTCGAACGGATGTATTCCAGTGCTGTCCATAGAACAGGTGCGAACAGAAAAAGTAGCCCCTGATTATCTTTGCAGACCCTTCTTACCAGGTAGCAAAATAATGCCGTATAGAAAGAAAGGTAGGCGGCTAAAAGCCCGAGAACCATGAAACTCACAACCTGAGGTAGGTTGCCGTAGTTAATGAGAGTGTTGTTGATCCAGCTCAAGCCCCAGGAATAAAAAACCATGCCGGTGATGAACCCTGACAAGGCTGCAAGTTGAGGAGTTTTGGCCTCAATTGCCGAAAAAAGAGGGATAAAGGCAAACCACGCCAGAACTTCAAAGTTGAATCGCGGGAAGATCAGTACCAATAGAATTCCACTCATAGTGGAAAGTAGAAAGGGGCCTGATTCTTTAAGAGTTAGGTATTTCACCAATACTGGTCTATATTAGAGGATGGAAGTAGGGGATCAGAACAAGTATTAAGTTTATGTTAAATCAATACTTTAATATGTATTTTTAAAATTAAAATATCCAGCCTAAGGATCATAGCTGGAACTCTATATATTTTGGAAAAAAAACAACAATTATTAGATAACCTGAAAAAGGTTTGTCTTTGTCGAAGCATCAAGGCAGGAACAATTATGGCTGCTATTCGAGGCGGAACTATGTCCTTTGAAGCTTTGAGAAGAGAGCTTGGTGTGGGAACAGGCAACTGCAAGGCCAAACGCTGTAGGACCAAGATCGAAGATAGAATCCAGGGTCATAAAGACAGCTTAAAAGAAAACTGCGAAACAGTTGAGCCCGAAGCATCCAACGGCTCGACCCTCTAGTTACACCTCCAGGATATTGAAGCTAGGTATCACGCGAGAGAGGTGGTTAACCTCGGTTTAATCTGTTAACTTATTGACAGCTTCTTTGATTCGTTGTACTCCCGCCTCAATTTTTTCCAAAGACGTGGCAAAAGACAAGCGTGCGTGCGCATCTGCTCCGAAAGCAATTCCGGGGACGATAGCGACCTTCTCTGTTGATAACAGATAGTCGGTAAAATCTAAGGACCCTTCCAGTACCTTGCCATTCATATCCTTCTTGCCGTATACACCGGAAAAATCTGGAAAAGAATAAAAAGAGCCTACTGGTGTATTGCAAGAGACTCCAGGAATTTGTGTCAAGCGTTCCACAATGATATTCCGGCGTTTTTCAAACTCACGGACCATTTCATGTACTTCATCCAGAGGGCCGGCCAGAGCCTCGATGCTGGCTGCCTGCGACACTGAGCAAGGGTTAGATGTGCTTTGTCCCTGTAACTTACCGACTTGTTTTACAATCTCGGGATCACCCGCGGCAATGTAGCCGATCCTCCAGCCCGTCATCGCGTAGCTTTTAGAAACTCCATTGATCACCACGCACTGCTTTTGCACTTCTTTGCTTATGGATGCGATACTGGTGTGGCGGAAACCATCGAACACGATCTGCTCATAAATTTCATCCGAGAGGATCAGTAAGTTGTGCCGCAAAGCGCACTCAGCCAACTTCTCTAATTCTGCTTTGTCATATGCAGAACCAGTAGGGTTGGAAGGCGAGTTGATCATAATCGCTTTTGTGTTAGGCGTGATCGCATTGTCAATTTGATCTGGAGTGATTTTAAAATTCTGTTCAGCCCCTGCATGAATAATGACGGGGCGGGCTCCGGCTAGAGTCACCATTTCTGGAAAAGAGACCCAGTAAGGAGCCGGAATAATAATTTCATCTCCCTCCTGCCAAAGTACTTGGGCTAAATTATAGAAGGAATGTTTCGCGCCGCACGAAGCAAGGATCTGGTTTTTTTCATAAGCCAGCCCATTGTCGCGTTGCAATTTGGAGATGATGGCTTCCTTTAGTAGGTCACTACCACCCACAGGTGTGTAACGGGTTTCGTTGTTTTCAATTGCCCGGATGCCGGCCTGCTTGATGCGCTCGGGAGTGTTGAAGTCGGGTTCGCCAGCTCCGAAACCGATGACATCTTCGCCTCGGGCTTTCATTTCCTTTGCCTTGGCATCAATGGCGAGGGTCATTGAAGGGTTTACATTTTGTATGCGTTTAGAAAATTTCATTAGATATTTTTTTTCAACTCCTTGATCACATCGCGAGGCACAAGCTTGGAAACATCCCCTCCGTGCCGTGCGATCTCTTTTACCAGATTAGAACTTAGAAAAGAATATTCCTGGCTGGGAATCATAAATAAAGTTTCGACAGACTCATCGAGCGTCCGGTTCATGAGTCCCATTTGCAGTTCAAACTCAAAATCACTGATGGCCCTAAGTCCCTTTATAACCACAGACGCTTTTTTAGAGTGTGCCAGAGAGATTAACAGATTATCAAACGGAATGACTTCGATCTTGCTGAACTTCTTTGTGGCATTTTTAATAAACTTTACCCGCTCCTCGAGAGAGAACAAAGGATGCTTGTTCGGGTTGAGTGCTACAGCAACAACAAGTCGGTCAAAAAGCTTCACAGCTCGTTGCATGATATCAATGTGACCAAAAGTGACAGGATCAAAAGTTCCCGGATAAAGAGCGACACGATTTTTTTTCATAACCGATAGAAAGCCTTGAGGAAAAAGCAGAATTATATAGCCAAAATAATAATTGGCAAATTATTAAAAATCAATGTTTACCTTAGCCCTAGTCGGGGGAATAAAACAGGGATTTTTGTCCATATATCAGTGTTCTGAGGAATAATTTTATTACCCATATATAGGGGGGAAAAACTGGGCAAAAATTCGTAATTTTTTATATTTTTCGCAAATTTTGAAAGATTTTGAAATTTCGACAGTTATTAAATATTATGGTGACAATAACTGTAATTTTAAGTCCGGATACAATTGTATTAAAACCCTTTAAATGCAAGTATTTTGAAGGGTTATAAATTTATTCATTTTTTTTAAAAAAATACGTGAAATTTCTAATTTTTGGAGCCATATTTATAGAAATGCTTGTTGGTGGCTTTCGTGTCATACTTTTGTTGATTTTGGCGTCAATATATTCTTTTTTTTATATCCTATATTTTCTTGACATTGTGCTTGAAATTCCATATAAATAGCCTCATCTAGAAAAAGGGCAGAAGATTTGATTCGAAATACAGGCCAAATTATGAGAATTAAAAACACGATTCGCCCCTTATTATCCACGATGTTTGCGGAGAATTTATCATAAGGGAGCGGTAGGTTTTTTTTCTCGGTAGTTGACCTGTTTTGATGCCATTTGGCGCAGTTTTTAGCGCGTTAGATTTTTAGAATTTTTTTGAGTTGTAGTGTTTTTATAGAGCGTAGTAAGTAGGTTTTAAAGTTTAACAAAGTGGTACGAGTAGTAGTTTAGTCGGAGTTGAAAAAGTCGTGAGGCTTGGAGACTCCAAAGTAGTGTAGTAGTGAAACAGTTGTAATTGGGTTCGGATAGTCCGGCCCCGCAATTACCAAGATTCACAAGGAGGTTTGTATATGAGGTTAAACAGACGTAAGTTCTTGCAGGTGAGTGCTGGTGTAGCGACAGCTATGGCATTGACGAGCAAGAGGGTTGGAGCACAGCTGAAACCCGTAGTTAAAGTTGGGAATCCGCTGGAAGCTTATCCTGACAGACGGTGGGAAGAAGTCTACCGT
>JAJDBH010000170.1 GCA_029261455.1 Nitrospinaceae bacterium
TTGTCTATACTCAGCCGGAAACGATTGATTATTACCAAAAGCATGGCCGCTATCCTGATGGCGCGGTATTGGTCAAGGAACTACTAAATGCTGAAACGATGAAAATGACCACGGGTTCCGCTGTGAGTCATGCTACAACCCTTAAAGGCTGGTTTGTTTTAGTCAGAGACACCAAGGGCCGCTATAAGGAATCAAAATTATGGGGCGATGGTTGGGGATGGTCACTTTTCAATGCTCCTGATTCAAAAAAGTCCGTTTCAACAGACTATCAAGAAAATTGTTTAGCCTGCCATTTACCAGCCCGTGACTTAGCAGGCCCTGACACACATGAGGAAGATAAATGGATCTACACACTTGGGTACCCTGTCCTTCAAAATAAATAACAACTTTGAATGTCGATTTGAGTAACCGGTTTTTCTTCTCAACAGACTGTCAGATAGAAATATTTAGTATAAATAGTTAGAATAGTGAAGGTTTTTCATATTCAATGAATTAGGGGTCCTGAATCATGCGTATTACGGCTCATTATCTAATATCAGTCATCGCCCTTGCATTTTATGGCGAAAAAGTTTGCCCACTTTTGGAGAGTCTAGGCGTTTTAGAATGGTCCATCCGCCTTACCACTGTTTTCACCATTCTATTTCTCATTCGGCCCCTGCTGATTAAATGGCTTGTTTTGAAAGTTGACTGGAAATACCAGGCACAAAACCAGTTTATTATCGAATGGTCGCTATTTCTTATCGGCGCAGGCATTCTTGGTCACTACAATAGTTACGAAAACTATTTCGACTTGGTGAGCGGGATGAAAGTTTTTCTCGGTTGTGCAACTTTCGGTTTTTTCACCGCCGCAGACATGGCACTGGAGAGGCAAAAAATAATTTCACAAACACCCAATCTCGTTGAATGGAGAGAACACTCCGCTCAGGCAAGGTTCCCAATTACTGCCAAGCTCACCAGCGTAGCCGTATTCTCCCTGCTATTCATGTCGATGATTCTATTTCTTGTATTCCTAAAAGACCTTTACTGGTTGCTTGACCTTGATCAGGATGGGTTTGAAGCTGGCAAGGACAAGTTCCTAAAAGAACTGATGTATGTCGGCGTGGTGATACTAGCTGAATTGACCAATCTTATTTTTTCTTTCGGGAGGAACCTGAAACATTTTTTCTACAAACAGAATTCATCAATGGAAGCTGTTTCTAATGGAAACCTCGAGCACCCGGTCCAAATCACAAGTCAGGATGAGTTTGGAGTAATGGGCTGTCATACCAACTTCATGATTGAGATGCTCGAAAAACGTAATCGCGAGTTGGAAAAAACAAGGCAGGAGATCATTGAACGATTGGGTCGCGCAGCAGAGTACCGTGACAACGAAACAGGAATGCACGTCATCCGCATGTCACATTTCAGTGAAGCTCTGGCAAAAAAAGCCAATCTCAGCAAAGAGGATTGCGACCTCATCCTTCAAGCAAGCCCCATGCATGATGTTGGAAAAATTGGCATCCCTGATAATATACTTTTAAAACCAGGCAAATTGGAAGGCAAAGAATGGACCACGATGCAAACCCATGTTGAAGTAGGTGCATCCATTTTATCGGGAAGTGATTCTAAAATAATGCAGTTGGCAGAAGAAATTGCCGCAACCCATCATGAAAAATATGATGGCACTGGCTACCCTAAAGGGCTTAAAGGAGAAGAAATTTCTCTAGCAGGACGTATCATTCCTATATGTGATGTGTTCGATGCTTTAACTTCTGTGCGCCCATACAAAAAAGCCTGGACCATTGAGAAAGCTACAAACCTTATAAAGGAAGAGAAGGGGAAACACTTCGATCCTGATCTGGTGGACAAGTTCATATCCATCCTACCCGAAATACTGGCAATTAAAGAAAAGTACTCAGAAAAATAAAGCGCTCAAAAAACATTATTTTTAACACCCTAAACTCTATAGAAGCGCTTTGACTCCAAACAGATTAAAAGGTTATCACTCTTCCAAATCAATGCTATCCAGTATTATGTCCTGGGCATGAGGGTCATTCAAATCTGTCAGGACTTCGACATCCAACTGCGCTTTCTCCGCACAACTTCCTTCTGCTGCTTGCACAAAATGTTCCCTGAAGTGATCGGCGGAAATATGTGAAAGCGCGCCGAGCTTGACTTTAACACCGGTAATCCTTTTGGCTTGCTTCTCCTC
Organism: Nitrospinaceae bacterium; assembly: GCA_029261455.1. GTDB lineage: Bacteria > Nitrospinota > Nitrospinia > Nitrospinales > VA-1 > LS-NOB. Next base: position 2,192 of record JAJDBH010000170.1, read on the forward strand.
GCCAATAGCATTGATCTTCCGCATCAAATCTGCCATCAATGATTGTTCGTGCATAAACCCTCTTTAGGATGGTTAAAATTGTTGCAAAATCTCGTCCACGACTAACGCCATCGCCCGCTCCACTTCAGAGGACAACATCTCGCCGGGTTGAAAGTTTTTTCCCTCAACACCGAATAGTTGCAACTGCTTGGGGAGTTGGCCTAAGGTTCGTGCAAGTTCAATCGCTTCCGCTACTCCAAAATCATGAGTGGAACAGGAAAAGAATTTGGATGGAATGGGTTCTTTCGAGGCATTCATGCGGTGAATGCTTCCGGGAGATGCTCCAGAAGACACTGCATCTACTACGCAAACCCTATCATGCTCCTTCCATGAGTCCATCAGAGAAGTCCCTTCTCCACTGCGTTCTTTAATACTGATACGGTCTGGCACTCTATCTTTTAGTTTTCGCGCTATCAAAACCCCCACAGCATCATCACTTCGATATAAATTACCAACGCCGATGATTAACGATGTGTTATCAAGAATGCTCAATGTCTAATTTCAAAAAATGTGTTGCGCAGGAAATGCAAGGGTCATAGTTCCTAATGGCTTGCTCGCATTGCCAGGTCAACTCCTCCTGCGACAAATGGATATGTTGAGGGACAAATTTCCATAGATCATCCTCAATAGTCTTTTGATTTTGAGAGGTTGGCGGAACAATCTTCGCGTCGAGAATCTTCCCTTGCTCATCCAATTGAAAATGATGATACAAAATACCGCGCGGAGCTTCAGTGCAAGAAAACCCAATCCCCTCCTTAGGCTCAACCTCTATATAAGGACTCTCTGGTTTTTCATAAGACTGTAGAATTCTTAACGCTTCGTCGCACGCATAAAGCACCTCTATGCTTCGAACAATAATACTCTTAAAAGGATTTCGACATTCCTTCTGCAAACCCGCCGCCAAAGCAGCCTCCTGAACCATCGGCGATAGCTGATCAAAATTCAAACTATATCGTGCCATCGGCCCTACAAAATAAGACCCTCGTTCCTTCAAAGCCGAATGCAAGGCGTTGGAATGTTCAACATGCGTTTCCTGAAAGTGGTCTTCGTATTCAGAGCAATCAATATCCAAGCCTCTGTTAGAAATAATATGCCCCTCATTAAAAGGATATTCTTCCGGGTGGTGCAAAGCAACAAACTCATAATCCTGCTCAAATTCAGGGAATGGAAATTGAGCTGTCCAGCGCACCGTCTCCAATGCCGCGTCACGCGCCCATTTAAGGGTTTCTATGAGCGGCTCAAAATCCTGTTTGGGAAAAACTTTATAGAACCCACCTACACGGACATTCACTGGGTGAATTTCTCGTCCTCCCAGGAGAGAAACTATTTGGTTGCCTGCTTTCTTTAATTTTAGCCCACGCTCAACAACTTCCTTGTGATCTTTTGCCATATGAATGGCACTCTGATAACCCAAAAAATCTGGCGCGTGTAACATATAAATATGAAGCGTGTGGCTTTCAATCCATTCACCACAATAAAGCAATCGTCGCAACTCGCGCAAAGGGCCTTCTACTTTGACCCCCAAAGCATTTTCCATAGCATGCACCGCACTCATCTGGTAAGCCACTGGGCAGATACCACAAATCCGCGCGGTGATGTCTGGTGCCTCTTTAAAGTCACGGCCTCTCAGGAGTCCTTCAAAAAAACGAGGAGGTTCGAAGATTTTCAACTTCACATCAACGACAGCGTCATCCTTCATCTTTATATAAAGACCACCTTCGCCTTCGACTCGCGCCAGATAATCAACCTTAATTGTTTTCTTTGTCATGCAATTCACTTTCTTTGCGGAACGGTTCGGCATAGGCGTTGAACCCTCGAAAAGTGCGAACGATTCCTTCATCATCCGCCCCCAGCTTTTTCAACTGCGAACTCAACGAACCTGTATTGGTTGTTTCTTGAGGACCAAAGCACCCATAACACCCGCGATTATAAGTGGGGCAAAGCGCTCCGCATCCAGCATGGGTAACTGGCCCCATACACATCGTCCCTTGAGCCACCATGACGCAAACTGTGCCACGACGCTTGCATTCGATACAGGTGCTGTGTGCAGGCGTATTGGGTTTACGGCCATTTATAAATGCGCTGATGACTTCGACCAACTGCATTTTATCAATAGGACATCCGCGCAATTCAAAATCGACCTTGATATGTTCTGAAATGGGAGTGGACTTTTGTAGTGTGTCAATATACTCCGGAGTCGCATAGACAATAGAAACAAACTCATTAACATCCTTAAAGTTACGCAGTGCTTGAATACCCCCTGCAGTGGCACAAGCACCAATAGAAATCAGGGACTTGGAAGAACGGCGAATTTTGTGAATGCGCTCTGCGTCATGAGGTGTGGTGATAGACCCTTCAACCAAAGACAAGTCATAAGGACCTTTAATAACCGCTCTCGACGCTTCCGGGAAGTGGGCGATTTCAATTTCTTGACTCACGGCTAACAGTTCGTCTTCGCAATCCAGCAAACTAAGCTGACATCCATCACAGGATGCGAATTTCCAAACAGCGACTTTAGGTTTTAATTTCCGAGCCATTACTATATCTCTCTAATTCCAAAAAATTGCTTAACCTTATCGTAACGAAATATTGGGCCGTCCTTACATATAAATGCCGGGCCAAATTGACAATGACCACAAAACCCTACTGCACATTTCATATTTCTTTCCATGGTGATAAAAATCTGGTCTTCTGGGACTTCCCGACGTTTCAATTCTGAAACCGCAAACCGCATCATCACCTCCGGCCCGCAAATCATCGCGACGGTATTCATTGGGTCAAAGTTGGCTCGTTGAACCAGTGTATTGACCACTCCAACGTTTCCACGCCATTCACGGTCTGCTGTATCAACCGTCATTTTAACTTGAACCCCATATTTTCCCCGCCAAGTTTCAAATTCTTTCGTGAACAGCAAATCCTCAGGCTTGCGAACTCCATAAAGGAGAACAATCTCTCCGAATTTGTCGCGTTGGTCTAACAGCGCATACAAGGCTGGTCGCAGCGGTGCAAGGCCAATGCCTCCTGCCATAATGACTATGTCATAACCCTTCGACTCTTCAATCGGCCAGGCACTGCCGAAGGGTCCACGCAAACCTATAGTCTGATCTTTTTTTAATTTGTGTAAGGCTCCTGTCACGATACCTACATCTCGGATGGTATGAATCATACCTTTCCCGCCGGGCTGTGGACCGCTGATTGAAATAGGCACTTCACCGACGCCAAAGGCATAAAGCATATTAAACTGGCCTGGATTAAAAGTCATAGAGTCGGGACTATTTTTCGGGACAACATTCAAACTAAATGTGTCATGAGATTCCCGAATGACTTTTTGAATACGATAAGGCCACGGAGTCATGGGGCTTTGCATAAGAGGTTCCATTTTCCCAGCCATTAGTCGTTATTACCGTAAATATCCAGCAGTTGTAGCCGCGTTGCCTCCATTGTCTGTCCCACCACCGGGAGCAAGCGACTGAGAAGTTCATAACCCAGGGTATGGTCCTCCCCACATTTTGTTCTGAGACACCTTCCATCCAGAACAATCGCACGCGTCAACTCAACCGCCTGCGCATCAAACTGCCAATGATAGGGTGGAATCAGCCAAGCCCACCCGAGTATTTCACCATCACTGACGGTTTGTACTGTAATCGGTTTTTTTCCTGGAGGACAAACCTCCAAAGCCACCTTTCCTTCACGGATGATATAAAAACTATTTGCTTCTTCATCCTGTCGATAAATGAACTGGCCGGCTTCAAATTTAACATTGGAGGCGCACCCCGTAATCAGAGCCAGGTATTCAGGCTCTAGACCTTTAAAGAATGGATGGTTTGCAAGAATCGACTCAAGAGATTTCATAATGTACCCTTTCGTCTCAAGAAGTTTTTAAAGTTTGAGTTTCAGAATCGCGTATCTTTGGAATTTCCTCCGTAAAGTCGATGGCAGGTGGACACCATGTGATACAACGACCACAACCAACACACCCTGACGAGCCAAACTGATCCTGCCAACTGGCGAGCTTGTGCGTCAACCATTGCCGATAACGTGATTTCGTTGAAGCCCTAACCTCACCACCGTGCAAATAAGTGAAGTCCATCGTGAAACAGGAATCCCATTTCTGCCACCGCTCAGCGTGAGTGCCGGTAATATCCGTAACATCCTCCACTGTGGAACAAAAGCAAGTCGGGCACACCATCGTGCAGTTGGCGCACGACAAACAGCGTTCGGCAATGTCATCCCACCGAGGGTGTTCCAAATTTTCGTAAAGTAATTCTTTAATATGGGTTGTATCCAGGGTCCGGCCCATTTGCCCGGCAGTTTCCTTGACCACTTTTTCGGCTAGCGTTACTTCTTCATTCTGCGCCAGCTTATGAGTGACCTGCTCCATACAAGCCTCCCCCTGTTCGCTCCCCACCTCAACCACAAAATAATGACGGTCATTATCCAGAATTTCAGTGAGCGCCAAATCAAATCCGGCTTCAACTTTCGGACCTGTATTCATGGAAACACAAAAACAGGTTCCACCAGCTTGACCACAATTGACCGCAACAAAAAAAGCATTTTCTCTGCGAACCTGATAAACCGGGTCGACAAACTTGTCATTGATAAAAACTTTGTCTTGAATAGCAATTGCATGCATTTCGCAGGAACGGACACCGATAAAAGCAAATTTTGTAGCATCCAGCTTTTCAGGTTTTATCTCGAAATCACCCCCCTCTCCATCGGCCTGCCACAAACGCCTTTCAGGAGGGTGCAAAAACTTCTTCCAAGAATGCGGCCCCACCGCATAACCAAATAGAGACTTATCCTTGCGCTTTTTCAATCGATAAACGCCGCCATCTTGCTCATCGGTGAATCCCTCGGGCAAATCTTTAATGGACTCCAATTTTTCATAAACAATGGCTTCATCACGAACAGTAGGGCCAACAACCTGAAAACCCATCCCATTCAACACACTGATGAGTTGGTTCAATCCTTCTCGGTCAATAGTCACAGATTTATTCATTGTGCCCTTTAAAAGAAATAGAAATTTTCACGCTGAAATATGAGTTCCTGTTTTCCCTTCCATGGCAGAAAGCAAATCATACAAATTTGCGATGATGGCCTTCTCACCCCCTTTTTTCACAAAGTCGATAGCCGCCTGCACTTTGGGCTTCATACTTCCTTCCAAGAACTCACCTTGCTCTAAATACGATTCCATTTTGCTTGCAGATATTTTTTTAATGGGCTGAGGTTGGGCGGATTTAAAGTTTAAATAAGCGCAATCAACCTCCGTCAAAATAACGAGTTGTTCTATCCCCACTTCGTTTGCCAAAAGAGCACTTGTTCGGTCTTTATCGATCACCGCTTCGATTCCATTTAACTCGCCATTCGATCCTCTAACTACCGGAATACCTCCACCGCCACCTCCGATAGCTATGAAACCTGCTTGAAGAATTTCGTGAAAGACTCTCTTTTCTACAATTTCCAAAGGCATTGGAGAAGGCACCACTCGGCGAAACCCTCTCCCCGCATCCTCAATTAAGTTCCAGCCTCTTTCTTCAGTTAACTTCTCAGCGTTTTCTTCTGAATAAAAAACGCCAATGGGCTTTGTGGGATGGTCAAAAGCCGGATCTTTCGGGTCCACAACAACCTGTGTGATAACGGCAAACGATCTTTTATCGATCTTTCGTTTCTGGCAAACGTTATCGAAAACATTTTGGAGCATGTAACCTATTCTTCCCTGGCTATCGGCAACACAAATATCCAATGTGATTTGCCGTGGAAACTCATGCTTGGTGAGCTCTTGCTGAAGAAAAATTTGACCCACCTGCGGCCCATTTCCATGCGTTAATATTATTTTTTTATAGCCCTTTTCAATTAGGTCCACAACACCGTTCATGCTTTTTTGGGCTATTGTAAACTCTTCCTTTTGATGCGCATGAATATGTTCTGGAACATTGAGAGCATTACCTCCAAAAGAAATGAGCAAGCTAGGCTTTTGATTCCTATCGTTCATTATATTCCAATTCAAACTCCATTGTTCACGAAAGGCTTTAAAACCGTTTCCAAGTTTGGAATGCCTACTTCTTCCAACTCATATGTTACTCGGACAGAGGGTTTTTGAATATCAATCACTCTGGCTAAGTCAATGGGTGTTCCAATGACGACGCAATCACAGTCCGAGGTATTGATAGTCTGTTCCAGATCTTTGATTTGTTCTTTACCATAGCCCATCGCTGGAAGAAGATTACCGATCTCTGGATATTTCGCAAAAGTTTCGATAAGAGTTCCTGTCAGCCAAGGTCTAGGATCCACTATTTCCTTCGCACCATATAGCTTTGCCGCCAATGTCCCCGCACCAAACTTCATGCCACCATGCGTCAAGGTCGGGCCATCTTCCACCACCAGCACCCTCTTGCCAGAAATTATTTCTCCATGTTCGGCATAAATGGGGGAACCCGCCTCAATAACCACCGCGTTGGGGTTGCAGTCCCGAATGTTCTCTTTTATCAATTGAACAGCAAAGTCCTCAGCCGTATCCATTTTATTGATGACAATCACATCTGCCCTTTTGAAGTTCACCTCTCCAGGGTAGTAGGACCGTTCATCTCCCGCCCGATGAGGATCGACCACTACAATTTCAAGATCGGGTAAATAAAAAGAAAAGTCGTTATTGCCACCGTCCCAGATAATAATATCTGATTCCTTTTCCGCTTCTCGCAAGATTGCTTCATAGTCGACTCCCGCAAAAATGGGACAGCCCATGGCGATATAAGGCTCATATTCTTCCATTTCTTCAATAGTACACTCCTGCTTCTCCAGGTCAGCAAGGGTGGCAAACCTTTGCACCCTCTGTTTTTCCAGGTTTCCATAAGGCATGGGATGCCGGACCACCCCGACTTGCTTGCCGTGACTCTGAAGAATTCGAGCTATTTTTCGAGAGGTCTGAGACTTCCCACAACCGGTACGAACGGCACACACCGAGATGATTTTCTTTTCAGAACGAATCATAGAGCCCGAAACGCTGAACAGCCAGAAATCAGCCCCAGCAGAAACTATACTTGAAGCCTGGTGCATGACATATTCATGGGAAACATCGCTGTAAGCAAAAACCACGGCATCGATAGATTCTTCTGCGATCAAATCCTGCAGCCGATCTTCGGGTAATATAGGAATCCCACTCGGATAAAGATCTCCTGACATGCTGGCAGGAAAGGTTTTGTTATCAATCCCAGGAATTTGTGTGGCGGTAAAGGCCACCACTTCATAGCCCTCTTCATTTTTAAAGCGCGTGTTAAAGGCGTGAAAATCTCGCCCCCCCGCTCCCATGATTATAATTCTTTTCCGTTTCATATACCCCCAGGTTAAATAGCGAACCCTTTTTCTTTCAGAGCAAATTTAATCATCTCACAAATCATATCCACATCAATGACAGAAGTATTAAACGCCAGATCGAATTCAGGAGCAGTAGCCGCTTTAAAATATGCATTGATAAACTCCTCCCTCTCTTTGTCTTTTTCTTTGACAAGCTGTTCAGCTTCTTTTAAGGGCAGGCTCCTCAATTCCATAATATTTTTGATCCTTTCATCCAGCGGGGCTGTCAGTTTTATTCTAAGCCCTTCCTTCCTTTCATTTAAGATGAAAATTGCCCCTCGCCCCAGCAAGATGGCATTTTCATTCATCACAATGGCTTCTATCAACCGAGTGATCCGCAAAACATATTCCTTTTGCAAAATTGCACCAGAAGTGATTAGGTAGTTCACCCAGTTATCCATCTGAGTTAGTTTTTTCTCATCCAGAGTCTCCAGAAAGCTCCTGTTCAACTCTTCCCTTTCGGCAATATGGTTGATCAGGTCCTTCCCGTAGACGCGCCAGCCAAGCACACCTTCCAATTGGGGTATGATTGCCTCTTCACGGCAACCAAAGTCCCTCGCAATAGCTATAAAATGATGGGCTTCTGTCTGGCTTTTCTTTACGCGTTTACGGTTATCGTTCCACTCTTGAATTTTCTCAGAAATTATTTGTTCGGCAATGGATTCCGGAATTGCGTTAGACATAAATCACCTGTAAGAAAAGGGTTGAAGTCTATGTTACATATGGGCGCGAAAAGCCATCGCCTCTTTCAATCGCTCCTTCGCCATCACGATAGCCGCAGAGTGTGGATATTGCCCTTGCTTCAGGTTTCTTTCCAGCACTTCCCTTGTATTCCGACTGATCGTTGATTCTATTCTTTCAAAAGCCTGCTTTTCACTCATTCCCTGATATTCGGTTGC
>JAJDBH010000171.1 GCA_029261455.1 Nitrospinaceae bacterium
TTAGTTTCACGGGGGGCTTCAATGCCCAGGCGAATGTTCTTGCCCTTTACATCTATAACGGTTATTTTGACATCTTCATTAATTTTGATGCTTTCGCCAATTTTTCGGGTAAGAACAAGCATAGGGCGGAATCCGTTCCAAATTGCTTAAAGGGAAGCTGTTAAAAATCTGCTACAAAATGCATTATAGCAAAAAAGTTCTGAAAAAATAATAATTTATAGGCCAATCCCAATTGACAGAGTTAGGGAGACTGTGCTAATTTTCGCTCTTTTGATTGAAACAAAATTGTGTTGGGACGGTAGCTCAGTCGGTAGAGCAGAGGACTGAAAATCCTCGTGTCGGCGGTTCGATTCCGTCCCGTCCCACCACCTTTTTTGCAAATTAAATAAAAATCACCACTAGAAACAATCGTCAGCAGCAAAAAAGCTTTATTGCATCCTCCCCCCTGAATACCCCATTCATCGCAAATCCATTTGTTTTTTCGTTCCTAATTTTTGAATCAGATCATCGTCGCATGTCCTCCACCCCGATCAGCATCGCAACACTAACTTTCTGTCTTTAAAGGGTATATAATGAACTACAAAGCCTGATTGCTACAGGATTGTGACAATACCAAAACATTAGTTCCACTACTATAATTGTTAAGTGGTCTAATTCTGGAACTTGGTATAAAATATTGACGATCCAAATTTCAAAAAAATTCCGTAAAAATTCCTGAAGGCGGATAATATTTAGAACCTGCATTTTAAGAAGAAGCCCATGGAACCTGGCGAAAACTCAATAGAAGCTCTTCAGAAACGTGTCGCAGAGCTGGAAGAATCCAACAAAGATCTCTCTGCTGCGAATCAGGCAAAGAGTGCTTTTCTGGCCAATATGAGCCACGAACTCAGAACGCCTCTGAACGCCATCATCGGTTATAGCGAATTATTGGGAGAAGTCGCCGAAGAAATGAGCGTCGAAGAAGAGATCGGCCCCGACCTCCAGAAAATCCATGGTTCCGGCAAACATTTACTGGCCATCATTAACGATATCTTAGACCTCTCTAAAATTGAAGCCGGTAAAATGGAGTTCTACAATCAGAACTGTGATTTGGAAGCTCTGGTCAAGGAAGTCGTGAGCACTGTCCAACCTATCATCGATAAAAACTCCAATGTCTTAGTCGTCCAATGGGAAAATGCTCCGGGTTCTATGACCGTAGATATTACCCGGCTTCGGCAGGTTCTTTTCAACCTACTCAGTAATGCCAGTAAGTTCACGGAGAAGGGGAAAGTTCACTTCCTCGTCAATCGAAAAACGGTCAATGATACGGATTGGGTCAACCTGACCATCCGCGATACTGGCATCGGCATGAACTCTGAACAACTGGCAGGTTTGTTTGAAAGTTTTTCTCAGGTACACCCCCAAAATATCCTCAAATATGGCGGCACAGGCTTGGGGCTTGCAATCAGTAAACGAATCTGTGAAATGATGGGTGGCGATATTTTTGCTGAAAGCAAACCGGGAGAGGGCTCTACATTTTCCATTCATCTGCCAGTAAAAATTGCAGTCAATGAAGACTCCAAAACATCCGATGCACCGATCGAGGAAAAAATCTTCGTCCAAAAAGACAAAGAATCCACCCCAGATAAGAAAGAAAACATCATCCTGGTGATTGATGACGACCCTATGGTGCACACGCAAATGAAACGTTCTTTTGCAAAAGAGGGTTATCACATCGTAACAGCCTCTGACGGAGAAGAAGGCCTGAAGTTGGCCCGAGAACTTCACCCTGCCCTCATCACCCTGGATGTTTTGATGCCGGGAATAGATGGATGGTCCGTATTGACCGAGTTAAAAGCCGACCCTGAATTGGCAAACATACCAGTGTTTGTCATCTCTATGGTAGATGACGAAAACAAAGGCTATTCTCTCGGAGCCTCAGAGTACCTCACCAAGCCTATTGATCGCACCCGAATACATATCCTAATGAAAAAATATAAGTGGGATAGCGGCTCAGCTCTTGTGGTGGAAGATGACACCGGTACCCGGAAAATGCTAAGCAGAATGCTGGAAGATTATGGGCTGAATGTAGCCCAAGCCGGTAATGGTCAAATTGCCCTTGACGAAGTACAGAAGAATTTTCCAGGCGTTATCTTTCTGGACTTGATGATGCCGGTCATGGACGGGTTTGAATTCCTCGAAGAACTACGAAAAAGCCCTGAAGGGCGATCAATACCCATTGTAGTCATCACCTCGAAGGAGCTCACCGATTCTGACCGTCTTCGCCTGAACGGGGGTGTAGAAAAACTGATCGAAAAGAAATCCCTCGACCAGAATGGTTTTCTCAAAGAAGTTCGCAATATTCTGGAACCCCACCCATCCTGATTCTCTTCTAAAAAAATATCTGCCTAAACCGGGTTTTTCCTACAACTTTCTGGAAGGTTTTGAATCTAAAAACAAACCAATAGGCTCGAGGCTGTTATATTTTCGCCTTCACGCTCCCCAGTATATTCTTCCTGGAAATTACGCCAAAAAATGAGGGAGAACAGAACCTTACTTATCATGTTCAACAAAAACTCTGAATCGGTAAAAAACTATGGAACTACTTAAAGAAATCGACACCATTATTGAGGAAGTGAAGGAAGAAGCGAATAATTTAAAAATTGCTGAATCCAAGGAGGAGGAAAAAGAGGCGTTGCAGGAAATGCTGGACGCCCTGATGCGAGGCGCCCGGCAAGTGCAGGAAAAAATAGATCTATTTAATGATCGCCGCTATCGTTAACAGTCTGTGCTATAGAGAATCTTCTTTTTTTATTCCAGTTCCAACCTTCTCAGGTTTGGCAAGCCTTGGTTTTTGGCAAGACCTTGGGCTTTTTCCAAATCAATCTCATTGCGAACCAGAATGAGCTTCTCCAGACTTTTCAGGTTTTTGGATTGCAGTAAAGCCTTCATACCCTCTGTCGTAATTTGATTATTATAAAGGTCCAGGGTTTTCAAATTGGCGAATCGAGGTGAGTTGGCAATCGCCAGAGCACCGCGATCACTTATCTTATTCCCGCTAAAATCGACATAGGTCAGGGCTGCAGAGTTTTCTGATGCGGCCAGTGCCTCAACCCCTTCATCCCCTATTTCGTTACGAGTCAGCTTGAGTTCTTTCAGGTTCTTCATATTTGGCGACTCGGCAATCATCTTCGCCCCTTGAGAAGAAACCTTGTTGCCCCACAAAGAAAGATTCTCGGTATGTTTAAATGTTGCCGATTCTGTAAGAATCCGCACTCCTTCATCCCCCAACTTGTTTCCCTGTAAAGCCAGTGACTTTACATTTTTCAGCTCAGGCATATCAGCAAGAATCAGCATACCTTTCACACCGATTAATGACCGATTCAAATTAACTTTTGTGCCATCTGATTCCATTCGTTCCTTGATATGAGCCGGGATATCTGCAGGCGGACCTTTTGGACGACCATAACCATGCCCATGTTTTCCGCCGCCACCATGTCCTTTTTTTGCCGCGCCAGGGTGGCCCCCGTGTTTTCCTGAGCCATGTTCAGACGGCTTGCCTTCATGAGGAGAATGATCCCCTGCTCCAATTGCGGGCAAAGACCAGACCAGCCAACCGAACACCAAAATGCCCTGCAACAATTTTTTATGAATCAGCACGATAAAATTCTCCTTTTTATTTCGAGGCAACACAACGAAAGCCAATATAGGTTTTTTTCTGATCCGGTATCCCTTTCCCACGAATCGCCGGGCGAGCCAGATCCAAGTTAGAATCCCACGATCCCCCCTTGATCACCTTAAAACGTTCTCCATAAAAATCGTTCTCATACTCATTACCCGGATAGGGTTGCAACCAATTCTCCGTCCACTCCCAAACATTGCCCGACATGTCCATCACCCCATAAGGGCTGGCCCCTTCTGGAAACTTACCACCCGGACTGGTGTTGCGATAGTTATCACCCTTACCACGAATATTAGCGTTGAGAGCATCCGGTTCGTTGCCCCAGGGATAATGCCGCTTATCAGTGCCTCGTGCTGCCTTTTCCCACTCAGCTTCCGTTGGCAAACGCTTTTTGGCCCAGAGACAATAATCCTTAGCATCCTGCCAGGAAACACTCACCACCGGCTGACGGGGATGATTCAACCGAGCATTGACAAATTCGCGCGGAGCACGCTTACCCGTTGACTCCATATACAATTTATAATCCCCAACAGTGACCTCATACTTGTCAATTTCGAAAGCAGGCAAAGTCACGCTATGCGCTGGGGTTTCATCGCGATACCATTCTAGCGATTCGGAATGAAACTGCTTCGCGGCCCACAAGATATCTGCATCTGAACTTCCCATGGTGAAGGGACCTTCAGGAATCAGGATCATTTCCCCTGCATCCACCTTTGAAGCTCCAGAGAACCCAAAACCTAAAAGCAGCGACAGGACAAACCAAAGTTTGAACATAGAATTTTTATAGATTGCTTCGAAACGCATTTTCATCCACCACATCAATAAACCATTTACGGCAAGAAAACCAAACCGGGTTCAAGCGGATGGAATCATTCCTGTTTTTCGGGCATACTCAAAAATATTACCCGCTTCGATAATCTCAATCACCTCACCCAACGATTTCAACTCATACGTTTTATTGCTGGAACGATTGGTGAGAGTGCTCTTATTTAAATCAATGATCAGGTCATCCCCCGTTTTGATCTCTTCGACCATGCGTTTGACGCTCTCAAAGGGAATGAAAAATCCGCCATCTACCGAATTGCGGTAAAAAATGCGTGCGTACGATTCCGCAACGACAGCTCGAACTCCGGCAATTTCCATGCACGCTGGAGCGTGTTCTCGAGAGGAACCACAACCGAAATTTTTACCACCAATTATGATGGAATACTTCGATTCGCTCTGCCCGTTTTCAGTAAAAGGTATTTTTCCAGCTGGCAGACCCGCCTGATCGGCAGGCACTCCTGACATAGCAAACTTGCCGTAATTCTTACGTTCTTCAGGATCACTCAAACTATACACAAGATGTTCGGCAGGAATAATCTGATCCGTGTCAACATCATTCCCCAAAACATAGGCAACACCTTCAATTACTTTATTCATTTTATTTTTATAATTTTAGTTATAGATAAAATCAGCGGGATTGGTAATGTGCCCGGTCAAGGCAGAAGCCGCTGCTGTATAAGGCGAAGCCAGATAAACGTGCGACTGTTTAGAACCCATACGTCCCGGAAAATTACGGTTGGTCGTCGAAATCACCACTTGGTTGTCCTTGGCTCGACCGAAGGTGTCTTGCGGTCCCCCAAGACAAGCAGCACAAGAAGGATCACCCAGGTAAGCTCCGGCATTTTTAAAAATGTCTACCAGAGTTTCTCCATCTATTTTTTCTTTATATAAATCCTGTTCGACTTCGCGGGTCGCAGGAACAATGAAAGTATCAATCTGCACTTTCTTACCCTTAAGGAGCCGGGCTGCCGCCATAAAATCGGTGAGTTTACCACCCGTGCAAGATCCGATATAAGCTCGGTCTAGTTTCACATCCACACATTCGCTGACTTTGGCTTTGTTGTCGGGAGAATGCGGCTTGGCAACAATCGGTTCCATCTCACTGGCATTGTAGGTTTTTTTGAAAAAATACTGCGCGTCTTCATCCGACTTGTAAATTTTGTAAGGTGCATCGGTTCTCTGCTTAACATAATCGGTGGTCACCTCATCAGCTTCGATGATGCCATTTTTCCCGCCCGCCTCAATCGCCATATTACAGAGAGTCATGCGCTCCTCCATCGATAGGCTCATGACTGCATCACCCCGCCATTCCATTGCCCGATAGGTTGCTCCGTCCACACCAATATCGCCAATGACATTGAGGATCACATCCTTAGCCATGACATGTTCGGGAAACGTGCCGGTAAACTCAAAACACATGGATTCGGGAACTTTGACCCAGAGTTTGCCAGTGCCCAGAATAAACGCCGCATCGGTGTTGCCGATGCCAGTGGAAAACATGCCAAATGCACCTGAAGTACTCGTGTGGGAGTCCGTGCCAAACAAGACTTCGCCGGGCCGATTGAAACCTTCCTGAGCCAAAGCGAGGTGGCACACTCCTTTATATCTATCCGTCCCCACATCAAAATAATGCGGCAGGGATTGCTCCTTCACAAACTGGCGAAGGATGTCTATATTTCTATTGGCATGGGTGTCCTTGGTAAAGATAAAATGATCGGGAATGATCACCACTTTGTCCCGGTCCCAAACTTTGGCGTTTTCACCAAACTGCTTTTTAAATATCGAAAAAGTACCTGGCCCACAAACGTCATGGGTCATTAATACATCCACATCTACCCAGATATTATCACCGGGTCTAACAGACTCTTTTCCCGCGTGTGCGGCCAAAATCTTTTCTGTAATCGTCATTCCCATTAAACATGTTCCTCTTCAAAGCGGATAATAACCCCGCAAGGGCTTTAGTTTTTCTTTTAAACTTCCGAAAAGTCTATGAATAGGTAAGATACCATTGAAAATGGTCAAACCATATAAGTTTTTTTTCTTGTTATTTGTGCGTAAAATGAATTTATTCGGGCCACAATAGGCCTTGGACTACACGGAAAGCAAAATGATCAAACTCATCAAAGAAACCCTCGACCGAATACGCTATAAAATCCCTCTACGCCCCCGGCAGGTTCAGATTGAAATCACCAATCGGTGCAATATGGATTGCCCAATGTGCCAGAGAGAGGATCTCGGGATCGAACTGGAACATATGAGTTGGTCTCATTTCACTGCTGTGGTGGATAAATTGAGCCATCGCGAAAATATCACCTTGACTGGTTGGGGAGAACCTTTCATTCACCCGCAAGTTTTCGATATGATCGCCTACTGCAAGGAACGTGGTCATCGTGTGATGATCACCTCCAACGGCCTGTTCACGAAACCCTCGATGGTCGATGACATCTTGAATTCCAGCGTTGACGCAATCACTTTCTCCATCGACAGCGTTAACGGTAACGAAACCGTTGTCGAAGGCCATACCAGCAATAAGGTCTATGAAAATATCGAAGCCGTGGTGAAAGGCAGAAAACCCGGGAGCATGGGTGTTAGACTGCAAGCCACTTTACACATGGACTGCGAAAATGATCTTTACGATGTCATCCGCTACGGAGCAAGAATCGGATGTGACACCGTTAATGTAGGCCGTCTCGATAGACAGTTTCGCCCCAACCTCATGCGTCCCGACTCTAGAGAAGAACGATTCATCTTCCTGAAAGCCGATGAGATTGCTCGCTCAAGTGGCATTCAACTCGATTGGTTACAATATTCGGTTTCCAATGGATTAACCCGTTTCTTTTATCGCCTGTTAAGAAAAAAGTTACACCGGTCAGGACAATATTGCCTGAAAACTTTTGACTACGCATACATCACCCGTGAAGGCAATGTGACCCCCTGCTGCCTGCTGCCCAATGCAAAAATGGGCAATCTCCTCAATGAAAGTTTAGGGGATATCTGGAAGAATGGGAAATTTGACCATTTCCGTGAAAACTACCGCGATACCTGCGGCACCTGCGACTTATGGGTGATTGATCAAATCCCCGCAAGTGCCGAACCCACAACAGCTAAACCTACCAGCGTACAAACCCCTGTACTGGTTGAGTAATTCCTCGACAATAATTCTGCGATTATCATGACCCAAGGCAATTTTGCTATAGCTCTTTAACTATCAGCGGGTTATGATCCTCTAGTTACATCTGTTTCCAGCATTAAACCCATTTTATTTTTCATGACCGATTCCCACTCAAATAATCCGCAGATTTTTGTCGATAGACGCCCTCTGTGGATCGTGATTTTTGACCGCCTGCGCCGGTATATTTTGCTAGCCCTGTTTTTCGGTGTTTTTGCTGTGTTGCTGGGACTCGAAGGCCCCAGCGACCTTTCACCAGAAGGCTATAAAGTTCTCTGCCTCTTTATTCTCTGTGTTTCTCTTTGGTCAACCAATCTCATTCCTCTGTCGATCACCAGCCTGCTAGCCATTGCCTCAGTACCACTTCTGGGGATCATGGATGCCTCTCAGGCTTATAGTTATTTTGGTAATAAAGCTGTCTTCTTTATACTCGGGGTCTTTATCCTGTCGGCGGCGATGATCGCCTGTGGTCTCAGCACCCGCATTTCCATATGGATTATGGAACATTGGAGCGGATCACCAGGACAATTGGTCAGTTCTACCTATTGCTTTGCAGCATTCAGTTCGTGCTTCATGTCCGAACATGCGGTAGCCGTCATCCTCTTTCCCGTCATCCATGAAATAGCTCAGTCCTTAAACTTGAAACGTGATAATTCCGTCTTTGGAAAATCCATGTACTTTGCCATGGCTTGGGGGTGCATCATCGGAGGAGCTATGACCGTTCTCGGTGGCGGACGAGTGCTACTCGGCGTAGAGATGCTGGAAAAAGCCACCGCAGGACAACAAACTCTGGGGATTTTGCAATACACCAAGTTGAGTTTTCCACTGGTCCTACTCCTTTTTGCCGGTGGGTGGGTGGCCTTGAAAATTTTGTTTCCCTCAGACATCCAAAATATTGATCGAGCACGACAAGCACTTAAACAAAAAGCAGTGGTCATGGGGAAATTAACCTTTCAGGAAAAAGGCATCGCACTGGTAATGGGAATCACGCTTTTTTGCTGGTTTGGATATGGCGACCAGTTAGGCATCGCTAATATTGCCATCATTTCTATCGTTTTGTTATTCGTGCTGAATCTTATTACCTGGAAAATGGTGGAGGCTCATATCAATTGGGCCATTGTCCTGATGTATGGCGGCGCAATCTGTCTGGGTGAAGTCATGTCGGAATCAGGGGCAGCATTGTGGCTGGCCCAACAACTGTTTTCGGGACTGATCGAATCAAGCATTATTTTTCTGTTGGTCATCGCGGTGTTGTCCACACTGTTCACCACCTTCATGAGCAACTCGGCAGTCATCGCCATCCTTCTGCCTACGGCTATAAGCATGAGCCCGGCTTACGGTATCAGTCCAGCACTGGCAACCATGACTGTAATACTACCCAGTAATTTCGCATTCATTTTACCAATCGCTACTCCAGCCTCGGCACTGGCTTATTCTTCAAGGTTCTTGACCTTGAAAGAGATGATCTGGTCAGGAAGCATTCTCAGCTTAATGGGATTGGTTTTCTACCTGTTCCTCCTCATGTTTTATTGGCCAATGATTGGATTTCAATAATCATGCCCATGAACCCCGTCAATCAACTGCAAGCGGTTGAACTAAAAAAGAAGCTGGATAGCGGGGAAGATATTTTTCTGCTCGATGTCCGGGAACCTTGGGAGTTTTCCCTGGCCGCCATTGAAGGGTCAGAAAATTTTCCTCTAGCTGAGGTCGTTGACAGACAGCAGGAATTTGTTTTCGAAGAAGAAATTGTGGTGATCTGCCACCACGGCGAGCGTTCGCAAAGAGCGGCAAACGAATTGATCGAATGTGGATTCAAAACCGTCCACAACCTCGTAGGTGGCATCGATGCATGGTCACAAGTAGTAGACTCAAACGTGCCCCGCTACCGCTCCTCGGGCTAACCAGCCGTGGAGGCAAATAGCAGAATCCCGCAAACCTGAAAACACCTTTGCTAGCTGACCCTACTATTCGTGGTTAGTTTTTGCAATAACACTTCGCGCATAGAATCGATGGGAGCAGGTTGACCGGTCCATAGTTCAAACTGCCGAGCCGCCTGATTGATGAACAATTCATAGCCGGGAATGACCATGCACCCTGCCGATTTGGCTTCGCGCAAAAGACGCGTCTCTAACGGATTGTAAACCGAGTCGAACACCACCATGCCCTCCTTGAAGTCCCTTGCCGAAAACGGGCTTTCAGTAACATTCGGACTCATTCCCACCGGCGAACAATTGATCAACACATCTATAGCACGCGTTCCCGCATCACGAGCATGGACCAGTTCGCAATCAAGTTCTTTTGCCAGGTTTTCGCCGCGTTCTTTATTTTTATTATAGGTAACCGTTAGCTTACCGCCCTTTTCCTTCACACCGTAACCGATGGCCTTTGCAGTTCCACCCGATCCCAAAATCAACACATTCTTGCCCTGCAATGAGGTACAAGCTTCAAGAGCTGAAATGGCACCGGAGCAATCGGTGTTATAACCCACCCAGTCGGTTCCTTCTTTCACCACCGTATTGACGGCACCAATTTTTTTGGCCGTTTCATCGACTCTGTCCAACAAAGGCATGATCTGTTCCTTCGCCGGCATTGTGACACTCAACCCGTTAAAGAAACCTTTAAAGCTGTTGAAAAACTTTTCAACATTGTCGACAAGAAAAGAAACGTAGATGTCGGGAGACCCTTTTTCCTGAAAGGCATGGTTATGTACCAGATAGCCCAGACTTTTCGATACCGGGTTGCCTATGACGCCATAAATCTTAAAATCAGAACGCTCGGCGTTGACCCGGTAAATATCTTTGAGAGTTTTTGCCGGCATCTGACCCGGAGCACTTTCCTGTCCTGTTTCGAGACTGCCGAAGGTCAGGTGTCCTCCAAACAGAGGAGAAAGAATGCGGCTGATTTCTCCCAGGTCACCCATGCAGAGTCCGATCAACTTTTGTTTCTCCCGCTTGGCTCGTTTAAGCAGTTCAAACATTTTCAGGTTATCGCTCAAGTCTCGGGCGTATGTAACGATCTTGACAATATCCCCAGGCATTTCGCACATGGTTTCATAAAGCGGATTGAAATCTTCGGGAGTGTGTGAGAAGTCGTGATAAGAGAGAATGATTTTTGCTGGGTCACTTTCTTCCAGAAAGGGTTGTAAATATTCTCGAGGAGTGGAGACTTCAATATCCACATAATCGGCTCCGGCCTTTAAGGCATCACGAAGCGACTGCAAACGGTCCACATCCGACCCTTTAAATTGTCCGCCATCGTGTTTGGAACGATTGGTGACGATGACCG
This sequence comes from Nitrospinaceae bacterium, assembly GCA_029261455.1. Taxonomy (GTDB): domain Bacteria; phylum Nitrospinota; class Nitrospinia; order Nitrospinales; family VA-1; genus LS-NOB. The sequence goes on from JAJDBH010000171.1 coordinate 10,941, forward strand.
GCAACGTGGATGAACTGAGCAGAGCATTCAGATTAGAGGACTCTATCAAATCCAAGCGCAGTTCCAGAATATCGGCAATTTCTAAAGCAGATTCGATCTGCTCCTGAGCTTTGGACATGGAGGGGCCGACAATAGGAATACAAATCATAAGAGAAACCAGTAAAAAATATATTTAAACCAAAGGAAGGATAGTACCAGACTCGGGGTGTTTAAAAAAGGGTGTGTTGATTGAAAACAAAGAAACTAATGACCTGCATTTATTAACCTCATAAATCCCACATATTTCATCCGCAGATAAAGTGCACTCCACGCATGTATCAAAGTTTCTTATATTAAAAACTTTTATCCTGCGAGTACTGCGGGTTCAGCCTCCTCAGTTTGAACGGTTTGAGCTGCCACATTTCCCGCCGCAACGTTCTCGGCTTGAAGAGCCTCGGTTTCCACCTTCCGAATCTCAGGTTGTGAAGAGGCTCTATCTGTTTGGGCATTGAGCGCGGCTCTAGCCTCTTTTGAAATGCTGACCCGGTCTCGTTGCCCCTGAATCCGTTTGACCGGATTCTTACTGTTCAATTCTGCAATGCGCGCCTGCCCCTGATAGGTTTTAAAAATCCGGTTGACAGTAACAATTGAAATTTCCATAATCTCTTCCTTTCAATTAAATATTTTTAGAAATTTTTGATTTAGTTCTTTGAGATACTCCATAGCCTTTTAAAAGCCTCTGTCCGCTTTTCACGGCTTTGATCTTTTCCAACACTTCGTTTTTCACGAGGTTGAGCTTTGTCTGGCAAACGATTTCCTGCTCAATGATTTTTTCCAAATCGGATTCAATGCTCTTTGCCAGCTCTGCATTTTCACCAACCAGCTTTTCGAGGGTCGGCTCATCCAGATCACTCGCTAAACCTGTGATTTTTTGATCTGTCTCATTAAGCCCAGCAATCAACGCTTCCTTCTCCTCGACAATTGTGGCCAATCGAGACTCATCCTGAGTGTCTACAGCTTTCATCTGCTCTTCCATTTTTTCGAGAAGCCGCTTACAGGTTTCCTGCTTGTGCTTGAGAAGTCTGACAATTTCTGTTTTTTTCTTATCCATAATTTAAATTCACGCCACCGTAATAAGGGTTTGTATTGTGTTTTCAAGCTTAATATTTTCAGTAAACTTACGAAAATTTGCCGCCAAGTCTCTTGGCGAACGGGACTGTGTAATAATTTCATTTTTCTCAATCGCCAACTCACCCAGTTCTTCTCGCAAAATAATAGTCAGCGTTTCGGCCAGGCTGGGCAGGATTCCAGTTTCAGAATTGGTGAACAGGTCAAAAACTTCTACCGTGTTTGAATCGAGCCCACGCCGGAGCTCTCTTTCATCTAAAGCAAACGAGTCATCTGTCAGAGTACGAATGCCTATGGCACCCAATCTGCGTAACAGTTTTTCATCGTCGCTTTGGAATGCCCTGCCGATTCCACTTTTGACAGCCTGGACCGCAGCGGTAACGGCAACCTCCTGCTGATTATTTTTCTCGGTATTGACGACCTCGATGCCAGTAGCAAATGGGTTTCCCGGGCGCCCTCTCAACGTTTCTACACTTTCATTACGTTGATCCAACTCCCGCACTCTTGCCTGTGGTTTGAAGGTGAGGTCATTACGGATATCCTGAATATCGCCATCTCGCTTAAAAGTCTGCGAGACTTCAAGGAGGTCATTAATTTTAGATATGGAGTTATTGAATTGGTTGACTAGGATTTTGATCTGGGCAAAAAATGTTGCGGCATCAATGGAAATATTGATCTGGGCGGCCTTTTCCGAGGCTTGTTTGATGACCAGATCAGTATCTTCGATCACCCCTGAAAAAACATTATTATCACTGGGCACTTGCTTTCCGTTGATCTCAATTTTTGCAGTTTGAGGTTCCTGGATCAGGTTGGTGAGGCTCTGGTCATCAGAATCGAACTGGAGCTCCTTCTGGATCGGAAACCCTTTACTGTTCAATTCAAAGAATCCGAGACTTAAAAGAACCTCATCGTTATCCTCCAAACCAATTTGGGTGCGCCCTCCTGCCAGTCCTACCAGAATCAACCGGTTGCCCTTAATCAACGCCCTGACTTTAGTCTCGGCGGTACCTCCATCCAAATTGCCGTTATCATTTATATCTTCGCCAAAATCAATTTCGCCATCACCATCCAGATCTTCAATAATTACTATGGCAGGAACAAATTCAGCATTCCCGGTTTGAGTAGTCCCGATTGGAATAACATCCAAAGTCCCGTTTCCATTGAGGTCTTCACCTGGGTCGATAATCGAATCGCCATCCAAGTCTTCAATAATTAATGAAGGCAGACCAAACTTGGCATTCCCGAATGAAACTGTATCCAAAATCCCGTTGTTGTTTACATCTTCCGTTTTATCGAGAACCCCGTTACGGTTATGATCTTCCCCGAAGTTGATTTTGTCTTTCAACTCGAACAGAGAGTCGGTGGATTCGACGGTGATTTTTGTACCATTGATGAAGAAACTACCTGTCAGGCCCAAGGCTCCCGTAGATTGTTCATCGGATGCGAGGATCGCCGCTTGCGACAGCCGCACCGGAGTGATGCGAAAGCTATCTAGCGGAGCATCTTTCCCAGCCAAGGCCTGCACCAGTTTTGATCGAGTTGAAGAAGCTCTTTTTGGGTTCAGTGCATCATCGGCGAGCAAATCGGAAACCGTTTGCCCAAGACTTTTCAGAGAAGTAGAGAGGTCGTCCAGTTTTCGGAGTTTGAGCAGGGTGAATCGCTCTTTTTTTTCCAAGTCTTCCACAATGGGGATTTTTCTGGCTACAGACTGCCTGGAAAGGATAGAAATGGCATCGGCCACCCGAAATGCGGCCAGAGGCCCAGTCGCCTCCAAATTGGGAACTTTTCTTTTATTGATAAATACGGAGTCAAACAGGATGTCCCGCTTGGTTTCCCGGGGACTGCCAGCGCCATTTATGGTGTCACGAGCAATACGGACATCCACGTTATTACTAGTCGAACGCGTGGAATTGAGGGGGAAAAACGTGGAATTGACGTTATTGAGGACCTGCACGATTTTTTTCCGGTCTGGCGAAGAAAAACTGTTTCGCCATTAAAGTGTTTAGTCGAAAATGTCGATAAACACATCAAGAATGGAATCGTGCCAGTAACCGGAAAAAATAAACGCCCGCCTCGTTGGTGCCGCGTGCAGTCACTTCGAACGTACTTTCGCCGTCAGGCCAAAGGCCGGGTCGATGTGACAAAGGTCCCAAAAAGGACTTCAAGCTGAAAACTGAACCTTCGAAAACTATTGGACCAGGCCGCAAACCATGCCAATAATTTTCGAGATCCTCTTCAATACGATGGGGTTATCCTGGTTCTAGCGTCTCTCCTCTTGATGAGTTTCTTTTAAGGCCTAATCAGCATGTCGCCGACGGGGCGGTTCGTTCAGATCAAACTACTAATATTCTGTCCGCGCTCGGTTTCCACAGCCGAAGCATCGGAATCATCCCTCAACTCAGAAAGCCGAGGGCCTCGCAATGGATTAATATCCAAGCCTTCCTGTACAGGGCTTTCAGGCTCACCTTCAACCTGTTCGATCGTCTGTTCAGGAGTTTCAATTGCAGGCTCATTTCGGACCGCATCTGCTTCCTCTGCCGCCTGTTCTTCATTAATACTTTCCTGAATTCTGGCATCACTTGCCGCAACTCTATTACCTTGTAAATCCTCTCTCGCACTCTCACCAGGGCTTGGGAGGTCAGACGTTATATCTTCTTCAAGACGTTCCCGTCCCTGAGGTCCGGCCCCTTGTTCCGATATTTCACGGATACTTGGTGCTCCTTGCAACGGTCTGCCCGGGTCTTCTTCTTCGACAGCAACCGCATCTTCACCAGCCCTCACCACCGCTTCCTGAACGCTATCAATTCGGGCACCGTTCTCAAACTCTTCAATCCGGTCCGGATCTGCTACGTCATTCCCCGAACGAATCTGGTCATTCAACAATTCTTCAGAGTCTTGAACAAAACCTTCTGAAATACGGCCAAGCTCGTTAGCTCCTGCAGGTCCTTGAGCTCCTGGATTTCGGGAATCAGTGCGAGCGTCTTGTGAGACTTCCTGGCGATTAGACTGAAATTCACGCCGTTCGGCTTCAGCTATATCCTGTTGGGCTTCTTGATTTTGTCGATCGGTGGGGTTTTGAGGATCTCCACCAGCCTGCTGGCGGGCTCCTTGAGATAATTCTACGCGGGACTCCAAGCTTACTTCGTTAACAGGGTCTTGCTCCTGCTCTTCCCGCGCTCGGTCGGGGTTGTTTAATTCTTCGTCCTGATCTTCGATTCTCCGTGGTCTACCGTTCTCCTGCGAAGCTTCCCGCAGCCCCCGGAAAGCACTGGTGTTACGTGTCTGATCTAAAGGAAAATTAACATCTTCGGCCATGACTGCCCCCTTTTCAAAGTTCTTCCAAATTTCTTGGCCCAATCCCTGGGGGGTTTCCTACCTGACAACCTTGTCTTCACCCCCAGAAAAATCAATTCTATACTAAAGTTTCAGAATTATTTTTCGTTAAGAGAGAAGACCAGAAAGTATCCTTTTCCTGGAAAAACTTCCAACGATAATTACCCCCACCCAAACCTTGGATAGAGGCCTACGTGATTCTTATCGGCTGAAATTCCGCAAACTTTAGTTTTAATTTAAGTTTTTTTTGAAAAAAAACCAGCTTATTGCATCATTCATCTGCAAAAAGATCCGAAAGACACAAGAAAACATTTAGATTCAACGAGATAGGGAGTTAGCGATGGGCGCTGGCAATACGCCTGCTTCAGGTCTTAATTTGGGAAAGCACTTCCTGCCAGTCCGTATAGAAGGGAATCATTTCATACTCCAGTAAATCAGCCATTAGGACCCAGTCCTGATTTTGGTTAGCTTCAAGCATTTGCGCCATGAGATCAGTTAATTTTTTTTGTCGTTCTTCGAGGCTTTGTTCTTCAAATATATTTTCCTGAGCATTTACAATAGTCAGGATAACTTGGGAGAACCAGTCAATGCCATCAAGAATTTGTAGATAATACTGGTTAGCCTCCTGCTCGTTACCCATACGAAACAGGTCTGCCGCCTTTTGAAACCCGGGAATCAACTTCTCAAGATACTCCCTGGCATTAGTCAGGTTATTGACGACCAGATCTTGCAACAGAGCCAGCTCCAGCTCCAGCAACTCAACGCTTGCGGTAGAAGTTTTCAAAGTATCCTGAGTGTTTGAGGAAGCCTCCTGCCCATCCAGCCACACTCTTCTTATATAAGAATCCCGACGGCTATTTAATATCGCATGCAGCACTTCCCCCAGAGTTTCTCCTTGAAAAGACGCCTCTTCCGTTTCAGCCCCATTTATGGAAATTTTCATCAACTCTCCTCAAATAAAATTCATACTAATTCTAATCTGCTCAGAAAAGCATTGCAACTGGCAGTCTTTATATTTGCCCACATTGACAAGCTAGCAAGTTGGCTTTATCTTGGTAGGACTCATCCATAACCCTTGAGGAATCAAAATGGTCGACCCTGTAAGTGGTGAAACTTTCAACCAGTTGCTGAACACCATCAACCGAAACCGGTCTGGTTTGCAGGACTCTCTGCAACGTATCTCTTCAGGACGAAAATTGAATCGGGCAGGCACCAACCCTGCCGCGAGCGCTTTATCAGCTCAACTAAGGTCCGATATCAGTGCCCTGACCCAATCTGTCAGCAATGTCGAGTCAGGGGCCAATTTTGTCCGCACCGCTGAAGGCGGGCTCGCCGGAGTCGCTGACCTCGTAAACCGGGGGCGAGAATTAGCCATACAATCCAGCAATGGCACCTTGAACGACTCTCAAAGGCAAACATTGAATCAGGAGTTCAGCCAGATCCAGAACGAAATTGACCGCCTCACCAGTTCACTCCAGTTCAACAGTCAGAACTTGTTAGATGGCACCCTGGGAAAAAATGCAGATCCGGTCAACATACAAGCTGGCGCAGGTTCAGGACCGGAAAACCAGGTCAGCCTCAATGTTGTGGAGAGCACCAGCACCCAATCCTTGGGAATAGCCAATGCAGATATTTCCACCGCTCAAGGTGCGTTGCAAGCGGTGGACGATTTTGAACAGGCTTCTCAGACTCTGAATGCCGCTCGAGGGCAAGTGGGAGCCGTTGGCAATCGTTTGGTAAGCACCTCTAACAGTTTGAATATTCAGATAGAAAGCCTTATCCAGAGCGAATCCGGCTTGGCCGATACTGACCTTGCCGAAGAGGTCAGCAATCTCCAGCAGGGATTACTGAGTTTTGAAACATCTATCCGGTCTCTGGCTTCCCAACTGCAAAACGAACAAAGCCGGTCCCGCCTACTAGATTTTACCGTCTAACAGTCCTAGCCTTTTTAGAGCCCTGGATTGTTCCCTTTCACAGGAGCGAGAGGGAAATAAATGGGAGCTTGACCGCCCTACCCTCGAAATGATATTAAATACAATCCTCACCTGAAGAGAGGTGTCATTAAAAATTATTTTCGGTCGTCTTGTCGCGAGTCAGCGATAGAAACCATCCGCTGTTTAATTTGGAGAGATATCTAATGGAAGTCAATGAAATTAGAGTAGAGATCAGAAAACATCACGTGACACCCGGGCTCAATGTCCTGGACCTTGTCATTGACGCCAATGGGGAAAATATCCGCCGGCAGACCCAGCACAAAGAAGATGACAAATCCTTCGCAAAGTTTGTCAACGACATCACAAAAGTAGCACAAGAACTCGCCGACGCCCGAATCGAATAGCCCTCTAGCGAGGGGAGAATGAATTTCGATGGCTTTATAGTACCGCGATAAACCTCAGCCCACCAACAAAAGCTATTGCACACTGGCCCTCCGCCTAGGAGGGGTTGGTGATTTTTAGTTTTTTGAGTTTTTCGACCAGAGTGGTGCGGTTGAGATTCAACAAATTTGCCGCCTTGTTTTTGACCCACCCGGTTTTTTCTAACGCTTCGATGAGAAGTTCCTTTTCGAAATCTTCCACAAGTTTTTTCAGGTTGATGCCTTCATCGGGAATTCCGACATGGAAGGATTGCTTCAACGACTGTTGCAGAATCTGCGCCGGATTCCCTTCAGGCTCGGGTCCTTTTTCAAGAGGAGTCCATTTTTCTCTGGGGACTTCGCCCAGCACTTTATCCGGTAAATCCCTGGGGGTGATCGTCGAACCAATGCTCAGTACGACCATACGTTCAACGAAATTTGCCAACTCGCGAATGTTTCCCGGCCAGGAATAATTAATCAATACGCTCATCGCTTCATCACTAATGGTTTTTGGACTGCCCGAACCATTATTGCACTGCTTGAGAAAATAGTCGGTCAAAAGAGGAATATCCGTTTTTCGATCCCGCAATGGAGGAAGGTTGAGGGGAATAATATTGAGCCTGTAAAACAGGTCTTCGCGGAACTGGCCTTTCTCAATAGCCGCTTCCAAATCGCGGTGCGTGGCGGTGATCACTCGAATGTCAATCGGTGTGGACTTAGTACTGCCTATGCGGTCTATCTCCCTTTCCGCCAGAACTCGGAGTAGCTTCACTTGTAATACTGGGGGCATATCACCGATTTCATCGAGGAAGATCGTTCCCTTATTCGCCAGTTCCATCCTACCGACACGGGTATTCACAGCTCCCGTAAATGCGCCTTTTTCATAACCAAATAATTCACTCTCCAACAAGTCATGCGGAATAGCGGCACAGTTGACAGCAATGAAAGGTTTCGATGCTCGCGGACTGTTTAAATGCAAAGCCCTGGCAATCAGTTCCTTACCGGTTCCGCTTTCACCATAAATCATCACTGTACTCTGAGAAACCGCAGCACGGCCCACAATGTCAAAAACCTCACGAATCTGTGGGCTTTCTCCAATAATGCTATAACTTTCTGTGTCGAGTTTTATCTTCATAACAGGCCCCATTATAACCAGAATGATAAAACTGTCAAATTTTTCAAGACTTTATGGGTGTTTTTTTGAGCGCCAAAAACGTCAAACATCCAACACCAGAGAAAACACCGCTAATTCTCAAAAGAACCAAATTTGATGGATAGTTTGACGTAGTTCGGATATTGGAGGATTGCATCATTATATCCCCCTCATCCTAACCTTCTCCTCAAGGGGAGAAGGGACTTTTTACCTCATCTCCCTTGAAGGGAGATGATTGAGGTGAGGGTGATTCAATAATACTTTGCAATATTGAGGTTACGGTTCGTAAGGCACGACATTCTCGTGCTCATTAGGGTCGTTGCGCGAAACAATGGCCAGGGCTGGTTCGCTGTCAGAAAGGTTTACGGGTTTATGCGGCACCCCCGGAGGAATAAAAACAAAATCGCCCTCTTCGTTGGTGACCGACTCTTTCAGATTCTCGCCGAACCGAGTTTCCACCCTGCCCTTCAGCAGATAAATCGCCGTCTCAAAATCTTTATGATAATGCGCCTTGGGAGAAGCACCCGGAGGAATCACTACAAGGTTCATCGACAACCCCACCGCTCCGGCACTTGCAGTCGAGATACCAACATAGTAAGGCAGGTTCTGTGTGGTAGCGATGGCTTGATCGGAACGCACCGTCACTACTTTTTTATTTAAGTCCAGACTCATGACGCACCTCCCACTTGGCGTGGGGCCAGAGAGTAATGACTCATCAAGCCACCAAAACTCTTTGCCCGATAAATAAAGATATTATAATTCGCCCGCGGAGGTTCTTCACTTTAAAAGAATACATATTTTAAACCCACTCGCGTGGGGAGTGCAAATAGCTATGCGAGAGGGGCATCCTGGGCTAGTGATATTTATCCGTTGTCTTCTTGCGTCGGAGGGGTATATCACAAACTCAGGGAACATTAAAAAAGGGGATGCCCGCAGGCATCCCCTTTATGAACACAACGCCCGACCACTAGTCGGAAGTGTGCCAGGCATCATTTTTAAATGAGCTATCAAGACCACCGAGGACCCACATTTTATTGTCGTAGACGATGGATTTGTGGACTAAGCGAGCAGACCAGTTCGCAGAAGAGGTGGCCTCGGTCCAGGTGCTGCCATCGAAGAAAGTCTGGTTGAGAGGAATGAGACCTTCGGAAAATCCATTGGAATTTTTCACTTTCAACTTATAGTTGCCAGCGTTCAAACCTTGAGGAACACGCACGATGACCTGCTGCGGATTGTCAGAAGAGGCCAACACCGTTGAAGAAATACCTCCCACCGTTACTGTGGGATCAGTTTGATTGACCACCAAATTCGTACCGTTCAAATCTAATGCCGATAAAACTCCCGTACCCAGATCGTACTCACCCAGCCCCACAAAAGTAACCTCTACCCCATCTGTACTGTCTTCAACATTAACCGGTGGAGCAGAAATGGTGATGGTGTTGGTGCCGGGGATGACTGTGACTCCATTTCCTGCCACAATTTTGCTATCTAAAAATCCCGGTGCTGTATCACCGGAGGATGTTTTTACCTTGTCATCGTCAAGACCACTGAAGTTAGTGATGGTCTCTGCCCCCAGTGTGATTTGAGTGGTAGCTTCCAAATTAGTGAAATGACCTTCTTTGGGATTGGTGAGCCCAATAGGCACTCCATCCAACACAATGGTCTGAGCCCCCACTGCTTTAGAAACCAACAAGGATATTAATACTGTAAATAATGCTATTGGCTTTTTCATGCTTAAACCCTCCTCAACAATAGAAATAAATATTATTCGACTGAGGATTTATTGACATGGCAATAAACTCAAAGCAAGCAACATACTTTTCAGATTGAATCAGGAAAAAATATCAGGCGGTTTTGCAATGGGATTGGAAGGGAAAAATATTGTCAGCCTAAACATGCAGAAGAGTGATGAAACCTTGACGGATTAAGCAACCCCCTAGCCCCCCTTATCAGTGGGAAACTGGGCAAGAGTTTGTTTGTCAGCCGAGATAACCGCTGGCGGCAAGCAAGAGTCATTGCTAGTCGTACCCCTTCGGGGCATGAAATTTGTGGAAGGGGATATCACAGCCACACGCCAAGTGACTAGATTTCGATGTAGAGACCGTCTTCTTCGGTGGCAACTTTATAGGTGGGGGTGATATCCGAGCGGTTGAATTTACAATACCCTTTTCTAATATTCCAGCCGCATGCATCTTTATGGCAGAAGACAAACATGTCTTTCAACACACCTTGTCCGAGACTTCCCGAGCAACATCGGCACTGGTCGGTGATGCAATAAAATTTACCCTCAACTTGAAACAACCCAAGAACGTAGTCGATCTCGGTGTAATCGTGTTTAAAGTGAATTTGTTTGCCGGTCCCTTCCGGAGGAACATCGCTGAGTTCCGAAATCTTGAGTTTAGACATGATCAGTCCTGGGGCAGATAGGGACCATAACGGTCACGGTAATATTTCTCCAGATCCCAACGAAACCTTCCCTTCAGGTGAGGGAGACTTTCAGCAACCTGATGGTCATACGCCACATAATCTTGTGATTTTTTCTCGATATCTTCTTCCCTTTTGACATTGGGGTCCAAATAGGAGTCGCCCAACGCCGAAGTCCCAACAATAAGACTCTGCCCTTTTTTTATCCATCGGCCCAGCATGAGCCGTTCTTCATCTGTTCCTGGTTCTATTGGCATAAAAACTTTCTAGCAAAACTACTGGTTAATCTAAATCCCCTCAACACCCCATCGGGGCACGAAAGCTGAGGAAGAATATCACGTCCACCTTATCAGAGGGAGGTTTAAAGACTGCTCCCACGCCAAGTGGCCCACCCCCGCAGGAGGGAACTGAGCAAAGGCGTATTAAGCCGAGATAACCCCTTTGCCAGCCAAATCCAACTATTGTTCATTGGCACCACGCCGAGTGGCCCGTCCTCACGGGAGAGAACTGGGCAAAGGCGTATTAAGCCGAAATAACCCCTTCGCCAGCCAAATTCAACTATTGCTCATTGGCACCACGCCGAGTGGTTGCAATGTCAGGGTGCAATAAGGTAGCATAAGTACCAATCCATTATCAATTTTGTCGTTAACAGCTTTAATTTATCAGAAAGTTAGAGGATACATATGTCGTCAGAACAGCAAGCAGAAAAAACTGCGGAAGAGCATTTTAAAGATGGCCTGGCATTCAGTAAACTGGGGGATGATCGCAGAACTTTCGAATCTTACAAGAAAGCTATTGAACTCGACCCAGACCATTTTCTGGCTCATTTCAATATTGGAATACGCTATGGGAAACTACGCATGAACCTCGAGGCCGCTCAATCCTTTCGCGAAGCCTTGCGTTTAAAACCAGAAGCTCCGATGGTTCATTACAGTCTGGCCGTGGTCAGCAATTTTATTGGCGAGATAGAAGAAGCTTTCAAACATTACAAAGAAGCTATTCGCATCAACCCGGATTTCGGCCGGGCCCACAGCAACATTGCCATGTTGCATTACGGATTCAAACACGGCAAAGAGACCATTCATCACCTTGCTAAAGCGGCAGAGCTTTTCAAGCAGACAGGCGATGAGTTCATGGAAAAAAATGCCCGTGACCTGCTTCAGGAATGTGGCAGGGAATTCAAACTGACCCCAGAAGACTGCGTAACCTTAGAAGATTGATCAGCGATGGATTTTGATATCGCAGTCATCGGTGGCGGTTCAGCAGGCTATTCCTCTGCTTCTACCGCCCAATCGCTGGGAGCCCGGGTAGCCATTATTGACCCCGGGCCTTTGGGGGGATTGTGCATTCTCAAGGGATGCATGCCGACCAAAACGATCCTGCGCTCCTCCGACATCATGGCGTTGATGCGCCGGGCCAAAGAGTTTGGCATTCAGTCTGTTGACCCGCAAGCTCACCTTGCTGACATCAATGACCGCAAAAATAAACTCATCAAAGAGTTTGCCGAATACCGCATCGAACAACTGAATGATCCCCGGTTCACCCTCATTCAGGAACAGGCGGAGTTCATCTCCCCGCACGAGATTCGTATCGGAGACAAAACCCTTAAAGCAAAATCCTTCATCATTGCCACCGGTTCTATGATCGCCGACTACCCGGTTCCGGGCCTTGCAGAAACCGGGTTCGTCACCAGCGATGATGTTTTAAAAATGCGCGAGGCTCCAGAGTCGGTCATTGTTCTGGGTGCCGGTGCGGTGGCGGTGGAGCTGGCACAATTTTTATTGCGCATCGGCGTTCAAGTAACGCTTCTGCAACGAAGCTCGCATATTCTGTCAACAGGAGATGAAGACCTGGCGCTACCCGTCGAAGCAAGGTTCCGCGAAGAAGGTATGAATCTTTATACTGGAACAAAACTTATACGAGCCGAGAAGGATGAGGCAAGCTCTGTTGTTCATTTCCAGCATGAAGGAAAAGAAAAGAGTGTCCGCGCCCAAGTCATCCTGCAGGCACTGGGACGAAGACCGAATATCGACGGACTGCAACTGGAGTCAGCCGGAGTCGAAACCATTGAGGACCGCATTTCTGTCGACGCAAAAATGAAGACCAATCAACCGCATATTTTTGCAGTCGGTGACGTAAACGGAATTCATGAGGTGGTGCATATCGCCATTCAGCAAGGCGAAGTGGCAGGTTACAATGCCGTTCATCCCGAAAACGAACGTGAGGTCGATGATCGTCTCAAGGCTTTAGTAGTTTTTACTGATCCGGCAGTTGCCAGTGTGGGTTTGAGCGAAAAAGAATGTCAAGCCAGCAATATCGCTTATCTGGCGGCATCCTATTCTTTTGACGATCATGGCAAGTCGATGTGTCTTGGAGAAACCGAGGGACACGTGAAACTACTTTGCAATCCTGTTTCGGGAGAAGTACTGGGGGGGCATATCGTTGGGCCGGAAGCGGGAGAACTGATTCACGAGATCATCACCCTCATGCATTTTCACGGCACTGTGAAAGACCTTGCAGAGATACCGCATTACCACCCTACCCTGGCAGAGATCCTCACCTATCCTGCGGAAGAACTGCTTGAACAATTGTCTGGTGGTTGAAAATTAAATCAGTTTTGAATAGAAAACTGCAAATCCCCCCAACCTCCTTCCACGAAGGGGGTTGGGGGGATTTATAACCTCGCAGGCAATACCTGGGCTAAATCGCTTCCAGCTTTTCAGCCAGTCGGTCCATTTCTTCGCGGGTGTTCAATTCCGTTACACAAATCAGCAGACAGTTTTCCAGGTCGGGGTAATAGGACACCAAGTCGTAACCGCCGATAATGCCGTCCTGCTTCAAGGCAGACAAAACTTCTTCAGCCGGACGGGGACATTCGAGCACAAACTCATTAAACGTGTCGGTAGCAAAACGGATTTTAAAATTCGCCACATGCGCCAGCCGGTTTTTTAAATAGTCGGCTTTTCTCAAGTTCAACACCGCCATCTCACGAAAACCCTGTTTCCCCAGAGTTGACATGAAAATAGCCGCGGCCAGAGCGCACAGGCCCTGATTTGTGCAGATATTGGAAGTGGCCCGTTCTCGCCGGATATGTTGCTCTCTGGTGGACAGCGTCAGGACATAAGCGCGCTTGCCGTTCTGATCCACCGTTTCTCCAGCCAGACGTCCGGGCATTTGTCTTAAAAATTTTTCCCGCGTCGCGAAAAAACCCACATAAGGTCCGCCATAAGAAACTGGCAACCCTAATGACTGCCCTTCCCCCACGACAATATCCGCACCGTGCACTCCCGGTGCCTGCAAAATCCCCAAAGACAATGCTTCTGCTACAGCGACTATCAGGAGAGTTCCATTTTCAGCGAGCTTTTCTTTTAACGATGCATACTCTTCTACCGTTCCAAGAAAGTTGGGCGATTGCAAGACAACAGCAGAAGTGTTCTCAGTCAGGCTATCAATGATAACAGAAATATCAGTTTTGCCTTTTTCATCGAAAGGGATTTCCTTGAGGTTGAAATTACTCCCTCTCGTGTAAGTTTCCGTCACCTTACGGTATTCGGGGTGGACCCCTCGCGAAACCAAAAATTCTGTACGGCGGTTGACCCGATTAGACATCACCACCGCTTCGGCTAAAGCAGAAGCCCCGTCGTACATGGAGGCGTTGGCAATCTCCATTCCGGTCAGCAGACAGATCATGGTCTGAAATTCGAAAATGGCTTGAAGAGTGCCCTGACTGACTTCCGGTTGATAGGGAGTGTAACTGGTAGCAAATTCACCACGAGAAATCAAATGATCAATCAATACAGGAGAAAAATGGTGATAGGCTCCGGCACCAAGAAATATGGAATGGTCCTCAGCAGTGGCATTTTTTTTCTGCAGACGTTTCAGATATCCAGTCAGGTCGCTTTCGGACAAACTCTCAGGCAGCCCCAGCAGGGTATCTCCTAATCTCAAAGAATCGGGAATGCTTTCGAACAGAGCATCAATATTCTGCACGCCAATTTCGGCAAGCATCAACCTGATGTCCTGTTCTGTGTGGGGGATATACCTCATAGGTCGTGGAAGAAAGCGGAGGTTTTACTCCGTCTCCTTTTGGCATTGTTCCATGTACGCATCCGCATCGAGAAGGGATTCGACATCTTTTTCGTTAGAAAGTTCAATCTCAACAATCCACCCTCCGCCGTAAGGTTCACTATTGACCTTTTCCGGGTTAGTCTCCAAACCTTTATTAACAGCTGTGATCTTTCCGGTAGCCGGTGCATAAAGATCGGACACGGTTTTCACGGATTCCACAACACCAAAAGGGCTTTCCTTCTCAACTTCACTACCCACTTCCGGTAGTTCGACAAAAACAATGTCTCCCAATTGCTCCTGGGCAAACTCGGTGATACCTACCACGGCTTTTTTGCCGTCAACACGAATCCATTCATGTTCCTGCGTATACTTTAAATCCTTGGGGACCTCCATGATGCCTCCGTAAATTAACGATTAATCTTTTTTAACGCGGGTCGGTAAAAAAGGTGGCTTGACGACCTCAGCGGGCACGCTCAATTTCCTGATCTCCACTTCCAGTTTCGTTCCAGGTTCCGCATATTCAGGGGATACATAACATAATCCGATCCCAGTATTCAAGGTGGGGGAAAAAGTTCCACTGGTCAGTTCCCCAACCGGAGCGCCATTTTTTAGCACCCGGTAATGTGGTCGCGGCACCCCCCGGTCCAGCAGACGGACCCCTACCAGCTTACGTCTGTTTCCCGCATCTTTTTGTTTTTTAAGCTCTGCCTGTCCTATGAACTCATCCTTACCCAGTTTGATGACCCACCCTAACCCGGCCTCCAGCGGCCTGGATTCCGCATTAATTTCGTTACCATAAAGGGCATATCCCATTTCCATTCTCAGGGTGTCTCTCGCTCCCAAACCGATG
>JAJDBH010000172.1 GCA_029261455.1 Nitrospinaceae bacterium
GCATCAAACAGATCGCCTGCACGCCGCTGCTTAGCAATAATCTGATCGTCCTCAAAAAATATCTCATCAATATTGTATTTATTCTTCAGTTCATCAATCTCAGCCAACACATTTTCAATTGAACGCATGCGAGGTTTGCGAGTAAACACCTGGAAAGCTGTACAGAAGTTACAAAGAAACTGGCAACCCCTAGAAGTAATCATTGAGGCCGCTCTCTGGCCTTTTCCATGCCCTCCATGGCGAATCCCAGCAGCAAAGTATTTCTCCATTGGCAATAAGTGACGCGCAGGAAACGACAGTTCATCCAAATCACTGACTTGGGTTACCTTTTGAATCTTCACCGCTTTTCCAGTCTCATCCCGGTAAGCAATTCCATCCAGCTTACGTATATCTTTTCCTTAATACTCCGCCACCCTGGCACGAATTTACTCTGCCTTTGACACTCTTATGTGGAGCGGTTAAATAGGACGTATCGAACAGAAGTGCTGAGTATGTATGCGTTCAGACGGTTATCTGAAGTAAGAGAAATAACAGACAACTAGATTAGGGAATACAACGAAGAACGGCCTCATGATTCGCTCGGTGATCTAACACCCAGAGACTACTTGATGGCTAACTCAAACCGGGAAAGCTCTAAAAGTCAGTGGACCTAATTTAGACGGCCTTACAATAACTGCAGCCTTCTAACTAACAATTAATAAATTTCAGGCGTTCTCTTATTCTGTCCAAAGGCCACCCAACTAGAATCAAGAAAATGAAAGAAATGATTACAGTGATTCCAAACGAAAAAGCTGCAAAAATAATAAATTTTATTGTGAATGGTACTTGCAGGCTCTTTAGTACAGGGAGATAAAGTTTCGTATAAAAAGGACCCACCATCATACCATGTAGAATGTATACCGGGAATGATAGATCGCCGGCAATGCGATCAAATCGGCCAAAGAATTTTTGTCGGTGTAGAATGAATAATTCTATGCATATATATATATGTACAATATAAAAAATAGAAAGCTCGTAAAAACCATAAAAATACAAACTCAGTAAAAATAAGATTACCGCAAAAATGAAAAAAAACTGGTGGAAATATGTCCAACCCATTTCTAAAATATCAGTTTTTCTGTGCAAAGTATAAATTAAAAAACCTACCGTGAACCAATTTGCAACAAGGCCGGGGCCAAGTAAGCTGTCGGGATGACAAGATTCGCACCCCCAGAAAATTTGGAGATAGATATAAACAATAAATAGGATTGATATAGAAAAAATTGGACGGACTTTGAAGATCAATGCAATAAATGGAACTAATAAATAATATTGCCATTCCAGATCTAAAGTCCATGTAATTGAATTAAAACTCGGATAACCGGAGTATCCTAGCCCTACAAGTATAAAATTATGCAAAAATATCACAGGTTCCTGAAGGGCCATTTTGAATTTTTGGCTCTTGTTTGTTAAATAACCATATAAAATTGGGGAAATTAGGATGGTAATCCAATACATGGGGAATATTCGTAGAAACCTATTGACTAAAAACCTCCATAACCTTAAAAAAAACTTTTCATGTTGATAATTATGATTAAATGTCAAGGGCATGAAATAACCCGAAATTAAAAAAAAGATAAATACCGGATTTCCCCAATCCTTAATGACGTTGAAGGTGGCATTTCCATTTCCTTCATAGAGTGCAGCAAGCCCTAAATGAGCCACAAAAATTAAAAAGGCTAGATACAGTCTGAAAAATCCCATTATTTTTCCCTTGAAGATATGTTTTGGGTGT
Organism: Nitrospinaceae bacterium; assembly: GCA_029261455.1. GTDB lineage: Bacteria > Nitrospinota > Nitrospinia > Nitrospinales > VA-1 > LS-NOB. The sequence goes on from JAJDBH010000172.1 coordinate 1,775, forward strand.
AACTATCTAAAAAAAATTTTGGATTGAAATAGAACATTGCCTACCCTCTACCATTGCGATGTGCTTGCCCGAGGAAATATTTAAGGGACAAACTCTAGCATGTTTTTTTGGCAGGCAATACCCTAAAATCAGGTGAACTGAGCCTGTGATCTTCCCGGTAGAGTTATAGTCAAATGCGGTGTATGGGAGCATGATCAAGCGGCGTTCCTTTGACGTTCGAAAATTTCTTCATCTACTCCATCAATGAATTTCACGCCATTGATGACATCGGCTAACCGCCTGAATCCCTTCAGTTTTCGCCAACCTTTTTCTGCACTCAATCCAAGCTTATAAACCATGGTCAGTATGGTTGTTCTACTGACACAGGCGCGGGTCTTTTTAGCTCCCAATCGAATCGTGGAAAAGGTCGATTCAATCGAATTACTGGTACGGATATGCACCCAATGGTCAACAGGGAAGTCATTAAAGGCCAGAAGTTCTTCTCGATCTTTCTCAAGACACTGGGCCGCTTTCGGATACTTGAGTTCATAGGTTTTTATGAATAGATCGAACGCCTTCTCTGCATTTTCTCTGGTTTCTGCCATCCAGATGTCATGGATATATTGTTTTGCTTTAGCCTGACTGTGTTTTGGGAGCTTGTTGAGGATGTTTGCTGTCTTATGAACCCAGCAACGTTGGCTATGGGTTTGAGCAAAGACTTTTCTTACTGCCTTCCAGAAATCCAACGCTCCATCATCCACAGCCAGATTGGGTGATCTCAACCCTCGATCCTTGAGACTGAGCAGAACCTCAGTCCAACTCTGATCTGATTCTCGATAACCATCTTCAATGGCAAGGAACTCTTTATTGCCTCGACTGGTTACGCCAATAATAACCAAAATACATTGCTTGGCATCATCACTCCTGATGTTAAAATAAATGCCATCTGCCCAGATATAAACATACCTCTCTTTCGACAGGTCTCTTAATCGCCAATCATCATATTCATTATCCCAACATTGTTTGAGACGACTGATTGTTCCTGCAGACAAACCTTTAGTATTCTTCCCTAATAACGCTGCTAGAGCTTCTGAGAAATCACCTGTTGAGATTCCTTTGAGGAAAAGCCAGGGCAATACCGTTTCTATGTTCTTTGTTCGTTTAATATACGGAGGTAACAACTCTGATCTGAAATGAATGCCTTGCCCGCCTCGATCACGAGTCTTAGGAACCTTGATATCAACAGGGCCAATGCCCGTCATAATCTCCCTTTGAGGCAAATAACCGTTACGAACCACCAACGGTCTTCCCTCAGAATCTGTCACATCCTGATACTGGGATAAAAACTCTGCCAGCTCACTCTAAACTGCCTTCGTAATCAACCCTCTGGCTCCTGATCTCAGCAGACTCGTCAATACATCTGCATTCCCCACTGGATTCTCAAGAGAAACAACATTATCCTTACTCATGGTGGTGCCTCCTTTGTTTGAATTGCTTTTGTCGTAGAAAACAATTTTATAACAAAGGGTGTACCGCCTTCTCACTCATCTCATACACCAGAGAGGATCTTGTTTAAAATAAGTTTTAGGCCGGTCGCATTGCATACGTACTCTCCCTCGCTCTCTCCTTCGGCCTAACGCTAATAACACTGCACTGCGTTTGTGTTATTAGCTTACTTAGCCCTCAGTCGGTACTGCTGCATGCTCTCTGGAGCAGGGGAGGTTAAGGGTTTCCCGTGGTATTGGTGAGTGAATGCATCCGTTCAAGCAGCGATATTATGTGGGGCGGGATGTGGGGCTAGAAACACCCAAAAAGAAAACCCCTTGATAAATCAAGGGGTTCTTTTAAAAACTGGCGTCCCCAGCGGGATTCGAACCCGCGTCGCCGGCGTGAAAGGCCGGTGTCCTGGGCCAGGCTAGACGATGGGGACTTTCAAGTTTTTAACGAAAAAGAAGAAATGAGCCGCGAAGGGATCGAACCTTCGACCACTTGATTAAAAGTCAAGTGCTCTACCAACTGAGCTAGCGGCCCCTTCTTATAAATCAAATGCAAGAGGAGAGAAATTAACAAACCTATATTAACATGTCAATGCATTTATTTGGCTTGATTTTATGCCTAAGGCCCAATAATATCTATCTTTACACTATTTATCCCTGAACTCACAAAACCTGCTCCATAAAGAGGCTATCTTGGAAAAATCTGAAAAAATCTGGATGGATGGGAAAATGGTCCCTTGGCACGAAGCCAATGTCCATGTTCTCACTCACACTTTGCATTATGGATTCGGTGTCTTTGAAGGCATTCGTTGCTACAGCTCCAAAGACAACGGATCGTCTATTTTCCGATTGCAGGAACATATCGACCGGTTATTTCAATCTGCTGTCATTCTCGGCATTGAAATTCCTTTTTCCAACAAAGAAATCTATAACGCGACTCTTGATGTCGTGCGACAAAATAAGCTGGAAGAATGCTATATCCGCCCCATCGTTTTTCTTGGCGATAACAAAATGGGACTCAACCCAAAAGGCGTTGATGTTCGCTGTGCTATCGCCGCCTGGCCCTGGGGCACTTATCTGGGAGAGGATGGACTCGACAAGGGCATCCGTGTCCGGCTGTCATCCTTCACCCGGCACCATGTCAATGTCACCATGACCAAAGCCAAGGCTTGCGGTTACTACATCAACTCTATCATGGCCAAGGCCGAGGCCGTTCGCGATGGGTACGACGAAGCAATTCTTCTCGATCCTTCAGGATACGTTTCAGAGGGATCAGGCGAGAACATATTCATCTATTCCAAAGGGAAGTTTCACACTCCCTCTTTATCCAGCTCTAATCTGGATGGGATCACCCGTAACGCCGTCATTGAAATTTGTCATGACCTGGGGATTGGTCTGGAAGAAAGAACCATCACACGCGACGAGTTGTATATCGCGGAGGAGATCTTTCTGTCTGGAACCGCCGCAGAAATCACACCTGTCCGAGAAGTGGATAACCGTGTTATTGGCTTGGGAAAAAAAGGCCCCATCACTGACCAAATCCAGAAAACATTTTTTGAAGTGGTTCGCGGGGACAACCCAAATTTTCAGAAATGGCTCACCAAGGTATAGAATAAAGTCCGAGCCTTGCCATTTCCACTTTTGAATCATATTCATTGCAATCAAACCACCGCCGGAGATTTTGAGTTATGCCGATTTACGAATACGAATGTGAGAAATGCGAAGCTGTCTTTGAGGCCATGCAGGCAATTTCCGCTAAACCTTTAAAAACTTGTAAAGGCTTGGGTTGTAACGACAAAGACAACGGGAAAGTCCGTCGCCTGGTTTCCGCTTCCGGCTTCATCCTCAAAGGTTCAGGATGGTATACTTCAGATTATCCATCCGAGGCCCGTAAGCAAGGCTGGGAAAAGGACAGCAAGCAGGGAAAACCAGATGCCCCGGCAGCCGCTCCTGCTGCTGATGCTGCCCCCGCTAAAACCCCTGCACCTGCAGCCCCAGCCCCAGCCAAAAAATCCACACCCAAAAGTCCATATTCAGGGAGCAAAGCCAAAAAGGCCAAAGGTAAGAAATAAATTGGAACTGGTACAATGAGCGACCGCCTCCACCAAAATATTTTTTATTCCATCATAGACGGGGTGCTGCTCATTTCCCCCTCCTTGACCATTCAGGAAAGCAATCTAACGGTCGAGGATATGTTTCATCGGTCCCGCGAATCGTTCATCCACCGCGACCTTGAAGAATTATTCCCCCGTCAATCACATCTACTAGACAAAGTACGCAAAGTTCTCGTGACCGGTGCCTGCTACCACGATGTAGAGGCAGAAGGCACACGCAACATCCCCTCTTCCCGGTTTCCGGCTAATCTGACCCTGTCGCCTTTCCTGGAGTCCGATGATTCCATCCAAGGGGTAGTCATACTGATTAAGAATATGACCTTGATTAGGGAGTTGGAGGAGCGACAAAGACCTGCAGACCACCTGAACAACCTGGGAGAGGTGGCAATGGGAATGGCTCATGAGATTCGTAACCCTTTAGGCGGCATTCGTGGGTCGGCTCAACTCCTGCGTCAGGAAATCAAAAACAAATCGCACCGGGAATATCTAGATATAGTGGTTTCCGAAGTAGACCGGATAAACAGAATGGTCAAAAGAATGATGGACCTGACCCGGCCCCTCGACCTGAAACTGAAAAGCACCAATATCCATAAAGTTCTGGAAGATATCCTGACGCTCGAAAAAGACACCCTCACCCGCAAAAATGGTCGATTTGAACAAATTTATGACCCCAGCCTACCTCCGATTGAAGCCGATGAAGACCAGTTGAAACAAGTGTTTCTCAACCTCATTAAAAATGCCATTGAAGCATCGCGCAAGGGTGGCAAAATCCAGATCATCACACGGGTCAGTTCCGGGTATGCGATCAAATCCACCTCTTCCCCAATTCCTAAACAGAACATCGTGGTCGAGATCATCGATTCTGGCGAAGGCATGGATGAGACTACCCAGAAAAAACTGTTCACGCCCTTTCACACTACGAAAAAAAAGGGCAGCGGTTTGGGGCTACCCATTTCCCTGAAAATTGTCAAAGACCATCATGGAAAAATCAAAGTCACCTCCGAAAAGGGTTTAGGCACCACAGTGCAAGTATTTCTCCCCACCTTGCAGAAATGATAAGATAAAGACATGGCAGAAAAACAATACAAAATCCTCATCGTTGATGACGAGCAAAACATTATCTGGGTCTTGAAAAAAGGACTGGAAAAGAAAAACTATCTCGTCCACACCGCCTCATCCGGGGAGGAAGCCCTGAAACATCTGGCCGCCAACCAATACCTGATGATGTTCTCCGACGTTTTTATGGAAGACATGAATGGACTGCAACTTCTCGAACAAGTCCGGCAGGTTTCCCCAGACTTAAAAGTGGTGATGATGACCGCTCAGGACACCATGAATAACACCATCGAAGCCATGCGGCTGGGAGCCTACGACTACATCACCAAGCCATTTGATTTCGATGAAGTTTTCCGTTTGATCGACAAAGCCGAAACCGCCCAATCTGTTTCCGCACCCGCCTCCAACTTGCCCGACAAGAACCAGGACGCGGGCACACAAGACACGTCCATCACTTCTTCGATCATTGGCAAAAGCAAGCGCATGCAGGAAATTTTCAAGACCATCGGCAAGTCAGCAGGTTCAGATTTATCCGTGCTGATCACCGGAGAAAGTGGAACCGGGAAGGAAATGGTTGCCAGTACGCTACATCAATATTCCCACCGTAAAGACCAGCCCTTTATTTGCATCAACTGTGCCGCAATCTCACGTGAACTTTTGGAGTCAGAACTATTTGGTCATGAACGCGGCGCTTTCACCGGAGCCATAGAAACCAAAACCGGGAAATTTCAGCAAGCAGATGGAGGCACTCTGTTTCTCGACGAAATCGGCGACATGGAACTGCCTCTGCAAGCCAAAATTCTCCGCGTTCTGCAAAATAATGCCTTCTATCGAGTCGGCGGGAAAAACCCAATCACCGTAAATGTCCGCGTCATTGCCGCAACCAACCAGAATCTGACCGACATGATGAACCTGAAACATTTTCGCGAAGACCTGTATCACCGTCTCAACGTCATCCATATTGACATGCCACCCTTAAGAGAACGGCTGGAAGATGTGCCTCTGCTGGCGAATCATTTCATTAACCAATATGCCAACCCCCTTGCGCGGTTTTATCTCTCGCCAGATGTCGAACGCATCCTGAGCGGTTATCACTGGAGCGGAAACATTCGCGAGCTTGAAAACGTGATCAAACGTGCTTTGATGCTGGCCCTTTCCGGCCCCATCCTGCCGGAACACCTGCCACCTCACCTGCAGGAAGATGTCAGCGAAGATGATGAAGGGCAATGGGATGACCGCTTGGACCAGTTGCTTCGCGACTTTCTCCTCAACAATAATAATGAGGAAGGTACAGTTTATGAAACCCTCATACAAAAAGTGGAAAAACACCTGTTTGAAATTCTATTGAGCAAATATTCCGGCAAGCAAGTCGCCACCGCAAAAGTTTTGGGCATCAACCGCAATACCCTGAAAAGAAAAATTGACGCCATGAAAATTTCCCCTAAAAACCACAAGTCTAACGGCTCCTGATACCCTTCCATGCAAAGCCAGAGCATCTTCTCCATTCAAACTCCAGTCGGGCCACCGGTAGAAATCATCCGCCATACTTTTGCCTCGCAATCACTACAACCCAGTAAGCGCGTCTCACTGGTGACCGGTCTGCATGGCGATGAGTTGGAAGGACTTTATATCTGCCATCGGCTGACACAGATTTTAAAAACTCTCGAAGAACAAGATGCCTCAGCCTTTAAAGGCGAGATCAATATTTATCCGGCGGTCAACCCCCAAGCACTCGAAACAGGAACCCGACTTTGGCCTTTTTTTTCTAACGACATCAATCGCACGTTTGGCAGAACAGAACCCCCTTCCCTGCCCGGCGAAATGTCCAGCACTCTACTGGAAGATTTAAAGGCAAACTCCGATCTGGTGGTCGATATTCATTCCAGCAACCTCCACCTGATGGAACTGCCACAAATCAGAATCATAAAAAAATTCGAAAAAAAACTGGTGCCACTCGCAAAACTTTGTAACGTCGACCTGATCTGGGTTCACCCGCACGCAGATATTTTTGAGTCCACTTTAGGTTACAACCTGAATCAGGCGCAAATACCCACACTCGTCATCGAAACCGGAATCTGCCTGCGCATCAACAAAAACCATTGTGCGCAGATTGTTCTCGGCATCCTCAACCTGCTGCGAAAAACCGGCGTACTAGATACCGATGAACCGCAAGTCGCAATCCCCGAACCCAAACTGCTACAACCTGAGAGCGTCACCATGATTCAAGCAGGGAATGCCGGGTTATTCATCAAACAAGCTGAAGTTGGACAAACGGTGAGTGAAGGGGAAAAAATCGGTGACCTGATCGATCCGGTACAAGGGCAAGTGCTTGAAGAAGTCCGTTCACCCTGTTCCGGCCTGCTCTTCACCCTGCGAGAACATCCCCTGACATTAAAAGGCGCACCCTTGGCCCGTATCGCCACAGAGGGATCAGCGTGAAAGAAAAAGTCCTCTCCATTCCAACACCGTTCGGGGCTCCCCTCGACTTTTATAAAAACACATGGGGAAAGTCTGGCGACACCCTTTCGATTGTCAGCGGACTGCAAGGCGACCATCTGAATGGAATGTATTTGAACTCGCGTCTGTCGCAGTTTCTCGATTCAGTGGTCGAAGGCATCGACCCCAACTACACCCTGAAAGGCCGAGTAGTCAGCTTCCCAGTCGCCAACCTGAACGCAATTCAATCAGGGTCAAAATTGTGGCCGTACGACGGCTTGGATATGGATCTGGCATTTCCCGGAAACCCGCAAGGTGAAACCACCGAAGCCCTGGCCTCGGCGATCTATACGCATACCGCCGATTCCTATTGGGGATGCATCCTGCAATCCGCTCCGCCTCATTATGAAGACGCTCCGCATATCCAAACCTTGAAAGTGGATGGCAGAATCAAAAAACTGTGCCGCGATTTACAAATCGAAACCGCACGAAAACTCAATGAACCCACCAAGGTCAACCTGCTTCACCATTGGCATGTGCGCGACATAGTAGCTGTCACCCTGTCAGCCGGGTCACCCCGAACCCTGAACCGACCGCAATGTGAAACCCTGTTTCAAGGGATTGTGAATTTTATGGTTGCGGAGAAAATACTGAAAGATAAAAGAAAATTAAAACCTGAGGAAAACACCAAACCCCAGTTTTACGAAACGAATGATGAAGTAGCCGTGCTAGCCAGCACAGCCGGAATGTTTCTCAAAGAAATGAAAGTGGGAACCAGCGTCCAGAAAGGACAACAGCTAGGAGAAATCCGCGACATCTATAGCGGCAAAAGACTGGAAGAAATCACTGCACCCGAAGACGGGTTTTTGATAACACTAAGGCAATACCCCATCGTCTACGAAAAAGAACCCATCGCCACCATCCTGACCCCAAAAAAATCCTGGAGGGAGTTCCTCCCATGGTCCTGATAAAATCAAAATCCAATTAGCTACCGATAAACAGAGATAAAAAAACTCCCCCTTCCACGAAGGGGGTTGGGGGGATTTGCTTTTACCCGTTCGGGCATAAAATTTGTGGAATTAAATATCACAAGGACTGGGGTGATTCACATTCAGGGGTTTTGCTCCCCCTCCAACTCCTTAAATTTTTGAACAATTGGCCTCAGCAAACCCACATCCGGCTCCACTTCAAGTTCCTCGCAACTTTTTGAATAGTCTTCACATAAGCTTTTCATCAAACCGGCAAACACTTTTGGAGATCTTTGAAACAAACGGTTTAATCGTTGAACACCGTTTTAAAATGTCGCCCGGGCCTGTTCTAAATCCTGATTCTCACGGTAAATGGAACCCAAAACCCCAAAACTTATTGCTAGGTCAGGGTCGAACGCGTCCGCATTCTTTTTCACCAGACGCGCACGGATTTCAACAGCATTAAGAGCCACATCGAGAGCCTCCTCCCTTCGGCCCAAGGCACTATATCTATTCCCCAGATTGTTGAAGATCCTTGCCAGATCAGGTTCAAAAGCGTCCGGGTTCCTTTGGGTTAATCGCTTATAAATCTTTATGCCCTTAAGAGCTGCATCGAGGGCTTCCTCCATGCGACCCAAGTCACTGTATCGAATTCCAAGGTTGTCGAGGCACATCGCCAAATCAGGTTCAAAAGCATCCGGGTTCTTCTTCGATAATCGCTCACGGATCGCAACCGACTTGACAGACACTTCGAGAGCCTCCTCCCAACGACTCATCTCACTGTAGAACACCCCGAGGTTGTTGAGGCTCATCGCCAGACCATGTTCAAAAGCGTCAGGGTTCTTTTTCACCAGACGCTCACGGATTTCAACAGCCTTAAGAGCCGCATTGAGAGCCTCCTCTCTGCAACCCAGGTTACGATACCTGTTTCCCAAGTTGTTGTAGCTCCTCGCAAGTTCAGGTTCAAAAGCATCTGGGTTTCTTTTTACTAATCGTTTATAAATCTTTATGCCCTTAAGAGCCGCATCGAGGGCTTCCTCCCTGCTACCAAATGCACTGTAAAGAGCCCCGAGGTTGTTGAGGCTCATAGCCAGACCAGGTTCAAAAGCATCTGGATTCTTCTTCGATAATCGCTCACGGATTTCAACAGCATTAAGAGTCGCTTTGAGGGCCTCCTCCCTTCGACCCAAGTCACTGTATTTGTTTCCCAGATTATTGAGGATAGCAGCTTGCACTACTTCGCCTTCAGACTGCTTCAACAAGGCTTCGTACAAATCAACAGCAAAGAACCTCAAGGCGGTAGTCACTTCGGGTAAAAGGCTTGCAATACTCCACAATTCCTCGAATAACTTTCCTTCAAGCAGGGGTGGAAGCCAGGTTTCCAGTTCAAAAGTCCCCACGTCAAAAAGATCCTTAGCCGAGCGCAAGAGGTTTGCCCACGCCGTGCTTCCTCCTAACAGAATGGACCGGTCAAGGGTCTCTGTATGAGTCCCCTGTTCCTGCAGAACTGTGGCTGAAAATGCCGCCCCAATGAGGTCGGGTTGAATGGGGTCCAGTTCCACCACCCCTTGCGCCTCATCATGCTGAAAAAGCTGGGTCAGCGTTTTAACGATATCTGCTGGCTGAGCTTGCGGATAACCACAGATTTTCGCTTCCGCCTCTATCATTGGCATCAGGTCGGCATGATTATTCGGTATTCTATCGGCAAAATATAAAAGTGCCGCCAAACGCTCTACCAACTCTTTCGGCGAAATGGTAGAACATAGTTTGTCAATGTATTTGCGTTCTCACTCAACAGCGTACCGCAATAAATCCGCCCGGTTCCACAGCACGATTTCTTTGGCGGACTTTATCTCGCAGGCATGCAGTGCCACCATCTGTAAATACAGAGGCCGGCCTTCGGTGTTGTTCCTCAGCTGGTCAAAATCTTCCTCGCTGAGTTCGGGCAATTCGGGAGCACTTTCTCCCATCAGCTTTTCCCAACTGCTCAGGGTAGCCTTGAGCAGGTTCGGCATCGTTTCATGGTCTTCCTGCTGTTGTGGTGGTTGCAATTTAACAATGTCATGCAGGGCATCGGCAACTTTATCTGGCAAAGCTCCTTCGCCCTCTTTTTGCAATTCTTCAACCCAGCCCTGATTTTGGTCGGCATGGCGTTCCAAAAAAAGCAGGCGTATCCTGGTGTTCTCTTCCTTTTCATTGCTCTGGCTGTCTGCACATTGTTGTAGCAGTTTTTTCAGGCTTTCCTGTTTAGTTGCGGCGTAGTCCACAATGATGAGGGTATCGGTCACTGGCATCCAGTTGCCAAAGTTATCGTGGTTGACCAGACAGTCAAGATGTTGATGAGCGAGGAACCCGCTATCCCACCCTTCCTCACGACAAGTTTGAGCAAATTCCTGCGCCAGCCGGGTTTTACCAATGCCGCCTTCGCCGATGATGATCTTCCAGCTGAAACCTTTTTCTTCTTCCAGCCAGTCATTCAATATTTTTTTTTCGTTGTCCCGCCCGATCAGCGGAATAAATGCGTTGTAGGGTTTTAACCATCGGCTTGGGGCGGTGTCTTTATCCAGATGAGGCGTGTCAATACGCAACCTGACCTGGGCTTTCATATCGTCCAGTGCCAACCCGATCCGTTCCAGCTCCTGCAACTGTTTGATCCAGACCTTCGCCTGTTCGTTCAGTTGCTTCCAGTCCTCAGGGTCTTCCCCTTCTGGTGGTTGCAGGTATTGCTCCGAACACTTTTCCTTGACCAGCAATAACCGGGCAAACCGTGTGGAGACTTCATCATAATCACTGAAACGACTTTTCAATGTTTCATGAATTTTTTCTATCCCTCTCCCTGCCACCTTGCCCGCCAGACTCATCAATGGAGCCAGAACCAGTTTGACAATGCCCTTGGCCTGCCACTTTGGAACATCATTATCATCGACCAGCCAGTCGACGATAAATTTATCCCGATCTTTGCGATCGAGAAATGCAGACAAACCTTTTTGAGTTTCTAAATCCAGTTCCATATTTTTAATGACGGGTTGATGAAAGAAAAATTTCGGATCGCGCATTATAACAAACATGAGGGCATGCGGATAATTTTAAGGATGAATTTAGGTAGCAGGTTTGAGGATCGGAGCACGAAAGCTTAGGAAGGCTATCACGACCACGACCCTTTGCGTCTAGCAATGCGGTTTGAGGAAAACCCTGAATGTAAATCACCCCAGCCCTCTTTAAAAAAGAGGGAGTAAAACCGCTTCAGGTCGAGGCAACTTTAGGCTGGCAATTAAAAGCTATGGCTCATTGCCCCTACGGCTAGTAGTTAGAGTTTGACGTGCATGAGGAAGAGGACCATGCCGCCGGCACATAGGAGGAAACCGGCCGTGGTCATGATATTTCCTCGTGTGGATTTTGGTTTGGTCTTCTCTGTATTTTTTTTGCCAAAACGATTGCGCGGATCACTCGCAATTTCCTTTTCTGCTCTTTCCCATCTGCTACAAGTATTGAGGATGAAAGCACCAAAAAGAACCATCGCTATTGCCCAAATCTGTTCCTCTACTAAGACATCCATTCGTTCTCCTTGCAAAACAATCGAGGTACTAGAGAAACCTTTTTCCATAGACCGGAAATTGGTTTTCAGTATAGCAATTAACGCTTAATATACAAATAGTTCGCGCCACAAAAGCTTGCTCACCTCTCGGCTATCGGTTAAACTTTAACGGAAAATTCACTGAAAAACCGTACCTTGATGACAACATTGTGAACAACCTGGTTATTGATCAGGAAAATACAGGCTACCGTTATTCCATCGAGCCGTTTCTTTTGTCCGACTTCATGGCCTTGTTGCCGGGTCAATCCGTTTTGGATATCGGCACCGGATGCGGCATCATTCCCCTGTTGATGGTTCATCGCGAACCGACCCTCAAGGTAACTGCTATTGAAATTCAAGACAGCTCTCAGGCCCAGAAAAATATTCAGCAGAATAAAATGGAAAAACAAATTTCCCTCATTCACGGTGACTTCCTCAAGGAAGCAGAGAACCTGGAGCCGGAGTCCTTCGACCATATTGTTTCTAATCCGCCTTACCGGAAGATTCAGACAGGGAGGATCAATCCCGATTCAGGTAAAGCTCTGGCCCGACACGAACTATCGCTCAACATGAGTTCTCTGCTGGACAAATCTGCGCCACTGTTAAAAAAGGGCGGACAGATCACTCTCGCCTACCCGCCTGAGCGGTTGGGGGAACTCATGCGTGAGCTGGAAAGCCGGAGTCTATATCCCAGTCAGGTACGGTTTGTTCATGGCAATTATCAGGCACCTGCAAAGATCGTTTTGGTTTCTGCCCTTAAAGGAAAAAAATCCGATTTTAGCGTCGCTCATCCATTAGCGGTCTATATTGCGGATGAAACTTATTCTAAGGAGATGGAAGAGATCTATGCTTCCTTTAATTATATTGACCGGACCAACGGGGTCGGGAAAAAGTGAAACGGCTCTAGCCCTTGCTCGTAAGCTGGACACGGAAATAATCAGCGCCGACTCATTACAGGTCTATAAATATTTCGACATCGGCACGGCGAAGCCTTCACTGGCAATAAGAGAAGAGATTCCTCATCACTTGATTGATATTCTGGAGCCTGATGAAGAGTTTAACGCCTTCGCTTTTAAAACACGAGCCTTGGAAGTCATTCGTGAACTTATGAGTCGAGATAAAATTCCTATTCTGGTTGGTGGCACCGCGCTCTATTTAAAAGTCCTGTGCGAAGATTACGATTGCGCCGAAGGAGCCTCTACTAAAATCCGCGACAAAATCCGGCAAGACATTAGTGATAATGGCGTTGAAAAAGTTTATCAGGAGCTTCAACGCGTCGACCCTGAATATGCCACAAAAATTTCTGAAACAGATTCTCTGCGTATTGAGCGTGCTTTAGGAGTTTATCTGGATACGGGAAAACGGTTTTCCGAGTTTCATGAAGGTGACTCCCCGGCTTCTGGTCGGTTTCCCATCCACACTTTCATTCTGAATAGAGACCGGGCTGAGTTATACTCTCGAATAGACCAGCGTGTGGATAAAATGATTGAGGACGGTCTGCCTCAAGAGTCCAAAAATATTTTAGACCGTGGCTATAACCCGGAACTGAAACCTTTCAAAAGCATCGGCTATGCACAAATGATTCAATATCATCAAGGCAATGTGGATTTGGAACGTGCGACTTATGAAATTAAAAGGGAAACCCGGCATTACGCCAAAAGGCAGTTGACCTGGTTCAGAAAAATGCATGACGCTGATAACCTGCCAGTAGAGTCTAAAGACACGGCTCAGACTCTTACCGACAAACTACTCTCACTTCTGCCAAAAGTCACCGCCTGTCTTGTGGCCTGCTTCCTGACCCTTTCCCTGAGTTTTACGCAAACAGGCGAAGCCGCCAAGGTCGACCAGCACTACGCGGAGGCTAAAAAACTTTTTCAGAAAAAAGAATGGGGCAAAGCTAAGAACAGCCTTCTGGCCCTGCAAAATCACTCACCAGATTCCATAGAAGCCAAACGCTCACGATTTTTGCTCGCTCTCATTCACGCAGAACAAGGTAAGCCAGAGGAAGCCATAAAGCTTCTCGAACCATTGAGTAAGGATTATGCAGAGGTCGAGGATTATACCCGCTACTATTTAATTCAGGCACAGTCACAATCCGGCAAACATGAAAAAGTCCAAGCTAACATTCTCGAGCTCCTTCAGCGTAATCCCAATACCCTGCTCTACGCCAAACTTCAGCTAGTACTGGCAGAAGCACAAATTCAGTTGGAAGAAAAAGCGGCCGCAATAAAAACTTTGCAGGAAACCATACTTTCGATCACCGAAGATTTCAGCCACCAAAAATTTCGAAAGTTTCTTCCAGACCTTATTTTCAAACTTGCCGAGTTACAGGAACAAACAGGAAAGCAAACAGAAGCTTATTTGAATTTTCGCCAGCTCCACATCAAATATCCCAACCATGATCAGATGCCTGAGACTGAAACAGCCATCAAGCGTCTGTCAGCTTTGGAAACAGTCAAAGAAGTTCCCCTAACATTGAGGGAACATACCGACCGCATTCAAGGATTGTTTGAGAACGTCCGTTACAAGGAAGTCATTCAGGAAATCCAGATGCTGCAAAAGGAAAATGACCTGTTGCCGGGGCGGTTTTACTTTTTTCTCGCACGGGCACATGGTGGGCTCAGAGACCGTAAAAGTGCCAACAAGATTTTACAGAAATTTTTAAAAACATACCCTCATCATGCCAAGGTGCAAAACGCAAAATTCGACATCGGCAGAAACCTTTGGAACCTGGGCCGACCCATGCAGGGGGCCAAATATTTTAAAACAGTAACTCAAGACACACCTTCTTCAGAGTTAGCGGTTAAAGCACAGTTTTTTCTCGGAAAGATTTATGAAGAACAAAAAAACTTTCCCGAAGCACTGAAGAACTACAAAACTGCTTTAGAAAAATATCCCGATGAAAGTTATGCGCAGTGGGCTGGCTGGCGACTGGGCTGGGTTCATTATCTCGATGGAAAATTCGAGGACGCTTTCAATAAGTTTCAGGAAGCGGCCATCCGGTTCCCCGACAAATCATTTATAGAATATAATTTGTACTGGAGTGCAAAATCTGCAGAGAAACTTAACAAGAAGGATGTAGCGCGCGACCTCTATATCAAGGTTTCTGAGCTTTACCCATACACGTTTCACGGCATCCGCGCTAAAGAAAGGCTTCTGGCTTTAGGCGTAAAGACTCCTACTGATAAGCAACAAGCCGAAAAAGAAGAAAAGTTAGAGTTGGGGCGACCTCTCAGCACTCGAGAAAAATTTCATCATATCCGGGCACATGAGCTGGCACAGCTTGGGTTGAATCAGGACGCTCGCAACGAAATCATAGAACTGCAAAAGACAGTGAGAAAAAACCTGACTGGGGTTTTGTGGCTTTCCCAACTTTATCATCAGGCACAGGGCTATCCGGAATCGCTCCGGCTGTTACATCTGTATAAAGACTTCACCACCAAAACCAAAGAGAAAAACCTGTCAGCAAAATTCTGGAAACATTTTTTTCCGCTGGCATACGAAGATGCCGTGTTGGGTTATGCCAAGACACGCAAAGTGGACCCCTATTTCGTAAACGGCATTATCCGTCAGGAAAGTCTTTTTGACAGTCAGGCACTTTCTCCTGCCGGCGCACGTGGCCTCATGCAAATCATGCCCGCAACCGGAAAAAAACTTTACACAAAAACCAAGCTAAACAAACCTTTTAAAACCGATGCCCTCTTTGACCCTGACCTGAATATCAAATTGGGAGTAAAGTATGTCAGTCAATTAAACAAACGATTCAACAGTAACGGGATGCACATTCTTATTTCCTATAATGCCGGCCCTCATGTTTTAAAAAAGTGGCTGAAACGATTCGGGCATTTTAGCGATCAGGATGTATTCATAGAATCCATCCCCTACCCTGAAACCCGTCGTTACGTCAAACATGTGCTGAGAAATCTCGGCATCTATAAAGCACTTTATTCTCTTTCATAAAAAGTTTTTTCATGAAATCAAAAGTCCACTTACAAAAATTGGAAAGCTATTCGCTGGATAGCGTGGAACAGTTTGTCCGGGATTCCTTGAAGGTCCTCGATCCTGAAACAACTCTGTTTAGTCTGGGGCAGAAGGTTCTTTTAAAACCAAACCTTCTCCGGGGATTCAAACCCGAACGCTGTGTCACCACTCACCCTACAGTGCTAGAAGCCTTATGCAGGGTTCTCAAGGACCTATCGGTCCGCGAGATCGTCATCAGTGACAGTCCTGCCCTGGGTAGCTTATCAGCAGTGGCTGACAAAGCTGGATATAGCTTTCTGGAAAAAAAATACGGCGCACAAATTCTGCCTTTGACCGATCCCATACCCTTTGAAAATGAAGAACAAGTTCCCCATTTAAAAATCGCCGGCTGTTTGGAGCAATATGACCACGTTATTAATCTACCCAAGGTTAAATCGCATTGCCAGATGACGATGACACTGGGAATCAAAAACCTGTTCGGACTGGTAATCGGTAAACGCAAACCCGCTCTGCATTGTTTAGTTAAAAACGACAAATTTAAATTCGGGAAAATGTTGATAGACATCGCCCGTCATGTTGACCCCTGCCTGACCATCGTGGACGGCATTGAGGCCATGCAGGGTCAGGGGCCCATCAACGGAACCCCTTACCCTCTGGGAGTGATGGGCGCATCAAAAGATATGACCGCTCTCGACCGGGTTTTTGCCGATCTGTTAAACATTCCTCTGGATAAAGTTTACGCCCTGCAAGCGGCGCGACTCAAACAATTCGGTCAATTTCATGTGGAAGATATGGAGATTTCTGGGGTTGCGGATTACCAATCTCTAGCTGTTGAGGATTTCAAACAGGCTTATCCCATAGATATTTCTTTCAACCCAGTCAAACTGATCAAATCTTTTTTGAAACAACTTTATGAAGTAGGGATAATAGAACCGGGACGCGCACGGTTGGAACGAAGCAAAAGTTGATTTAGTCCAGGATAATTACAAATACCTATTGGTTATCGAAGTTGACGGAGCAACAACCAAGATCGAGCCCGGTTTCTTTTTTATTTAAAAAATATTTACCCGGATGGATAAAATTGATAACCTTATTACCTTCTCTTCGGGTTCCAACCAAACCCGAGGCTCTTAATATGGAAAGATGGTGGGAGGCTTGGGGTTGACCCATGCATAAAGACCGTACAATTTCAGAAACACTTTTTTCACCTTTAAGCAGTAACTGGACGATTTTTAATCGAGTTTCATCCCCCAGTGCTTTCAGGATTCTTGCGCATTCCCCGGAGTCTGTGGATTGCTCTTCCATAGGGTCAAGTATATGGGCTCCTTCTATCACGTTCAAGTCTAAACCAGGCAACATTACCGGAGAATCATGAGTAAAGAGATTTTAGACCCGCAAAATTGGGTAGACCTTTATGCAGATATGATGTACCGCTTTTCATTAGTCCGGGTTAAAGACCCGGAAGCCGCAGATGAGCTGGTTCAGGCCACATTTTTTGCCGCGTTAAAGTCGCAACACACTTTTGCAGGAAAATCATCGGAAAAAACCTGGTTGTTTGGAATTCTTAAACATAAGATCATGGATTATTTTAGAAGTTCCAAAAAACATATTTCTATCGACCCGACTTCAAGCGAGGAAACTGATCGCATTCAATTTGATTCCAGCGGGCATATGAATCCCAAGCCGACAAACTGGAACATGGACCCTGAAAAAGCCGCTGAAAATAGCGAACTCGCAAAGGTCCTGGCCTCATGCCTGGAGGGGTTGCCCGATAAGTTTCATAAATTATTCGTTATGAAAGAAATAGAGGGCATGAGTTCTGAAAAAATTTGTAACGAATTCGATATTAAGCCGACCAATTTATGGGTTATCCTGCACCGAGCCAGAAACCAGCTCAAACAGTGCATGGAGTCAAACTGGCTCAACACGAAATAGAGATGGTGAATTATGTTTGATGGAATGATGAAAATACTTAAAATGACCTGCAAGGATATCTATCCGCTTATTTCAGAAAGTCAGGATCATCCTCTCCCTTTTTGTGACAGGACCCGGCTTAAAATGCATCTTGCCATATGTGGGCTCTGCGAAATATACAATAAACAATTGGATATAATTTGCAAGATGGCCCAGTCGCTGGGGAAGGAAGATGCCAAAGTCCGCGAAGACACCAGTATGAAGCCTGAAGTAAAAGAAAAAATTAAAAAATGGATTGCGGAAAAAAATTGACCGCGCTTTTGAAAGGATAAAAACTTTGCCAGAGAAAATAACCAAAACCGAAAGCGAGTGGCAGGAAGTTCTGTCCAAAGAGCAGTTTCAGATCTGCAGAAAAAAGGGCACCGAGCAAGCCTTCACCGGAAAATATTGGGATTGCCATGACCGGGGAAACTATCATTGCGCATGTTGCGACACACCCTTATTTTCCTCCATCACTAAATTTGATTCGGGCACCGGCTGGCCAAGCTATTATCAGCCTCTAACCCCCGAAAGTATCGCGACCGAATCAGACACTCTCTTCTTCATGCGAAGGACGGAAGTATTATGCGGCAGCTGCGATTCTCATCTGGGACATGTCTTTGAAGATGGCCCGGAGCCTACCGGGCTTCGTTACTGCATCAACTCTACTTCACTGATTCTGCACAAAGCAGAAACCTCCTGACTCCAATAAAATTATCTAGCTGAGAAAATACGTGTTTCAGGATGAAACACGTACCAGGCGAACCAAAACCCTACTATAGAAGGTATCTCCCGATTTTTTTCGTCCAGGATAACTGCAGTTTTGGTTTTGCGGTCATAAAAGATCTCGATATGTATTTTACCGAGGACATCTTTAACTGGGGAATCTACTTTAGACAACTCAGAAAAAGGATAAGCTTTAATGACTTTCCCTAATTCTATGCCAATCACCTTTTCCTTGGGATGGTACTTCCGGCTCTTCGTGCTCACCCCGAACATCAATCGCTCACTGGTTTTATAACCCTGATAGGGATCACGATCATAATCCCGCCGGTATCCAGTTTCATCCGACAAAACCTGTGTTTTTGGATGTTTGGATTTCCAACTCGCCCAATTCGTATGTGTGGAAGAAAGCAGTTTCAAACGGGAACCGGTCAGCTTTCCAGTCACCGCCTCCGATTTAATTTGTGACCAGAGGCTTTCCGTTTGATGATCGTAAAGCAACATATCACTTTGGTAGAGCAGGCCCGAAACTCCAAATGTGAGTTTGCGCCCTTTCACCTTGGTGTCAAACACCATCCCGGTTCCACAAAGAGGGCAATATGTCACCACCCGTGAAGCCCCACCAACACGATCATTGACAATCTCATGCCAGTTCAAAATTTTAATGGGATACGCCTTGGCTTGACCGTTGTATACATACCCCAAAACACGATCATCCTTTTTCAGCAGCGTTTTATTGGCTTCCTCAGCGGATATGAATTTGGGCTTGTGAATAGCAGGAATTCGATCTTTCCCTGGTCCTCCATCATAAATATCATCGATGGGAATGCTGTGCCGGGAGGTATCAAATCCGCAAAGCATCACGACAATAAATAGACTGTATAAGCCCTTTAAAAAATATTTTCCTGTCTGTTTCAGCATAAAAAAAACCAACTTAAAATTGACTATTAAGTTGGTCGGTTCAGGTGGCAATCCCTTACACAAAAGATATCCTGGATGGCTCTGTAATTGTTAGTTTTTAACCATGTTCACAATGCATTTTTTCAGCCATTTGAGTTAAAGCCTCCGAAAACACCGCGTGCAATTCTCTACGGATTTTTTTGGAGTCGTATTCAACCATAGAGCCGCCACCATTTAAAAAATTCATCTGTTCATTAACCTTCACACAGGCAGACTGTTTTTCTTCCCCTCCAGATGTCTGCAACAACATGAGCTTGCAGAACTTAATTCCCGCTTCTACAGACTGCATCAGTTGCGGATTGATTTGAAATCCGCGATTCTGTAAGTGGTCAATAATAGCGAGTACTTTTTTAAACTCCACGCCAGCATTGACATAGTCCTTATCCAGCACAGACTGCAGCGCCTTCATAATAGCCAGTTCCTTATTGCCTTGAAAATGAGGATAAGGTGCCGGTTCTTTGAAGTAACGGTTTTCCAAATCGATCAACAGGGCGATGGCGTTTTGTCGAGTCTTCTTTTGTGACAATGGATTTTCCTGAGGAAGCCCTTTATTTGCAGGATTAATTTGTTCAGAAATATAAAACCAGGCCAGGGTCTTTAATGCCAGTGGTTGAGACGCACCGCCATTTAAAATGGAGTGTTCAATATGGTTCAGGCCAACGAGTCGATGGTCCTTTCCTCCCTGCATGATCAGGTTGCCAAATCCTCCAAGCCGGCTGTTGCCATAACGATACATCCCCAGACCGAAATAGGCATCGACAAGTTTAGAATCCAGAAGAAGGGCCCTCTCAAGGTGGTTATCAGCCTGAAACCCATTGATCAAAGCCTCAATGAGGTTGCCCTGCCCATATTCAAAAATACCAATATAACCTTCCGACGCACCCAGAAATAAATTTGCCTGAGCTTCCTGACTTTCTGTCACTGAGTCGTCATCCAATACATCATGAGCCAGATCCTTCACCTGCCTGCTGTGATACAAAAACTTTTCAGCTATTTTGTCATCCTGATATTTACTGGTGAAAGCCAGCGTGTGACAAAGTTCCCCTAGCAATCCGGCATAATTGAAATGGAACTTCATCAATTCCACTCGGTTTTCCAGAGAGGGCACTGCCGACTCGAGACGGTTTATTTCTCCCCGAAATCGAGAAAACCACTCATCAAAGTGGTAATACATGGAATCCTTAAGGGCTAACGCGGACATTTCATCGGCCGTCAAGTTTTTCATCTGGGCATTAGAGACCGCGTCTGCCCTGACAGCAGACAAAGTAAAAAATAAAACCCCAACCAGAAGGAGGCAGCTTTTTATTCTAAATTTTTTTTCACGCATAAGTAACAATCAAGCTGACCGTTTACTGAGAAGTTGGCGAATTTCACCAACTCGTTGATAATCTTCCAGCTTCACAAAAAGTTTTTCAGCCTTCTTCAGATGATGGAGTGACTTATCCCGCTCCGATAAATTTTCGTGATACAGTTTTCCTAACATTAAATGTCCCTCGGCAAAATCAGGTTTAATCCGCACAACCTCCCGAAACGCTGCGCAGGCTTCATCAAATGACTTCAGGTCCATGAGAGACAAACCAAAATAAAATTGTACTTGCACCGAATCGGGCTTAAGAGCTACGGCCTGTCTCATATAATCCACAGCCTGCGCAATTTGCATGTTCATGCGGTAGGCAATGCCCAGATAATAATAAACATTTGAATCTTCAGGGTCGACGCCCAAAGCTCGGGTCAACACCTGAATGGCCAGTTCCAACTCGCCCTGCTTGATATATGATGCGCCCAGAGCCGTATAGGAGTGAATAAATTCCGCATTAATATCTATCGATTTTTTGAAAACCCATACGGCCTTATGCAGAGCATCAATGCCATTTTCCTCCATGCATCCATAAGCCACCCCCATATTATAAAAAGCGTCCAAAAAATCAGGCCTAAAACCCTGGGCCATCCGATAAGCATCGACCGCTTCTTGATAACG
>JAJDBH010000173.1 GCA_029261455.1 Nitrospinaceae bacterium
CAATGGGTTATATTTTCGTCCGCGAAATCTACCAATATGATGCCACCATCGGTATGTACATCATGTCTGATCGTGAGTCCATGTTCATGCTCGTGCAGGGGCTTCTGGTCGGAACTATGTTCAGCGCCAGTAATATCTATATGTGGGTCAGTATGAAGCGTATTGAGCACGCCGAGAGATTCTTTCCGGCCATGAAGTTCGGTTTCGTATTGATTATTATTTCCGCCACAATCTGGTTCACTCCCAGACGCTTTTTTGCCACCATGCTTCCAGAGCCGGGAATGAATCCAGATATGGTATTACCGGATAATTTAGCTTTTCTTGCATTGATGGTTTCAAAAAATACAGCAGCATTCTGTCTTGTCACCGTGACCTTCATCAACTATATTTTTTACACCATCGCCACTAAAACCGGGAAAGTTCATTATGGAAAGATCAATCCATTAGGACCTTACGTTCTCATTTTCCTTGGGTTCGCTGATATCTGGCTGATGAGCTGGATGGGTACAATTCGAGAGCTATCGAGAATGAATTGGCACGTCTATAAAGTGTTCAAAGATGTGACACCGGAGAAATTTGCGCCAAGCCTGGCTGAGTCAGGCTTTCACGTAACAACCCTAGTCTGGACTTTTTTCATCCTTATGACAGGCATCATCTGGATTGGAATTAAATATCCGAAAACTAAAAAGAAAGATATCGCGCCGACGCAAGCAGCACCGCAGATGGCCGAATAAGTATTTTTCAGGAGCAAATGGGTAATGAAAATTGATTTTATCATTATTGGCTTAATTGCCGCATTGAGTGGTTTGTACGCACTTTATAGCTCTTTTGGAGTTGTGGGTGCCTGTGCAGGGTTAGCTGTAATGGTTACTTATGCCCTGCTTCTTAAAATCAAACCACGAAAAGTAGAAGAGAAATCACTTTTTAAGAACGTCCGCTTCAAACTCCCAGTCATTATTGTTATTGCTGGAATTATTTGGGTTGTATCTGGAAAGTTTGGTTTCCCCGTCTGGTGGCAAATAGAGTTTGTTTCCTTCGCATTTGTAGGGTTCTGTTTCTTCACTCTACTGGACTTGAAAACCCTCAAGCTGGAAAAGTCTAGTGGTGACTGGGTCAAACGGCTTTTTGTTACCTACGCCCTCGCCTCCGTGATATTTATTGGGGTGACTGCACAACTGCCGCAATTTAGCCCGGAAATTGAACTTGCCAAACTAAACAGGCCTCCTGTTAAGTTGAGCGGATTGGCTGGTCCTGAGGTTATCGCAGCTGGACGTGATGTTTTCGAAAACAATAAATGTTTCAACTGTCATAAAGTTTTCTGGGAAGGCAACTCAGACCGTGGCCCCAATTTGGGCACCAAACAAATTGGCCTATACTCCGAGGATTATATTAAAGAGCAGATTCTTGATCCCCGCAAAAAGCAGTCACCGGGTTTTGATGATCCGAAGTCTATAAAAGCCATGCCAACTTATTATGGTGATGATTTGGATGAGGATTCATTGGGTGCCTTGGTTGCTTATTTGAAGACCATGCGAGACCCGACACATATGCCTGTTGAAGGAAAGTTCGGAGCTCAATGGACTTGGTGGGATGACAAAGAAGTCCTTGCCGAAGGTCAGCAGGTTTTTGAAGGTGTACACCCTTCCACAGAAGGTCTTAGTTGTGCAGTTTGTCACGGCAAAGATGGTACTCCAATGATGACCGGAGCTCTTGATTTTAGAAATGAAAATAACCCTGACACTGACAAAATCGAAGGGGATCATACCGACAAGTTGTTAAAAGACTGGCCGGATGACCTTTGGTATCGTCGGGTTACACGTGGTGTTCCAAACACGCCTATGGCTCCTTGGGGAATGATTTTTGAGCATCTTTATCTCTGGAAAGCTGAAGCCTATGCCCGCACGTTCCATGATCCTCTGGACAAGCGTACAGCCAAACGGCCTGTACCACCCGTCCCCACCAAGGAAGAGATTGAGAGTTGGCAAACCAAAGAATTGTTCCTCGATCCATTGCTCTAAAAAATAATTTTAAAATTCATAAAGCCGATCTCGTTTAACGGGGTCGGCTTTATTTTTGCCTATTCAACAAAACCTGTACGGGTTTGCTAAAATGATGATACTGTTTAGCTTGAACCTCTTTGGAGAATAAAATGAGTAAAATTGATGATTTTATAAAAGAAAATCTGCTGGAAGATGGAACCATCCTTCATCTTCGCGATAAATACATAGGAATACGAGGCTGCATGGAACTTGCAACCAAAGAACAATTAAAAACTGTAGTACAGCTAATTGTACCGGGAAACCAGATTGCAGATGAAGGCTTGGAGGCTCTTGCCGAGTCTCCTTATTTGGGAAACCTGGAAGTTCTCAATATTAACCACAATGATATTGGGGATGACGGTGCCGTTGCCTTGGCAAACTCACAAAATTTGCCAAAGTTAAAGGAAGTCTCCATGTTCGGAAATGTAGTGGGAGATGTAGGAGCTCAGGCTTTTGCCAATTCTCCGACCAGCAAGAAATACGTCAAGTTCGATCTCTATAAAAACCAGTACACCGAGATTGGCTTTAAAGCTCTTACCGAATCAGAGAACCTGAAAAACTGTGAGGAATTGGAAGTTTATCGGGATTAATTGAAGACCAATCTCAGCTCTTATCATTCCATTGTGCAGTATCAAAAGTTTTGACCTGCAACGCATGAATGAGTTTTGGAGTGCCTGTCATTTCCACATCCAAGGCTTTGTGGACCAACCTGACACGCTCCATAACATTGAGGTTTTCAAACTGGGGTGAAACAACAACGATGGAATAATGACCACCACCACCAGCTGCTTTATGACCCCGGTGCAGGTGACTCTCATCGATGATCTCAACATGTGCGGCAGAGAGTTTATCCTTAAGATTACTATTTATAATTTCAACGGTATCCATATAATTTTAAAGTCTTTATTTTGATGAGTTGATATTACTTCTCAGGATTGGAACGTAGCCCAATATCCGGAAAATCTTTAAACTGGTTGAGGTTATCCTGAAATTTTTGGAAAGCCTTATGTTCCTTTTCATCCATCAGTTTTGCCCGACAACGGGCACAAACTGGTATTTGAGCAGAGTCATGGTTTCGAATCCTGTTTTTGACTCCGCATTGCGGACAAGGTATGATGGCTAAATTAGGTTCACTCATAATTTATCTTAACAAACCCACACTCAAAATTAAAAGAGTTCTTACAATTTCCTTATAAAATGTTCTTTTTTCAACAAGTCGGTTCCAACCAAAAAATCCCTTTCACGACCAAATTGGCCTTGGTTTTCTGGATTATCCTGGGCTTGGCTCTATTATCATTTTTCGCGTTCGGTATATTTTTAATCGCCTTAATGGTTGGTCTGGTTTTATTTGCAACCAACCTGTTCCAGAAAAAAAAACGACCCCATTCAATCCCCTATCCCAGTTCACAAACCCGGCCCTATTCTGCACCCCGGAACATCAAAGACGATGATGATGTCATAGATATCTGAGGTTATCTTCTTTTATAGATATGGGTGGCCTCTCCGTAAAAAGCTTCAGCACCTTCCATGATTGTTTCAGAAAGAGTTGGATGAGGATGAATAGAATGCGCAAGGTCTTTTGCTTTTAACCCATTATCGACGGCCAAAACCCCCTCCCCGATTAATTCTCCAGCACCAACACCTGTTATTCCCATCCCCAGAACCTGTTCTGTATCCGGGTCAAGAATCAGTTTGGTCACACCATCTGGACGGCCCAAAGTCTGAGCTCTACCGGATGCACCCCAAGGAAATTTGGCAATCTGAACCTTCATGCCTTTGTTTTTAGCTTCAGTCTCGGTCAAGCCACACCATGCTATCTCTGGATCAGTAAAAACCACTGCAGGGACAGTACGCACTTTCTGACTTGGCTCATCACCTGCTAGAATTCCAACAACATCTTTTCCTTCCGTAGATGCTTTGTGGGCCAGCATGGCTCCACCTATCACATCACCAATAGCAAATATGGAAGATTCAGCAGTTTGAAAACTTTCATCCACCTGAATAAATCCATGATCATCCGTCTTAACCCCTGTGAACTCCAAGCCAATATCCATTGTGTTGGGTTTTCTGCCTACCGCTACCAAAATTCGATCATAACTGGCACTCTCAATACCTTCACTAAACTTAACCACAACCTTATTGTCCTTCAATTCACAAGAAACAACCTTGGTATTCAAATATATATTATGAAATTTTGATTTTAATCTGGAAGACAAAGGACGAACCAGATCACGATCCACCCCGGTCAATAAGTCACCGGTCATTTCTACCACAGTAACTTGACTACCCAGAGAGGAATAGATAGTTCCCATTTCCAGTCCAATATATCCACCACCGACCAACAGTAAACGCTCTGGAACCTCTTCCAGCTCCAGAGCCGAAGTCGAGGTTAGAGTTCGGTCACCAATTTCAGAGAATAATGGGGGGCAAATAGGCCGAGAACCTGTTGCCAGAATACAATGATCAAAGCTCAACTGATCTTTATCGTTGATGATAAGACTATTGCCATCGAGAAACCGGGCTCTGCCATGTACAAACTCCACCCCACGTTGCTTGCAGAGAGAGCTCAGTCCATTGGACATTTTTCTAATGACTTCACGGTTCCATTCTCTAATCCGGTTCAAATCAATTTCCGGCGGTTGGAATTTCAAGCCGCAAGCTTCTGCATTCCGTGTTTCTTCTATCAACCGAGAAAGGTGAAGTAGCGACTTAGATGGAATACAACCCCTATGCAGACACACTCCACCCAGTTTCGGGTTCTCATCAATCAGGGTAACGTTCATGCCACGGTCGGCCGCAAGAAAAGCGGCTGTATAGCCTCCAGGGCCAGCACCGAGAATAATTATTCTTTTTTTATTCATGGATTATTTTTTCTAACGATGTCGTTTACGGCTCAACTGTTCCCAGACCCGAGGCTCGGCTTTAGAACCTACTTTGCCAAACATATAATGAAAAAGTTTTTGTGCATCCTGTTTGTCAGTATATTTACCAATAAGTCGGGAGACAACGGACTCTTCTACCTGCAAAAAAGGTTGTAGTTGTTTGCCAACCTTTTTCACAATCTGAAGATTGCTTAGGTTTGAAGCAGGTTTGACCTCAGGAGTTAACCCTTTACCTTTATGGTTAGCATTTATAGAGTCGAGGCCATCTGTCTTAGTTAAAAATGACTTCCTGTTTAAGTCCTTATAGCCAATGAAATAAGCCAGAGCAAAACCAGGTTCAGTTCCATTTAACAACTCCAAATCACTTTGAACCCTTGAAATCAATTTTTTCGATTCAACTGAAGAATCGCAACTCTTCCATTGCCAAAAGTTATTATCTACTGAAACCAAGGCTCCGAGATCTGCAAGGTGTCGTAATAAGGGTTCTGTAACCTCTTCCTTCAAATCATCGGAAACAATAAACTCAATAAAATACCTTATCCAGTCAGACATGACCATTCTGCTTGAATAATTTTTTTCCATCAACCATCCTTAAGAGCAATATAAACTATGCTCATTCTACCGATAATTATTAGTGAGAGTTTAATTTTTTCAAACGCTTCTCCATCATTCCCCTCCAATCTTCTGATAAAGCCGTAAGAGAAATCAATTCTTGCATTTGTTCAATATTTGCCCCCCCTTTACGCAAGAGAGCATTGGCTTTCTCAATTGAAAACGTCCCTCTGTGTATTCTTTTTACGAGCGCATCAGGTTCAACCAAACCAGATCTAAGAACTCGAAAATAGTAGCCGCTGAAACCTGTTGTTTTTACCCAGCAAGCCATACTCTGGTCGTTAAACACTTTATTCAGTTTATGGCAGGGCTGACGGGGTTGTGAGACTTGAACCTGAGCTGCTCCCATTTCAAAAATATCACCAATATTAACCTCTGTTTCAAGCATGCCCAACAAGCATAGATTTTCTCCAAAGGAACAAGGTAAGATTTCACGCTGTAACTTATCAGACCAATAGGGAAAATGGTCAGCACAGTAAGCGCATACGGCCTTATCTCCTCCACCATGAATTCTAGAGTCCCCAACACCATCACCTACAAACCCTAAATTATCCAAAAAAACCGGTTGAGAAACAGGTAACTTAAAATAACCTGATCTGATTTTTTTGGGACCTCCATCTAAAGAGACACGGGCAGGAATAGCAATATTAATGGAAATAATCTTCAAAGCGTTATGACTCAACTTTCAGCTTATGAAAAGCAGGTCGAATAAAATTTATTCAATAATCATACAACCAGGGAAAGTAACAGCAGCTTATTCTACAGGTGTGGATGGCTTATAGTATTGATAGCAATCTCTGCCATTATTTTTAGCCAAATAAAGAGCTTCATCAGCACATTTTATCAGCCCTTTGGAGTCTTTTCCATCACTTGGATACAAACCAATACCTATACTAAGCGTTATACTTAGTTCATGTTCACCAATAATAACAGGGGAACGAACCGTATCTAATAACTTTTGAGCCAAGGTGCCCGCATCTTCAGGATTAGAAATTTCCGGTAACAGAAGAATGAACTCATCTCCACCCAACCGAGCTACGGTATCCTGCTGACGTAAACATTCATTAAGCCGGTTTCCTACTTCCTGTAAAAGCTTATCACCAACATCGTGCCCCAAAGTGTCATTAATTTGTTTAAAGCGGTCAAAATCTATGTATAACAAACCCACTAGGCTATTATTTCGACTCGCTTGGAGTAAAGCCATTTCCAGCCTGTCATGCAATAAAATTCTATTGGGCAAACCTGTAAGGGCATCATGATAAGCCATGTCTCGCATGGCATTTTCAGTTCTTTTTCTTTCCATTTCTGCCCCGGCGCGTGCCGCGAATATTTTAAGAATGGATAGAGTGCGTTTTTTGTCGAGCATGGGTTTGTCATCCATGACTGCTAAATGCCCTATAATTTTAAATTGCGCATCAAAACAGGGAACTCCAGCATAACTGACAATTTCCGAGCCCAACATAGTGGAAAACTTTGGGTAAGAATCCGAAATATTTTTCGGGTGAAATGCCAGCATTCCTGCCAGAACTTCTTCTCCAGGCGTATCTATTACATTTAAGATTCTCTTTTCGACAAAATCATCACCACCCCACCCAGCAAGAATCGAGCACTGAAATTCCTTAATATCGACGCACTCATTTACGAACGCATATTTAACGGGGAGAGCCTTAGCTAGATGCCTTACCAGTGACCGAAAAAATTCATCTCCTACTCGCGAGGAAGTACCTTCAACAATATCCCGAAAAGCTTCTTCCTCAATCTGACGCTTAATTTCACCACCGATACTCGCAACAAAAACTTCTAAAATAGATCTCTCATATCCCAACCAGACTCGGTCGACTGTTTTGCAACCTAATGCAACAAAACCCCAATAATTAGAATTTATTTCCAGTGGAATTAAAAGTAAAGACCTTACATTTAACTGTTTGAATATTTCACCGGGGAAATTAGAACCTTGCTTTTCGCAGGTTATAACAGACTGTCCTTTATTCAGCGGTGGATAAACTTCTTCTATCCCCAATTCCGCATAACTCAAGTTCTCAATTTTAGAATTAACCCTACTAAAATCATTATAATCTACCCAAGTGAACTCAAGACTACACATGGGTTTTTTTTCAGAGCCCTGAAAATGCTTAAAAACAAAAGCACTTTCAACATTTGCCGCTTTACCCACTTCCTCCAGAGCCTGGCAGATTGCTGAATGGAAGTCTGGAACTGTCAACAATTGATGAGTTGCCCTTGAAACGCCATGCAATAGCTCACCTTGAACTTTTAACGACTGCTCGGCTATTCTTCTTTGGGTTTTCTCCTCTTGAATATTGATCGCAGAACGTATGGAACTGGCTAAGCCTTCAACAGTAAGGTTTGACTTAATTATATAATCTGTCGCTCCGGCCTTCATCACCTCAACAGCTTTCTGTTGATCTCCTTGTGAAGTCAAACATATTACCGGAGTAGAAATATTTCTTTCTTTTAAATGTTTGAGTATTGAAAGACCATCCGCTTTGCCCAAGTGAAGATCTAGAAGAAGAATATCGTGCTCACCTTTATCTATTAGACCAATGGCATCTTCGCCTTTCGTTGCATAATCCAAATATAATTTAGATTCTGGCAATCCTTCCTTCAACATCTCTTTGACCAAAAAAATATCGTCCTCGTCGTCATCAACAACAAGCACCTTTAAAGAATTGTCTGTCATTTCGATATGTGAAAAAGTTGGTGGTGTGATAATTATAAAAAGCGCGCAGGAACAGTCAACAGCATCACACAATACCCCAAATACATCCGAATATCAATGCGCTCTTCAGGGCATCCAAAGGTATAAAAAATAAGGACTTAGGGTGTTTCTGTCTACACCGAGATCTAAATTGATCATATTAAAGGTAGGGGGTTGCGGGGCAATGGAGTAAAGATTAGTCTTATAATCCCCTTGACGTTGATAAGTCACAACTTTCAAATCAGGATTTTCAAGTTTCAACCTGATCTGTTCTACGGTATCCGAGATATAACCAATCCCATCAATCAGGTTGAGGTTCATAGCTTGTTTTGAGTCATAAACACGTCCATCAGCAAGCGGCTTTACTTCATCTATATCAAGTTCACTTCTGTTTTCAGCAATAATTGTGACAAATCGAGTATGAAAGTTATCAATAGTATCCTGAAAAAGTTTTCTCTCTTCAACAGTGAAAGGACGAAATGGTGACATGAAATCCTTTTTATCTCCCGACTTCACAACTTCCCAATCCACCCCAATTTTTTCCATCAGGTTTTCCATATTCACTTTTAGTGCTATCACACCAATACTGCCAATCAAAGAGGTCGGATGCGCAATAATCTGATCCCCGGCAAGGGCAATATAGTATCCACCGGAGGCAGCAAGATCCATAACATGGACATAAATAGGAATTCCATATTTTCTCTTATAGGTCACCAGTTCATGAAGAATGATATCGCTGGCAGTCACCGTGCCACCAGGGCTATTCATCTTAATTAACAGGGCCTTGATATCATCATCCTTCGCCGCCTTGGAAATAATTTCCTGAACCTGCTCCACCATGCCCAATGCAGTCGTAGCACCGGTGAAGGCTTGTGCTTTTTGGTTGTTGATCACACCCTGCAAATTGATCAGGAGTATTTTTTCAGCCCCTTCCCCCTCCAACACAGTTTCTTTCAAGGGCCCCATGGACGGACCTAGTTGAAAGGTCGCACACGCACTGTTAAAAAAAACAGCGCACATTAGAATCCAACCATATTGAATAATTTTAAAGTTTTTCATTTCCAAATATTAAAAGAAGACGTTAAGCCAAAACACCCCAAAAGGGTTCCAACTTGGTCTGAAATGGTTCCGAGTCAGTTTCGGATTTAAAAACCTTATCAAGGTTATTGCGAATTTTCTGAATAACTTCTTCGTTACGCTTTTCTTTTTCCAGTATGGCTTGATTGGTCAAATCAAGCAAACAGTGAACGATTTCTTTAAGGTTTAAATTTAATTTTGCGGCGCGCATTTTAATTTCCTTACGCTGGTCAGCAGAGCGACCGGACCAAACAGTACTCTCAACCGATTTTATCTCATTAACATACATCTTAATGATTTCATCCACAGGCGTTAAAGCCTCCGCATCACAACCAGAGGCCTGCAGTTTATTGCAAAGGATCTTCAAATTTTGTAGTGGGTCTATAACCTGTAGATCAATCAAAACAGATTCATCCACACCATACATTCGGCTCAATTCAGAAGGTTGAATTCTATCAGAGACACCAATATCCATCTCCAGCTTCTCTTGCAAATTTGTTACTTCCGTGTCCACTGTGATTTTAGCCGCCTTTAGATTTTGTGAAACCTTTTCATCAAATTCTTCCACGCTCCTTCTTTGCGCATGAACGCTTCGGTATTTCGCGTTTAAATCCTCCAAGATGCATTCAACCTCAGTATTCCAACTCCCTCTCAGTTTATTAGCCCTTACGCTTTCAAGAGGCACCAGATATTTCAACCGCACCTTTCTTTCAATTGTGACAAGACCTTTTATAAGGGTGCGTATCAATCGTTCATATGAGACCATCTGAGCATCCAGATGTTCCTGAGAATGCTTCATATTTGTTTTAGTGAACTTAATATTATTCTTTTTCAAGCGAACAGCATTTTCAGCTAAGAGCGAAGTACATTTATCACGCTCCATAATATCCAGCGTCTTATCCAGATCTTCCATAAGTAAATTTCAAAAATAGTGTTAGTGAGATGAGTCGTTAATCCGCACTTTTGGCACAGCGACACCCTATTCCATAATAATCCTTGCCGTCACTATCCCCATAGCGGCTGGAGGATCGAAGATAAACGGGAAGACTGTTCCAAGCACCTCCACGAATAACGTGATATTTCCCTTTTTTTGGGCCTTTGGGGTTCTTATAGGGACCCGTTTTGTAATATTTTTTATCATACCAATCATACACCCATTCGGCAACATTGCCCCCCAGATCGTAGACCCCCTCGGGTGACTTTCCTGATTCATGACTCCCCACTTCATGCAAAACCTGGCCTTTTTGTATGAAACAACAATTGCCAAAATTGCCGCGAAGTTTATCCGGTGGCTCATTGCCCCAGGGATAAAGACGATTGTCAGGCCCTTTTGCCGCCCGTTCCCATTCCGCCTCAGTTGGAATCCGCTTACCGCGCCAGGCACAATAATTCCGACAGCGTTTCCACATCAATCCAAAAATTGGCTTGTTCATCATGTCAGGCCGGGGTTTTCGGTCTATCCAGCCGGTAATAGTTGGGTATTTTTTTGGATGCGTCGCCAGATACGCTTCAAAGTCCTTAAACGTCACTTCATACTTGTCTATATAAAAAGCATCCAGATAAACTTTATGGCTCGGATGCTCATTAGACTTTCCCTCATCCTTAGGACTGCCCATCTCAAATTCTCCAGCAGGGATATGGGCCATCTCAGGATAAGGATTTGCCTCAGCCTGGGAAAACAGGATCAAAGATGTCAAAATGTATAAAAAATGTCTCATAATCCTCATTAATCACTACCAAGGCACACATTATATTGAGCCTTAAAGTTTAAAAGTTTATTATAGATTTCAGAATGGAAACGATTGTCACTCACCATTTACCCCGACCTTTTTATTCATGCACATCTTAAAACAAATTGACAAGTTTCTGGAGAAAATTGAAGGGCATCTTATTGTCTTGATATTGAGCCTCATGATTTTACTTTCTTTCGGTCAAATGATACTGAGAAACTTTTTTGATATGGGAATTATATGGGGAGACACCCTTCTCCGCCAATGGGTGCTCTGGCTGGGCTTTCTCGGGGCTTCGCTGGCCGTCAAGTATGACAAACATATTTCTATTGAGGTTTTTTCTAGTATGTCCTCGCTTTTCTGGAAACGAATTATAAAAGCCTTCACACGCATTTCAGCCGGTATTATCAGCGGTTTCCTAACCTGGGCGGCCTGGTCATTCATGATTTTTGAAAAAGAATCGGAGTCTGTTCTTTTCCTGGATATTCCCGTCTGGATATTCCAAACCGTTCTACCCTATAGTTTCATGGTTATAGCCATCCGTTTTATAATAAGTGGTTTTGAAACCGCCTTTATTGAAAATGATCCCGAACAAATACTCAAATGATCGCTCTGGGAATCATTCTACTAGCCTTGCTAGGAGTACCTCTATTCGCAGTCATTGGGCTTTCAGCCCTGGCTTCTTTTTACAATGCTGAGATAGATACTGCGGCAATCTTCATTGAACTATACAGAGTAGCTAGTAACCCGACACTCATCGCCATCCCTCTTTTCACTTTTTCCGGCTTTATTCTTGCTCATGGTAAAACCCCAGAACGCTTGACGCGAGTCTCTCAATCCTTTTTGCGTGGCGCACCCGGCGGCATCCCTATGGCAATTCTGCTGGCCTGCGCATTTTTCACAGCTCTTACAGGGGCTTCCGGGGTGACTATCATTGCTCTGGGCGGTCTACTCTACCCCTTATTATTAAAAGAAAAATATGGTGAAAACTTTTCTTTGGGGATGATCACCTCATCAGGGAGCCTAGGCCTTTTATTCCCCCCTTCCCTACCACTTATTTTATATGGTCTTGTTGCTCAAGTTAGCATCGACAAACTATTCATTGCCGGTATTGTGCCAGGCCTTCTTATGATCCTGATCGTATCGGTCTTCGCCATCACTCGAAGCCCCCGTTCAACCGAAAGTTTTAAATGGACTGAGGCCAAGTCCGCTCTGATAGATGCAGGTTGGGAATTACCGCTCCCCTTTATTATATTGGTGGGCATTTATGGCGGATTCTTCACCGTCACCGAAGCCGCATCTGTAACTGTAGTCTATGTGGTTCTGGTCGAAACTTTCATCTATAAAGACCTGGATGTTTTCAAAGATTTGCCAAACTTGATGAGAGACAGCATGGTACTGGTTGGCTCCATCCTCATCATTCTGGGAACTGCTATGGGGTTTACCAATTACCTCGTGGATGAGCAAGTGCCCATGACTATACTGGCAACCATGCAACAATACATCCATGATCCTTTGACGTTTTTAATGGTGTTGAACGTTTTTCTCCTCATCGTTGGTTGTATGATGGATATATTTTCTGCAATCATCGTGGTCGTTCCACTGATTATCCCAATTGCGCAGAGTTTTGACGTTAACATGGTGCATCTTGGAATCATTTTCCTGACCAATCTGGAAATTGGTTATTCGACACCACCGGTGGGCATCAACCTTTTTATAGCTGCCACCCGTTTTAACAAACCCGTATTAAAATTGTATCAAGCCGTTTTACCTTTTTTAGGATTACGCTTAGTCGGGCTTATTTTGATAACTTATGTACCCGCAATCAGCCTCTTTTTGGTTGATTGGGTTTCCCGGTAATTGAGTGACATGAAAAAGAAATACAACCATACCTTGAATGATGAAACGGTTTATTACACTGTCTTTAAAAATCCCATTGGGTTAACGGGGCTGGCGGCAACGCAAAAAGGCCTGATCCGACTGGCCAACAAAGTGCCCAGCGAAAAAGCTTTTGAAAAACTATTGGCCAACAATCTTGGCTTTCAAACTAAAAAAGATCCGAACCATTTCAAAACTCTCGTCGAGCAGTTTCACAAATACTTTAAAGGCGAACTGAAGACTTTCAAATTTCCATTGGATTTGCGACTGGGAACACCGTTCCAGAAAAAGGTCTGGAAAGGCCTTCTCACCATCCCTTATGGTTCTACCCGTAGTTATAAATGGTTGGCCAAATCTATCAAGAGTCCCGACTCTGCCAGAGCAGTTGGCAATGCAAACGGTCAGAACCCTCTTTCCATCATCATCCCTTGTCATAGGGTAGTTCGTGAAAATGGCGACCTGGGGGGATATACAGGAGGCATTCAGACAAAGCGCTACCTGCTCGAATTGGAGAAAGCTATTTAATGGCTCTCTATAAAACCAGAGCCATCGTCATTAAAAGTATGAACCTGTCGGAGTCCGACCGGTTAGTCACTTTCATGACAGAGAACCACGGGAAAGTTAAGTGTGTTGCCAAGGGCGCCAGAAAAGCTAAAAACCAGTTCTGGGGTGCTCTGGAGCCGATGTCTTTAATCCATCTGATTTATTTTGGTAGGGAGCACCAGAGCCTTTTCCGGCTCAACCATTCGGATATCATAGAATCCTTTCAAACGATACGCGATGATTTCGACAAACTATATACTGGCATCTATTTTCTCGACCTGATTGACGCCATGATTCTTGAGGGTCACTGGGAACCAAAAGTTTTTGCCTTGCTTTATCAAGCTCTGGCAGCGCTCAATCAACAAACCGAACTAGAGGCTCTACGCCGACTCTTTGAAATTCGTCTGCTTTCTTTATCCGGGTATAAACCACAATTGGAACACTGTGTCCTGTGCAGAAAAATACCTGCAAATGGCATGATTCCTTTCAGCTATGCCCATAATGGAATCCTGTGTAATTCATGCTCCAACAACACAAGAATTGACATACAATTCAGCATCGGAACAAGAAATTACATAAAAAAATTATTAGAAGTGGAAATCAAAACCTGTGAAAGGTTAAAATTCCCTAAATCTCAGACAGAAGAAATCGAGAAGGTGACCCATCGTCTGGTCCTTTCTCATTTAGGTCGTGAGTTAAAGTCTTATCCCTTCATTAAAAATATGGCAAAAATTTAGGAATTCTTTTATGGAAAAAAAACAGATCCAAACATCCCAGGCCCCATCGGCAATTGGCCCCTACTCTCAGGCCATCCGTATTGGTGAGTTTCTGTATACTTCCGGGCAGATCGCTCTCAATCCGGAGAATATGGAAATGATGAATGACACAATTGAAGAAGAGACTGAATGGGTGCTAAAAAATGTAGAAGCTATTTTAATAGCCGATGGCATGGGCTTGGCTCATGTTATTAAAACCACGGTTTATCTAACCGATATGGGAGAGTTTGCTAGAATGAATAAGGTTTACGAAAAGTTTTTTGGTGAAACCAAACCCGCCCGAGCTTGTGTGCAGGTTGCGGCACTCCCCAAAGGGGCAAAAGTAGAAATTGACGCAATTGCCCACTCCTAAAACAATTTAACGCAATCAGGCAAAATTACTGTGGCAAAGAAATCAAACGGAACAAGAAATTTTTATAGATTTATGATGTTGATAGGAATTGGTGTGATCGGAAGCTTGGGCTATTCATTCATCAGTGCTGCGCCAGACTTTAGAATATCAGAATACCACAAGGCTTCTCTACCCGCAGAAGAGTGCATGCAGTGTCATATCCAGGGAGTGGAGAAAATCCCCATCATGCCCCACCGCCCTATGGGAAACTGTGTTATGTGCCACACCCCCACAGACAGACCGTATTAATAGTTTTTGGGAACCTACAGATTAAGAGAAAGTTGCTACTCCCTGCTATTTTTTACTTGCTAGTGAGCGGCCCAATATCTAGCGGCGAGTACGCCGGTGTGAGAGGCCGATGCATCACAACATTTAACTTTTCTGGCTATCGCCGATCCTTCTTTTAACCTTTTATGAAATAATGAATTAGGAGTTTCTTTCGAGGGAGAAGAACCGCATTAATATCTTTATAAGGGTTTGGCAAATCTTTGTCAATTTGGAGCAGTAACTTTATAGGCAGCTTTCGGCCCAGACTATGTGAGAACGCAGATTGCATATGTTATTTTAAGAGACAAATTCTCATTGTTTTATAATTCCAGATCAAGTTATTTTGAGCTTGCTGATTTTGTTGATACGGACAATATTTTGTAAAAAACACCTATATTTCAGCTTCTATATTTAGAAAGTGAAGGCCTGTCAGGCCGTCATTGCTTTCATCAGAGATAATGCTCCAGTAATTTTTAGTACGCGTTTCAGATTATATGCAAGTACATGCGAACTCATTTCTGCGCCGACTTTTTTCAAGGTTTTCATTTGAAAATGGGTAGAGCCCATCCAATACTTTATCGTACCAAAAGGGTGTTCGACCGTTGATCTGCAGATTTTCATCATATCGGAATACTATTCAAGTCTCGCATCCACAACCTCCAATACGGTTTCATGCTCCCAACGACTGATGCGTCGATATTGACCTGTGGTGCATTGTGCCTTGATAGAACATCTCAAGCATGCCGATGACCAATAACGTCTTATAATCTTTCCCTTTTCTTCTCTACTAAAACGATGGTTGCTTGCTCTCCACCGGGACAATCATACGTATCAGACTCAAGCCTAGCGTGCATCAGGATCAGTGAGGGAAACTTGTTTGTCCGGGGTGGCTTCTAACGCCACTTCAATTTTATTCAGCCATTTTTTACTTCTTTTATAAGAGTAGAAATCTTGTTTTCGAGTCGTTCAACTTTCACTTTAGAGACTAACGCTTTTTGACGGTCAGCACTGTCTATTTGACTTAAATATTTTGTAATGCTTTCATTGATGAGGTTTAAGCGATATTTTAATTTGGCACGTGTGAAGTTTAGATCACGATGATTGACGGCCTTAAACTTACTGCCATCAATAGCAACAAAAGCATCAGAAAATAAATCGAGTTTGCGACATATCATGACGAATTCACGGCAAACCGATTGAATAGCTTAGGGGTTGTTTTTACGGAAATCAGCAATCGTTTTAAAATCAGGTGTCAGTCGTCCGAGTAACCACATAAGCTCAACATTGCGTTGTGTCTCATGTTCAAGACGGCGACTGGATTGGACGCGATTTAAATAACCATAAATATAGATCTTCAACATGGTTTCGGGGTTATAGAAAGGACGGCCTGTATCAGCAGGTATCACTTTAAACCCCATCTTGCACAAGTCCATATCATCAACAAATACGTCAATCACTAAATATAACATCGCTAAATAATATTGACGACTCTGCGTTTTCACGCAGTCTGGGCCGATTT
>JAJDBH010000174.1 GCA_029261455.1 Nitrospinaceae bacterium
CCCCCACAACACCAAGTCCTTGGACCCCTCGGCCTGCCTTTTCGCCTCAAACCAGCTAGGGTCGATTCCAGGGGAAACAACAATCACCCTTTTCCCCTTTTTCTTTCTTAATCCTTTGAGAACCAGTTTTTTTGAAAACTCGCTGAAGGTGATAACCCGGGAAGCTTTGAAAGCTGAGGAACGTAACAAATAGTTGTTGAGGTTTTTTAAATGTCAGAGGCCTCAACATGCCGCGAGCTATTCCTGTTTCCAGAATTGTATTAGCGTGACTGGTAAATAGATAGCCGGCCTTGGAGCTCCTAGCAATATCGTTGGCAAAAAAAGCCTCCTCTGCGTTGCCATGTATAATATCAAACCGCTCCCATTTCATCAGGCGTTTCAAAGCTCGTGAAAAGGAAAAGATATCAAAGTTTAAGGTCGCACAATGAAAATGGGTGGTCCAATGGAGGGTGTAAGGAGGTTTTGCAAAAAATTTTTCGTGGTGACTTTTAGAATAAAGCACATGAACATCATGTCCCATTCTCTGCAAAGCACATGCGAGATGATGAACAGCAATCTGTCCACCGCCCGCGAATTCAGACCAGGGAGAAGAATAAATAGTAAGACAAATTTTCATAGAAGCCAGCGTAACCGCTGGAGGCGAATAGCCATAACATTTTTGCCAATCTTCAATACAACAAGACTGCCTTGGAAGTGTTCATGCAGGACCTATTTCCTCGGCTTCCAGTCTCTCACCAATTTCTGCGCCTGCTCAATTTGTTGCGGAGTCATTCGCTTTTCTAGTAAGCTCACCTGGTCTGTGGCATTTTCATGTCCCTGCAAAGCAGATAGATTGTACCACTTAAGGGCCAACACAGGATCATACGGCACTCCTGATCCATCTGCATGCATCATACCTAAATAGTATTGTGCATCCGCGATGCCATCTTCTGCATCAGCTTTTAAAATTTTCAATGCCGGTGAAATACTATTTTTCGCCAATTTATATATCACAATTTTATCTGCGGCTGCTCTTTGGTCTGCTGCAAGTCGGTACCACTTCATCGCTTCCTGATTATCTTGTGAAACACCCTGTCCGTTGGCGTACAACGCCCCTAAAGTGGATTGAGCAGTGATATCCCCTTGCTCTGCCGCAAGTCGGTACCAGTGGGCAGCTTTTTTTTCATCTTTTGGGACAACTAATCCGAATCGCAACATCAACCCCAAGTTCAATTGTGCTTCAGCAATGCCATTTTCCGCATCATGGGTCAAAATTTTCAATGCTTGTGGAACATTCTGTTTTGCCAAGCCGTATATCTCACTTTTTTCCGAGGCAACTCTATGTTTTGTCCCAAGTCGATACCACTTCATGGCTTCCTGGTCATCTTGAGGAACTCCTTGCCCGTTGGCGTACATCAACCCCACAATGGATTGAAGATTGTACTTAGGTTTGAAATCTTCCTGCTCTGCCGCAAGTCGGAACCACTTGGCGGCTTCTATGTCATCTTTTGGGACCTCTAACCCAAGTTGATATATCTTACCCATTTTCATTTGTGCTTCAGCATCGCCATTTTCCGCATCATTGCTCAAAGCTTTCAAGGCTTGTGGAATATTCTGTCTTTCAAAGTTAATCATCTCTTCATTCGCCTCAGCAAGGTCACGTTCTGCAGTAAATCGGTACCATTTGACATACTCATGGTTGTCTTGCGGAACTCCTAATCCAAACTGATACATCATACTTAATTGCCCTTGGGCTTTAGCATTGCCATTTTCCGCATCGCTTACTAATATTTTCAATGCTTCAGGGACATTCTTTTTCGCTAAACCATATATTGCTGCTTTTGCAGCTCGTTTACGCTGTTCTCCTGCAAGTTGGTACCATTTGACAGCTTCTTTATAGTCTTGGCGAACTCCTTGTCCAAATTCATACATCTTAGCCAAGATATCTCGAGCCTTAGATTCACCATTTTCCGCATCGCGTACTATTATTTTCAATGCTTCAGGGACATTCTTTTTCGCTAAACCATATATTGCTGCTTTTGCAGCTCGATTACCCTGTTCTCCTGCAAGATGGTACCATTTGACAGATTTTTTGTAGTCTAGCGGAACACCCTGTCCATATTCGTGCATCGCGCCCAAGGAATATTGAGCTTTAAAAGAGCCGTTTTCTGCTTCAGTTGTTAATGTTTTCAATGCTTCGGGAACATTTTTTTTCGCCAAGTCATAGACATGTTGTTTTGCTTCCTTATATCCCTGCTCTATGGCAATCAGATATAATTTAAAAGCTTCCTGATCGTCTTCTGGAGTTCCTTGCCCAAAGTCATACATATACCCCATAAAGAGCTGGGCTCTGGAATCGCCCTGTTCTCTGGCAAGTTTGTACCACTTAAAAGCTTTTTTATCGTCTTCTGGAACTCCAAAGCCCATGTCATGCATGAAGCCCAAAAAGAATTGTGCCCTGGAGTCACCCTGTTCTGCCAGTGGTAGCCATAACTCACGAGCAGTTTTATAATCCTTTTTTTCATACGCATTCCAACCATCCTGGAAATCATTAAAAAATATCCTGGATACAATGCTGAAGATAAGCAGAACAGTAAAAACGAGTAGAATAGTGACTTTTTTGGCATTCATAAAGCTAAGAATACAGGATGTTGACTGTTTTTGAAAGTGCCAGAGGTGGAAAGAAGAATAACGGTTTGTTCTTTTGCCTAAGTGGCCACTATGATGACCCAACACCTAATAAACTGAAAAATGGTACCGAAGAGAAGGCTCGAACTTCCACACCCTTACGGACACATGTGCTGGGATCCTGTAGCGAGCTGATCATTGTTATTTAATAATTTATTATTTGAGAAGAATTGATCTATACCAGACTATTTTTTCAAAAATGCTATTCACATTTCCTTAGTTGTAGATCACTGGCATTTTTCATAAAGAAAAAGCCATGTTTACTCTTCCAATAGCCTTGAAAGTTTTCGCGAGTCATATCTGGTTGCCGACGTAAACACATTACAAACTTGATCATTCCAATAGACGCCTTATCTTATCCCATGCGTCCTTTGAAAAACGGATTGTGATTTTTCTCCTGCCCAACAGTAGTCGCGGGACCATGACCTGGGTGAATGCCTGTAGCATCGGGTAAGCGCAATACTTTCTTGGTGATGGAATTGAACAGCTCTTCCCAAGAGGAATTTGCACGTCCCATGGAACCTGCGAAAATCACATCCCCAGAAAGCAAAGTTTGGTTTATCAGGTAAGAAACTCCACCTGTTGTATGACCGGGCGTTTCTATGCACTGGATTCGCAATTTACCCAGTGTCACCTCATCGCCTTCCTTGACAATTTTGAACTTGCTGCTTCCTTTGGGCTGGGGTTCCTTGTGGTCAATATAGGTAGGGCAATCAAAGGCGCTGCTAAGCTCTCCAAGGCCACCTGCATGATCGGGGTGGGCGTGGGTTAATAGAACCATGCTGGGACGAACGCCCATCTCGTGGGCCTTGCTGATAATTTTTTTTGGATTCGCTCCAGTGTCCACCACCGCGGTTTCTCCAGTTGCTTTGCAGCGCAACAGGTAACAATTTACGGGGTACTCTCCCATAAACACATTCAGGCAGACCAAATCAAAATCCGGATCATCAGCAGGTTTATCGGGTTCCCAACGCTCCTGGGCAATATCGATTAAGGCAGGTCCATCTAAATCCAAAGCCTTCGCGAGCTTTAATACATCCGAATCCTCCGGTGTTAGTTGATAACTTTCTATCCGTTGGAGGTCATCATCCGGGAGGTCCGTTTCCCGAACAAGGTCGTCCCTCGACCATGATTTTCCGTCCCGGGCTTTTTGTAAAA
Source organism: Nitrospinaceae bacterium (assembly GCA_029261455.1). GTDB lineage: Bacteria > Nitrospinota > Nitrospinia > Nitrospinales > VA-1 > LS-NOB. Next base: position 3,826 of record JAJDBH010000174.1, read on the forward strand.
TATCTCCCAATTCATCTTCGAGTGGCATTGTCTACTCCTTTATTTCATTCTTCCTTTAAATATCAGTTCTGCCACTCCAGACTTGTCCAGTTCTCCCTTACCCGCTTTAATGAGACGCTGGTATTGATCGAAAGTGGCTTGCGCCAACGGCAGCTTTAATCCTGCGGACTGCGCTAAGTCGAGAGCTATTCCAGAATCTTTAGCCGCGTGCGCGGCAGAAAAATAGCATTCATGATCCCGAATTTGCATGTCTTCGCCGTCAGTTTCAAGAACGCGCGAGGCCGCGCCAGTTTGACCAAAGACCTCACGAAGCATTGTCAGGTCCAGCCCAAGTGCGTCTCCGAGGCCCAACCCTTCTGCCAACGCGGCGGTGTTGCAGTTCATGACCATATTTACGAGTGCTTTGACTTTTGCCGCGTCACCAGCAGGGCCAATATAGAGGAGCGTAGAACTCATTGCTTCAAGTATTGTTTGAGCCTGTTCAAAGACCGGTTTTTTTCCACCACACATAAGATAGAGTGTGCCTTCGCGCGCCTGCGTGATGCTGCTAGCCATCAGTGCTTCAAGGTTGGTTCCTCCTTTAGCCTCGACGCGAGCTTCTGCTTTGATGTGTGCTTCAGGGCCAACGGTGGCAAAATTGATGAACAATCTACCCTTCGCGTGGCAAAGCAAGCTTGAGGGATTTGTCTCCGAAAAGATCTCATCCATTGCAGCGTCATCCGTTACCACTGTTAGCACAACATCGCTTATTTCAGCAACGCGCGCCGGCGAAGCAACCGCCTCGCAGGAAAGTTCCTTAGCTAATGATTCCGCTGCTGGAGCGTGGCGATCTTGGACCGCAGTGATGACAAAACCCTTTTCTTTAAGACATCGAGCCATATTAGCCCCCATGCGACCAACTCCTACAATGCCTATTCGACCGTTTTCTGCCATGATTTTAAATTTCCTTGAAGAAATAAGTGGGTTGTATTTAGCTTACTTTTTATAACAGACTTTGGATTCAACCTAAGATTATATATGTAGTCAAACGCGACAACTTATTCTTATCAAGAAAGGGAAAGCTTTCATTTAAAATCTAAGCGGGGTTTTAAATTGCTGGCTGGCTTAATACCTGTTTCTCAGAGAAAAGACTAAATTGAACGGAAAAAAGTCATTTCGCAATCTTCCTAATAGTATGACCCGCCTTCCTTCTTTTAGACTCCTTGAGTCGGTCTAGTTCTTTTTTCTTCTTAATTTGAATCAGAGTGTTTTCATACCAGTCTCTTTTTCTGTCCCCTTCACGGACAAAACTAAAGGTTTTCAATTCTTTACAGCGATCGCACACTGACGAATAGGAGAGTCCCATTGGGGAGGGAGTGGAAGTAACGTGTTTCTGTTCGTGTTGACACGAGGAACACTCAAAAACGTGGAGTCTCACCAGAAAATCCTTAAAACATCAAACAGGTTAGCAGCTAAACCGGAGACACTATAGCTTCGACCAGACACATTATCAATATCTATTGAAATAAAAACCCACCCTCCATTAAGAAGTTGGTGGGTTTATGTAATGGGAACCAGTAATTTTGTTTTGGAATTTTTTCCAGCACCCAGAATGGAGGCAAATACTGCATTAAAAGGTTACTTGTTGTGGCCTTTTTTCTTGCCCTTCCCTTTGCTCTTACCTCGTTTCTTATCTTTATCCTTGTCCTTATCTTTGTCTTTGTCCTTGTCTTTGTCTTTGTCCTTGTCCTTGTCCTTATCTTTGTCCTTATCTTTGTCTTTGTCCTTTATTTTGGCAAAGGCAACGTTGGGGAAATCAGGATCAGTAATTAACATATTCCCTGATAAGCTGAACATGAAAAAGAAAACTGTAAATAGAGCTATTAGTGTGGGTAGGCGCAGCATAATATTTTCTCCGTTAATTTTTTAATTAAAGGTATGGAACTATTATAACTTAGATTATTAATTTGCCAATCCCACCAAATAGGGGGGAATACTATTACAGGCTTCCTATTTTTATTTGAAAACGATAAAGATGGGTTCATAACGGGCCGGTCATTGAATTTGGAAGTCCCCGTTTACAGTTAAGAAGCGACTTAGTGAATACCCCAATTTTTGTACCCGGAAGGTGTAGCCCCCTTTATCGCAAGAATAACGAATTTATAGCTAAGTGAAAAATTTGAGAGTAGGGTAATAAAAGGTGTCTGAAGGTTTTTTCAATCTAACAAAAATATTAAGAAGTCTATTTATGAAAAAGAACGATTCTGATTATTACTGGTTTCACATCCCCATTCTTTTGATAAAGATTGTGAGGATTCTGACAAAAATACCCTCGGGGCAACCCAAAATGATTCAACTGGATCGATGGGGACGGCTGATAAAAGTTTCAACTGACCCTGCGCTGGGAAGGGTCCGGCTAGATATTATCACCTTGCCTCTATTAGCTATTGAAAGCAGTAAGCTTCCAGAAGATTCGCAACCAGAATTAGATTTAGGTATAGACCATTGAGTATCTATTTGGTTAAGGCTCAAGGGTATTTAGGATAGAAAGTAGCAGCGGTTACTACAGGCCAGATCATGTGTGATATCCCCAGCCTAATCTTTCATGCCCCGGAGGTGTATGTGATATCACCAACCTTAATCTCATGCCCCGCAGGGGTGTAACCAGCCGACTATTGATTACTTTGAAGCAAAAAGACCTGTTTTCCCCCTAAAGTACTTCTCTGTTGCGTCATTTCTATACAATAATGCCTTGACTTTGATAATGATTCTCATTATTATATGCAGAGTCATGATTATCAAAAATTCTTAGTTAATGGAGAAGCAAATGTTTGAGCTTAAATACAACGAGTCCAGCCAGTTACGAGTCCGTTTAGCAATCCTCGAATCTCAGCTAAAAGTGGCAAATAATAAAGTTGAGCATCTGAAAAGAATTAATAACGAGAAAAGTTCGCGCGCCGAACCTTTTCAAGTTAAGTAGGAAGGTTTTCTCAATAGAGTTTATATGCCAGCCGGTACGGCTTTATTCAACCTGCCTTCAAGTAATTTAATCTTTCATTGAGTTTTTCAGGGTGGTGAAGGGCATCATCTATATCCTGAAGCGTGACCTTCGCACAACCCTCCATCATAAAAAAAGACGATTCGACTTCTTTTTTGAGTATTTCAGCAAATGCAAAACGACATGCATCTTCGGCGTTAGTCAAATACCCCATAGTTTCCTTATAATAGATAACAAGCGAAAGCATGTTGGAAGGTGAAATTGGAAGACTGCAAGAACTTTCCCTTACCCCGGTATTCTCGGAAGATTGAACCGAGAGACTGGTACCTGCGCATGCAAAATTAAAAAAGCACGTTGCCACCATTAGAGAAAATAAATGTTTATGTTTATAAAGTTTTTGACCCGCACAATTCATGGCCTTCTCTCAAATAAGATAGGATGATAAAAATAAACTCCTGCACCGAAAGATTCGTGCCCGGCGGCGGGTAGCCCCCTTTAAATGCGGGATGGCATCAAAGTGACGAACGTGGAGTTATGATTGGCCCGACGCCTAATCCCTTCCACATTAAAAAGAACAGAGTCACCAGCAAAACCATAAAAACAGCCAAAACAAGCTTGGTAGTCCTACTCAATGTAGGTTCCTCTTCATTTTGAGGGGGGTCGACTTTTTTATTTTGTTGCATAGCGTTGATCCAATTTTGAGGATGAGGTAAGCCAAAATATGATGTATTGCATGGATGGCACTATTATAGCAAAATCAGGCTATTCGGAGGACTGAAAAAGATGAAGCGATTAATTCAAACATTCTTGATCCTTGTGGCTTTAGTGGGTTGTTCGAGCCAGTTTAATGAGGGGATGGATGCGTTCAAGCAAAAAGATTACAAGCTTGCATTTGATAAATGAAAACCGCTGGCTGAAGAAGGGCATGACGACGCCCAATATAAAGTTGGCAAGTTGTATCGCGAGGGACTGGGGGTAGAAGTAAACTATGTCGAAGCCTACAAATGGTATTACATCGTTGCGAAAAAGGGATATGGCGGTGGTGCTAAATATATGAAGATGCTTAGAAGAGAGATTAACCCCGCTCAAGTTAGCAGGGCAGAGAAAATGGCCCGGCAGTGGATGAAGGAGCATGAGAATAAATAGGCTTATCAAATAGGAGCATTCAAAAAAGCCCTGATGAAAATCACCTGGAAAGATCAGGGTGCACAACGACAAGCCGTAGTCGCCGAATATTTCCCAAATAAATATACCCAGTTATTATTCCAATGCTCACTCAATTTAAACACTCTGAATGGCAACTTCGACTTCTTTCAGACTTGGGGTGATACCTCTTCGTTGGGCGGTTTTTCCCAGTCGTCATCCGATACCTGTACTGCTCCAGCCATGAAATAGATTGCTCTCCTTGTTGAGTCGGTCCAGCTGATCGGAAGTAAGCGTAATGTCCGCACAAAATTCCTTCACCTGATCCACTTTGCGTGCCCCTACCACAGCGGTGGTGATATTCCTTTGCGCGATCACCCAGGCGAGTGCCACGTTGATGGGAGCCGTATTGATTTCTTGTGCAATTTCCTGAACCGTGTCGCGCACGATTTGTGATTTACCAAATTCAGGCTGCCGATACAGGCGATATTCCCGGCGGGCGGGTGCCTTTAAGGCTTCTTCATCGATTCGACCGGCTAAAAGACCACGGGCACTGGGCGAACACGCCATGTAACCGATACTGGCCTTTTGACATTGTTTTAAATGCTCTCCTTCGTACGTGCGCCTAAGCAGGTTATAAGGAACCTGATTGACGGTGAACAACGAGGCGGCGTCTGACATCAGGATAATGTCCCTCGCCTGAAAATTCGAGATACCTACGGTACGGGCCTTGCCACTTTCTTTGAGGGCAGCCATGACATCGCACATCTGCCGGGTCTTTTCCATATTGTCTAAATACATGCCCGGCCAGTGGACCAGATACGCATCGACATAATCCCGCCCAAGATTTTTCAACGACCCTTCAAGACGCGACTGCCAGGCCTCGATTGTCATTTCGGCATCGGGCGTGATTTTGGAAATGATGAGGACATCGTTTTTTCGCGAGCCCAATGCCTTTCCGAGGCGGCGTTCAGATTCCCCATCGCCATAACTCTCGGCGGTATCAAACGCCATGATGCCGCACTCCAGAGCAGTCTTCACCAACCGGTCGGCATCTTCTACCGAAACCTCGTCCCCCCACTCTTTACCGGGGGCAATCTGCATGCAACCAAGGGTGAGGGCCGTCCATGGGGTGTCGAGTCCTTCGACTTTTATCGAACGCATTATTTCTCCATTTCTTGCTGATTAATAGTTATCTCGCAAAAATAATTTTTATCATGCCGTTCACTACAATACGCGAACGTTCGCTTTGGGTCGCAAGCGAAACTTGTACGATCATATTTGTGATGACCTTTTCATTAAATTTCATGCCCTGCAAGGGTAATATTCTTTTCTGAAATTTTCAGCAATAATCTGTTGTTGAGACCATTGAATTTTGCGGGACCAAATAATCATGACGTCAGACAGACTTTTCTTCGCAATGGAAATCGGTTTCTGAAGTCCAGTGGATCTGCAGGTATTGAGGCACTTTGGTATCGCGATCGATCTTCGCCGATTCGATCTGGGCAGGGGTCAGGTCGAGGGTATAACGAAAGATAGCCTTGCTCAGGTTGGCCCGTTCCAGGTTGGTCCCCTTCATCCACGCCGAAGACAGATACGCCTCTGTAAGATTGGCTTCCGTGAACAAGGTCTTTCGCAGATCGGCCTTGAAGAACTTTACTTTTTCAAGGTTAGACTTTCGCAAATCGGCTTTTCTAAGATCAGCACCACTGAAGTCGATGTCGCGAAGATCTCGGTTACTGAAATCGATACTTCTCAAGTTAGATTGCCGGAAGATGCATCCCCCTAAATCTGCGTCATACAACTTCATTCCCTGGCAATCGGTTTCGCTGAGGTTTGCGCCTCGTAAATCTGAACCGACAAAATAGGCTTTGGTGAGGTTCGCGCCCTGCAAATTGGCGCCGTTGAGTAAGGCCATTTCAAAATTAGCTTTTCTGAGATTGGCATTGTTCAGGTTAATGCCATTGAAGTCAACGCGATCAAAATCGGGCACAATGTGCGGATGGTTTTCTATCCAGATATTCCATCTCTTTATGGAACTCATGAGAAGTGATATTTGTTCGCGGTTCGCCACTGGATAGTAAGTTTTTATTTAAAAGAGTGTTGATTCAACAATTGCATTACTCAGCCTTCATTTTCTTTCTGCTATTTTACACCCATTTCGGGTTGCCAGGTTTCCATTCGGTAACTGCTTCAACAAATACTATTTTCCTGCATTTTTGGGTTGACACCCAAGCCTAAATCTTAGATATTCCCACAGCATAATGAACTACGTGAATAAGCGCCTTACCCACTGAATTAGGAGCGAGAATTCATGACTGACCGACATGTGCCAAACGCTTGGCTAAATGTACCATCGACCTCTGGGTTGCTTGCTGTCGGCAATTCTCACTCTATTTATTGGCGCTCTTTCGGCCATCACGATGCGATGCCGGTTATTGCATTGCATGGTGGGCCGGGTTCCGGTTCAGATCCCCATCACTTAACGTTCTTCGACCCACAAATCCATCGGGTGATCATGTTCGATCAGCGTGGTACCGGGCAATCAACGCCGTCGGCCGCCACGATTAATAACACGTCGCAAGACTTACTGAATGATATCGAAAAACTGCGCCGCTACTTAAGCGTCGAGCGTTGGTTGGTCTTTGGTGTGTCCTGGGGAGCCTGCCTTGCGTTGCTCTATGGTCAAAACCACCCACAGGTCTGTACTGGCTTGGTGCTGGCAGGGTTGTCAAATCGCCACGATCATCAGACCGCGTGGATTCTTGAAGAGCGTGCGCGGCTGTTGCCCGAACGTCACGAGGAGTTCCTGAAGGCACTTGCTCCCGGCGACCGAGCTGATCCGATTGCAGCTTATTATCGAAAGAGTTTGTCTCCAGATCGAAAGAACAAACTCGAGGCAACTTACGCCGTTTGGGTGCTGGAGGCCGACTTGGAAGGCCCGGAACCGCAAACGCTGCCAACGATGAGCCTCGATGAGATTGACGCGAGCATGGTCAACCGCGCGATGATTTACCTTCACTACTGGGCGAACAAAACTTTTCTCCCCCACGGTCATTTATTGATCAACCCGAGCGCGCTGATTGAACTGCCTGTGGTATTGGTTCACGGTGCGTCAGACTGGATTTGCCCGCTAAGCGGCGCGCAGCAAGTGGCTGATTCGATCGAGGGTACTCAATTGATCGTTGTGCCGGGCGCAGGGCACTCGCCATATAGTGCAAACATGGTGCAAGTGCTGCGCGAATCTATAGTGGCCACAAGACAACGAAACGCTCGATTAACGACTACCAATTCGTCGATGCGTTGACCAACTGAAGTCGCTGTCGAGGGAAAAACAGGCTCGCGACCCTTGGACTTGGGTTCCTGTGGTAATAGAAGTGAGTTTTTAAAAGTAATTTTGTAATTACACGATTACAGCATTACATCTATATCATTGGAAAATTATCATCATCTGATTTGAGTTTAAGTTTTGCCTCTTCTTTTTCATCATATGTTTCAAGAAACATTTCAATCGTTTGTTCTTCTGTTAGATTTACAGGTTTGCTTGATGGATTACTTTTAAATAACCTGTCAATCACTCCCATTATTATTTTTATATTGTCATCTAAAGCATTATCTTTTCTGTATTGATGTAAGTATTCTTGAACTTCTTTAATAGCGTCCGGTTTTGTAAGTGAAGTTAGATTAAATATAGCATTGTGCCACTCCAATATATCCTCTATCTCCTCATATTCAGAAACCCAACCAGCTACCCAATCATCAATATTTTTAATGCTGGTTATTCTAAAGTCAGGAGCATTGTTCAACCGTTTCAATTGGTGGGTTATTCCTAAAATATGCTCTTCACCTACACCAATCGAAACATCTGATTGTTCTTGATATAACTTCCACTTGTCCCAAACTGAAGCATTTGCCAACCATTCCTTTCCTTGCTTTTCTAGCTGTTTTTCTATGTGCTCCAGAACAACAGCATTTTTCATTATGGATTCATACTGATGCGACATCAACAGAGCCTGAACCTGTGCCATAAAATCCATGAGCACCACCACAATAATCAAAAGTGAGGTCCCACCGAAGTAGAAAGGCACGCTCCAAGCTTAATACAT
>JAJDBH010000175.1 GCA_029261455.1 Nitrospinaceae bacterium
AACCAATATCAACAGCAATGTCGCAGCCATCGCGGCACAAGAGACCAACATCAACAATACAGCCGTAGCTGTTGCCGCTCAAGAAACCACCATCAACGATACGGTCGCAGCGGTTGCTGCTCAAGAAACCAATATCAACAGCAATGTCGCAGCCATCGCGGCACAAGAGACCAGCATCAACAATACGGTCGCAGCTGTTGCTGTCCAAGAAACCAACATCAACAACAACGCAACAGCTATCGCGACTCAGGAAACCACTATCAACAACGCAGTCTCAGCTGTTGCCGCTCAAGAAACCACCATTAACAATACAGTCGCAGCCGTTGCTGCTCAGGAAACCAACATCAACAATAACGCAACAGCTATAGCGACTCAGGAAACGGCTGTCACAGCAAACACTGCTGCTGCAACTGCCAACACGGCTGCAAACGCTACACAGGATACAAACATCTCCAATAACGTAACTGCTATTGCTGCGCTGGAAACCAGCATCAACAACAACGTAGCTGCTATAGCAACGCAAGAAACCACCGTCAATAACGCAGTTGCAGCGGTTGCCGCTCAGGAAACTAGTATCAACGACAATGTTGTACTTCTAGCCTCATTGGATACAGCTATCAATAGTAATTCCGTAGCCATTGCGACCCAGGAAACCAACATCAATAACAATGTTGCAGCTCTAACCTCACTGGATACATCTATCAGTGACAATACCGCAGCCAATACAACTCAGGATTCGGCAATCTCTGTCATTCAAACCGCTGTTTTAAATTTAAGTTCGGGAATCGCTGATAGTGCTGATGGTGTCGAGACCACTTTCGCCCGGGAGGTTGAATACGATCCAGGGTCAGGGCTCGTACCAGCATTAGATTTAAACGGAACCAACCTGTTTGTTACTGGAGCCACCCCTGTCATAAGTCTTGGAGGAACACCCATAACCGTACTTTTTACTGGCAATGTTCCCAACACCAATCCCCAGGTCCAACAGGTAATCGCACAACTGCCAACCAATTTTCTGAGTGGAATCTACACACTGAAACTGGATAACGCACAAGGGAATTCCAATATTGTGGTAACTCTGGGTGCAACAGGCGCTGCAGGTCCGGCAGGTGCAACGGGCCCTCAAGGGCCTCCCGGTACAACTGGCGCAACAGGTTCAACGGGCCCTCAAGGTGCAACTGGCGCAACAGGAGCAACGGGTCCTCCAGGTAGCCCCTCGGCAAACTGTTTTTTTGAAGGGAACCCTTATACTATCGGTTCATGTAGAATAGGAACATACTGTGCCACGAACGGCAGTAGAAGACACCGGGCCATTTGCCGCCAATCAGGAGGGGGTAGCCCTTTTTGGCAAAATAGCTGTAGCTCAAATACAGAATCTTGTTGAATAAGTTATTTTACGCGTATTATATACAATCCAAAGCCTATGAATGAAGTCTCTCTGTAGAAAACTCTATAAGAGAATTGCAATGCGCTACACCAGTAAAAACCACTTGTTTTAACTATCTCTGCGCTAAGATTAATTTAAACCTCATAATAGTTCTTCTGCCAGTGATTCTGGATCGTTAGACACATTTTTCCAGATACCATCACCTAATTCATCTAAGCGGACGCATCAACACTTCCCTGACCTTCATTTTCCTCAATTGACCTTCAATAACACGATAGAGGCACTATTACCCAAGATTGGTATACCTTGATGTATGATGCTCTGCTCATTATGTATTTTTCTATCTAGGCACTAGTGACCATGCAGAACAAAAACCCCATAAAGTGCTTGAAATCAGGGCAAATCTCAAGCATAGTAGGTGTTCTTTTATTCTGTAATTCCCTTCCGTGTACGTTTGTTTTCTGGCATGTGGAGAGACCAATCGAAAAGCAACGGATTAGAGTACCAAATGCCTAAGGCTGAAATGATTAAATCCAGGTTTCTGAATAGTTTAGAGTTGATCGGTGGCACCCCATTAGTTAAACTGAACAATGTTATTCCTTCAAATGGCGCCAACATTTTCGCAAAACTGGAGTTCTTCAATCCAGGCGGTAGCGTTAAGGATCGTATTGCGCTGGCCATGGTGGAAGATGCCGAGAAAAAGGGACTACTGAAACCCGGTTCCACAATCATTGAACCTACAAGTGGAAATACAGGGATCGGCCTCGCTCTAGTAGGTGCCATCAAAGGCTATAATGTCATACTGGTCATGTCTGAGAACATGAGTACCGAACGAAGGATGATTCTGGAGAGTTTCGGCGCAAAAACAGAATTGAGCCGAGCAGAATTTGGGATGGAAGGCACCATCCAGAAGGCAGAAGAAATGCTGGCTGAGAACCCGGAATATTTCATGCCCCAGCAGTTCAACAATCCCGCCAATCCAGAAGTGCACCGGCAAACAACTGGGCCTGAAATCGTTGCAGCCATGAACGGTGAATCAGTGGATGGTTTTGTGGCAGGAATTGGAACCGGAGGAACAATCACCGGTGTAGGAGAAGTCTTAAAGCAACATTATGAGCAGGTCAAAGTGGTGGGTGTCGAACCAGCAACCTCGGCAGTATTATCGGGAAAACCACCCGGCCCCCACAAAATTCAAGGGATTGGCGCAGGATTTAAGCCCAATGTTCTAAACTTTGATCTTCTGGATCGTATTTTACCCGTTTCTGATGAAGACGCCTTTCTATTTGCCCAAAGGCTTGGAAAGGAAGAAGGCCTTCTTGCTGGAATTTCTTCTGGAGCCGCATGCTTTGCCGCTAACAAATTAGCCAAAGAGTTAGGTCCCGGTAAAAATGTGGTTGTGGTTTTACCAGATACAGGTGAACGCTATTTTAGTTTTAATCAATACTTCTAAAATAAATAGGAAGTTCGTTTTCTTATAACAACTGAGGGTATGTTTGAATGGGTTATGTTAAAGGATTGATCTGCAAAGAATGCAAAAAAGAATTCCCCAAGGAACCGATACACGTTTGCGAATTTTGTTTCGGACCGTTGGAAGTTGATTACGACTATGAAACCATAAAAAAGGTCGTGACAAAAAAATCTATAGAGGCCGGTCCGCCCTCTATGTGGCGCTATGAAGCACTTTTACCTCTAGATGAAAGTCCAAAAGTAGGTCACCACACGGGTTTCACCCCTTTGGTCAGGGCTAAAAACCTGGGTAAGGCTTTAGGGCTGAAAAATCTTTATGTGAAAAATGACTCTGTCAATCATCCCACTTTTTCTTTTAAAGATAGAGTTGTTTCCGTAGCTGTGTCCAAAGCCATAGAGTTCGGATTTGATACGGTCGCCTGTCCCTCTACTGGCAATCTGGCAAACTCACTAGCTGCCCATGCCGCAGAAGCAGGACTGAAAAGTGTCATCTTCATTCCTGACGATCTGGAGGCAGGTAAAATTCTTGGAACCTTGATTTATGGAGCCAAGTTAATTTCCATCAAAGGTAGTTATGATGACATAAACCGACTTTGCAGTGAAATTGGCAACACCCATAATTGGGCCTTCGTGAACATTAATATTCGTCCTTATTATGGCGATGGGTCTAAATCTTATGGTTATGAAATTGCCGAACAACTGGGTTGGAAGACTCCAGATAATGTTGTCGTTCCTGTAGCAGGAAGCTCACTGATCACAAAAATTTGGAAAGCTTTTCATGAGTTTGAAATGCTGGGTCTGGTAGATAATGTGAAAACCAAAGTTTTTGCGGCTCAGGCCACGGGTTGTTCCCCTGTCACCACGGCTATAAAAAATGGTAGTGATAATATTATACCTGTGAAACCGAACACCATCGCCAAGTCCATTGCCATCGGAAACCCTGCAGATGGATACTACGGTATCAAGACCGCCAACAGCAGTGGTGGCTACGGAGAAGACATTTCTGATGAAGAGATCGTTGCTGCAATGAAATTATTGGCCCAGACCGAGGGCATATTCACAGAAACTGCGGGAGGCGTCACTGTAGGTGTCACGCAAAAGCTGGTTAAGCAAGGCCGGATCAAACCGGATGAAGTGACCGTCATTTGCATCACCGGCAACGGATTAAAAACCCAGGAAGCCTTGGCCGATAGTTTTCCAGCACCTCAGGTGATTGAACCTAACATAGATAGCTTTGAAGAAATTTTTGCCAACGGTTTAACAGTTTAAAAGGAGTAAAGCATGGCAGTAAAAGTAAGAGTACCTACCCCGTTGATGAAGTTGACTGACAACAAGAGCGAAGTCATGGCAGAAGGTGCCACCATCAGCGAAATTCTCAATAACTTGGAAAGCCAGTTCGCCGGAATTAAAGAGCGCATCTGCGAAGAAAGCGGTGCTCCCCGGCGTTTCATCAATATTTATTTAAATGAAGAAGACATTCGTTTTCTGGATGGCGAAGGTACTGCTGTTAAAGATGGCGACGAAATCTCCATCATACCGGCAATAGCGGGTGGGATCCTCTAAGATGATTGATTTCACCGATGAGCAGATAGAGCGTTACAGTCGCCACATCATCCTGCCTGAAGTGGGAGGTGAGGGACAAAGTCGCCTTTTAGAATCAAAAGTTCTTTTGGTCGGCGCAGGTGGGCTTGGCTCTCCTGCCGCGTTTTATCTAGCCGCCGCTGGCATCGGAAATATGGGGATCATCGACTTCGACACAGTTGACCTAAGTAATCTGCAACGACAGATCATTCATAATACCGAACGCATAGGCATGCTCAAAACCGAGTCCGCTAAAAAAACTATTTCAGCACTCAATCCTGATGTCAACGTTACAGTTTTCAATGAGAGACTGAGTTCGGAAAACATCATGCGCCTGTTCGAAGGTTATGATTATATTCTGGACGGCACAGACAATTTCGCCACACGTTATCTCATCAATGACGCATGTGTGATGACAGGAAAAACCAATGTTCATGGCAGTATATTTCGTTTTGAAGGACAGGTAACTGTTTTCAAGCCTGATGAAGGCCCTTGTTATCGATGCCTCTATCCAGAGCCTCCTCCACCAGGACTAGTTCCCAATTGTCAGGAAGGCGGCGTTTTGGGAGTGCTCGCAGGAGTGATCGGGAACCTACAGGTGGTAGAGACCCTGAAATTGATTCTGGGTAAAGGCGAAACACTGGTTGGTACTCTGCTACTTTATGACGCCATGAAGACAGAGTTCCGAAAGTTGAAATTAAAAAAAGATCCTAAATGCCCTGTTTGCAGTGACGAACCCACAATCACCGAATTGATTGACTATGAAGAGTTTTGTGGATTGTCACGTTAACCAGGAAATTAAAATCACCGGTTTGGTGAGATTTTTCGCACCGTTACCGGTTTAAAAGATATCTTATACACATAATGTCAAAACCGATGAACTTTCCCATTCCCTTTGAGGTTCAGGCTCCGACCTGTCCTGTCATTACCGATCAATCGGTATTGAAGGCAATTGGCAACACCCCCCTGATCCGCATTCATAACCTGGGAAAAGAGTTTAAAGATGTCGACATTTATGCCAAGGCCGAGTGGAAGAATGCCGGCGGTTCGGTAAAATCCCGCCCTGCCCTGAAAATGATCGAAGATGGTGAGAAATCTGGAAAACTTACAAAAAATAAAATCATCCTCGACTCTACATCCGGCAATACTGGCATCTCTTACGCACTGATCGGCAAGGTCAAAGGCTATAAAGTCAAACTGGTCATGCCAGCAAATGTCTGTAAAGAACGAAAAGGCTTGATGGCCGATTTTTACGGTGCTGAAATTGTGACCTCCAGTCCTTTTGAAGGTTCTGATGGCGCGATTATTATGGCTAGGAAAATCTATGAAGAAAACCCCGACATGTATTTTATGCCGGACCAGTACAACAATGACTCCAACTGGCAAGCGCATCAGGAAACCACAGCGCAGGAAATCTGGACCCAGACCAACAACCGGGTCACCCATTTCTTGGCAGGTATCGGAACCGGAGGTACCATTATGGGAACCAGCCGGGGCCTACGCCAACTGAATCCTGACATCAAATGCTATGCGGTGGAACCGGCAGAATCCCTGCACGGACTGGAAGGTCTCAAACATATGGAAACTTCCATTGTACCCGGAATTTATAAAGAAGAAGAGCTGGATGGAAAACTCAGCGTCCCTACTGATGAAGCCTACGACATGGTAGAGATACTGGAAAAACAGGAAGGTATCTTAGTCGGGCATTCTTCTGCCGCCGCCATGGTGGGAGCTCTTAAACTTGCCTCGCAGATAGAACGAGGGGTTATTGTTACTGTGTTCCCCGATAGCTGTGAAAGATGTTATGTCAATTTTGGGCAGTTCAAACAGTATTACGAAACTCACTCCAGCAAGCTTCCTAAATCTGATTAATCCCAGACTTTCCCTGCAAAACCAGCCTGTAGAAAAATAATGCCACCTTTTGAAAAACATATCTTCATCTGTATCAACGAAAGAAAAGCAGATGATGCGAGAGGCTGTTGTCACTCACGAGGTTCTGCAGAACTTCTAGACTACATGAAAGGCCGCATCCACGACCTCGGTCTGAAAGGGAAGATCAGGGTTAATAAAGCAGGGTGTCTGGATGCCTGCGCCCAAGGACCATCTATGGTAATTTATCCCGATGATGTTTGGTACGCGCCAAAGACGAAAGAAGACATGGAAGAAATTATCACCGAACACATCCAGAATAACCGCCCCGTCACACGCCTGACCCTTCCCTTTAAGCCAAAAGCCTAACAAAATAAAACCCCGGTCTTAGGAACCCTCTCTTTTCATCGGAGCATGAGCATTAAGAATGCCGGACTTCAGAATAGCTTCGTTTCCGTGGGCATATTTTCTAGCCGCGTAAAAATGGTTGGTCGCATCACCGTGTCGGCCTAACTTATCCAAGCATAATGCCTCATTGTAATGTGCCTCACCCACCCCGGAATCAATGCTTGATGCCATTTGAAAATGTTTCAATGCCACATCATAATGTCCCTGGTTGTAATGGGAAATGCCTTCTTCATTGTGTTTATGAGCATCTGCACTAGACCCTTCACGCATGGGGAATTTTAATGCGGCCTCATCCGCAAACACAGGTGCTGACACAGAAACAAAAAGGAATACCAACAAAACAGAAATTAACTTTATCATCGCTCTCACCTTATCAATTAGTAGGATTACAATTACGCTTATCTAATTACAGTCTTTTCAAGAACCCGTTCCTTACAAATATTTTTAAGCCTAAAACAACGACCAAAAGTTTATACACTTCCCAAGGCATTGTTTGCTGAACTTATATATTAATCACCTATTTTAAGCTCGATTTATTTCCTTGCTGTGCTGGTCCACTCCCTTTAGTTCAATAGCCGTTCCCAATGACGTATTGGCCCCAATTTAAAAAATTCTTTATGAAATTCAGACAATTTCAACTCTTCCCGGAGAAACAAAACCGGCAACATGAGTTAACGAATCAACCCGTCAATGGTTTCATTGATACCCGAAAAAACATCTTTCATGGTCTTGCCGGACTTGAGAATCTTGTCGAACTCTGTTTGATAATCTGAAGCCGCATGGCTGATCGCTTCCATTTCTACTTTCAGGCGGACAAGTGCTGTATTCATTTCGCTGATCCGGTTCACTAAAACAGCGATGAACTTATCTTTAAGTTTTTCGCGGGTTTCCGGATTGAGCTTTTCAAACATCTTTCGATCCAACTTCAACACTTTGGCTCTGGACTTGGTCAAAATATTTGTGGTACGTGGGGTTTGAGTCAGGAATGATACCTCTCCAAATAAAGCTCCCTCGGTAAGAGTGTTAATAATTACTTTAGGCAGATCATTCCGGGTTACGATGGCTTCGCCTTTGAGGAGGATGAACACCGACATATCTTTCTGACCTTCTTCAACAATTGCCGCTTTATCGGGGTACTCAATGACCTGGTTACTCAGAGCAGAAAGCTCCTGTTTCTCGGCTACGTTGAAAGACTCAAAAAAAGAAATATTATTGATCAATCTCAAAATTTCCTGAGGGGTTCTACTATGAATTTTTGTGTTCATTATTCTCCCGTATGGTCAGTTGGCAAGCCTTGCAACTGTGATTGGCAAATTTTATAGAAAACACCCTTCTGTATCAACAGTTCCTTTCTCGGCCCAAACTCTAATATTTCGCCCTGCTTCAGCACAAGAATTTTGTCAGCGTGCATGAGCGTGGACATCCTGTGTGCAATGATAATACTGGTTCTACCCCGCGTCAATTCCTCGATACCACTCTGAATCTGGCTTTCAGTTTCAGGGTCAACACTGGAGGTCGCTTCATCCAAAACCAGTATCCTGGGATTGCTGGCCAAAGCCCGGGCAAAAGATATTAATTGACGTTGACCTGAGGAAATCCCTACACCGCCTTCCGTTAGCTCCTGTTCGTATTTGAAAGGCAAACTACTTATAAAATTATGTGAACTGACGGCTTGCGAAATAGACTCAATTTCTTCCTGCCCCATCTGCTGATTACCCAATCGAATATTATCTGCAATATTCCCTGAAAATAAAAACACATCCTGCTGAACCAACGCGACCTGGCGGCGCAAATCATATTTATTAATATCCTTGATGGATTTTCCGTCAAACCGGATATCACCTTTTTGAATATCATAAAAACGGCAAAGGGCATTGACCAGAGTGGATTTCCCAGAACCGGTCGCGCCAACAATGGCAAGGCTCTCACCTTCAGACAGGGAAAAACTGATATCTTTTAAAATAAAGTTTTCATCATCATATGCAAACCAGACACGCTCAAAATCAACTTCGCCCTTTATTTTAACATCAGGGTTAGGTGGAACCTGATCAGGTATTTGCTCGGGTGTATCCAACAATTCAAAAATCCGTTCAGAGGATGCCATCGCCGTTTGAATGATATTGAATTTTTCTGCAAGATCTCTTACCGGCTCAAAAAATTTCTGCAGATACTGGATGAATGCAACGAGGACTCCCAACTGAATCTCATCCTGAACAAACCGTCCTCCCCCATACCAGAAGACCATCCCCACAGCCAGTGAGCTGAATAAGTCTATAGAGGGCATATAAAGGGCGTTATAACGAACCGTTCTTAAATCTTCTTTAAGCCGATCGAGATTAATGCTTTTAAAATTTTCATGATTTATCTTTTCTCGATTGAAACACTGAACCGTATCTATTCCTGATAAGTTCTCTTCCAGATAGGAATTTAGTTCGGTAACATGCGCCCGGTTTTTTCTCAGCGCATCACGCGCCCGAACCCTGTACAAACGCGTGCCCAACGCTAACAATGGAAAAACCGTACAGACCACTAGTGTCAATCGCCAATCCAAATAAAGCATGACAGCAAAAATACCCGCCAAGGTAAACAGGTCGCTGAAAATAAGTATTAGTCCTGAGGTCAACATTTCATTGAGAACCTCAACATCATTCACCACTCGTGTGATCATTTTTCCGATAGGGTTCTTGTCAAAATAGGAAAATGACATTCTATGGAGGTGGGCAAACACTTTAGAACGCAGATCAAACATGACCTTCTGTCCTATGTACTGCATTAAATAGCTCTGGCAGAACTGGAACACGAATGAGGCAATCAATACTGCCAGATACAGACCAGCAACAACGTCCAACCCCTCTAAGTCAGAAACTTTTATATAATCATCAATAACAACTTTGGTCAGATAAGGGCCTGCCAGATTGAATAGGGAAACTCCCAAAAGAAGGAATATAGCAAGAGCCACCCACTGGGCATACGGTTTCAGATAAACAAGCACTCGCTTGAATAAAACCCACTCGCGGTACCGGTCTTTCATGTTTTCCATGTAGACTCTACTCATTAGAGGTATATCTCCATTTCTCTAGCCAATGATTGGTTCTGTGAAAGACCTGCATAAACCCCTCCAGCACGGGTCAGAGAAACATGGTTTCCTTGTTCAATAATTTTTCCTGCATCCATCACGATAATCGTGTCGGCATCACGGACCGCCGATAGCCTGTGGGAAATAATCAGGGTAGTCGTTTGACTTAGCTGTTCCCGGACATTCTTTAAAATTTCTTCCTCGGTATCAGAATCCAGGTTTGAGAATGCATCATCGAGAATCAGCACTTCGGGTTTCGTGATCAAGGCACGGGCCAAGGCAACCCTTTGCTTCTGACCTCCAGACAAGGAAACTCCGCGCTCGCCGATCAGCGTATCCAGTCCCTTAGGGAACCGTGCTATATCATCACGCAACCCAGCGATCCGAACAATTTCTGTCAACTCAAGGTCCGTCCCCCGTCCCAAGACGATATTGTCACGAATAGATGTAGAGAATAAAAAAGGATCCTGACTCACATAACCTATGGAGTCCCTTAATCTCTGTAGAGAAATTTCTTTGATAGGGTGACTTCCAATCAATAAGTTGCCCGACGTCGGGTCATAAAAACGTAAAAGCATTTGAGTCAGAGTGGTTTTTCCCGAACCAATCACACCCACCACTCCCAACGTCTGCCCTTTTGAAATTTTAATATCAATTCCCTTCAAACTGAGCGTATCAGCACCCGGGTATGAAAACTGGAGGCCTTGAAACTCAATGTCACCTATCTCACCAACAAAACGCTCCTTTTCAGGAGCCGATATTATTTCAGGCTGAGCCGCAAAGATCTCGCGAATACGACTCATGGCCGACATCCCTTTCTGGGTAAGGTTAAAAACATAACCGATTCCCATCATAGGCCAAGAAAGAAGCATCAAATATCCGTTAAATGCAACAAAAGATCCCAGAGTCATGGAACCGGTAATCACAGCCTTTCCTCCCAGCCATAAAGAAAGCATCGCTGCCACCCCGATCACAAACACCATTGTCGGCGTGAAAACCCCAAACATTCGGGTAACATGCAGGTTTTTTTTGATGTACTCATTATTGAGCACTGCAAACTTTCTTTTTTCGTTTTCCTCTTGGACAAATGCATGAAGAACCCGGATACCCGCAAGGTTTTCTTGTACCTGCCCCGTTATCAGAGCTAAGTGTTCTTGCACGGCTTTATGACGCTTACCTATTTCTTTAACAAAATAAAAGAATAAGAACGAAATAATCGGAAGTGGCAGTAATACCCTGAAGGCCAGGTCAGCATTGATCCAGCTCATCATGCCTACTGCGGTTATGATAACGAAAACAGCATCAATCAAAACCAACACCCCTAACCCAACAAACTCTCTCACCGCCCTCAGGTCATTGGTCGCACGCGACATGATATCCCCTGTCTTTTGCTTCAGATACCAGGCCCGATCTAACGTTAAAAGGTGGGCGAACAACCGATTCAGAATATCAAACTCGATTTTTCGGGAGGGACCGAACATATACATCCTCCACCCATAACGGCCCACAACTAAAAATAAAACGATCAGTATGAGAAGAAAAGTATATTCCAGAAGAACTCCCGATGATGGTTTTCCCGGTAACACATCAATAAACTCTTTAATCAGCCAGGGAACGACCAATGTCATAGAGTCTGTGATGATCAAAGCCGTAATGCCTATCATCAGTTCTTTATGATATTTCGATATATAGGGCCAGAATGATTTTAAGTTTTCCAATTTAAACTTTCTTCTTATTGATAGAGGTTATTTTCCTAGTCCTTTGATGCCTTTTTAGCTAAAATAGGTGCGGGATTGCCAAAATTAATGCTGTTCAGCAAACCCAATACATTATCCTGCAGTCCTAGAGACCCGCGATCACCTGAACAACCAAAAAGAAAGACCGTCCTATGTACGGAGTGATATTGGCCGGAGGAAGTGGCACCCGGTTTTGGCCTACAAGCCGAGAGCAAAGCCCAAAACAATTGCAGAAAATCATTGGCACGGGAACCATGCTTCAGAACACGGTTCAACGTCTACTTCCTCTGATTTCCATTGAAAACTTATACCTGGCCACCAATCATCAGCAGGCGGTCGAAACCCTACGCCAATTAGATTCCTACGGTTTTTTCCCAGATCATCTCATAGCAGAACCATGCAACAGGAATACAGCATTAGCAATCGGTTTGATGGCAAAAGTGATCATTGACAAGGATCCCAATGCAGTCATGGCTGTTTTTCCCGCTGACCATGTTGTAGCGAACTCTGAGAACTTTATCAAGACACTTCAAAAAGCAGAAACCCTGGCCCAAAAAAATTATCTCGTCACCCTGGGCATCCCTCCCACCAGACCCGAAACCGGATTTGGTTACTTGCAACAGGGAGATGAAATAGAAGACGGCGCCTACCAGGTAGAACGATTTGTGGAAAAACCCGACCAGCTTAAAGCGGAACAATATTTGGAGCATGGAAAATACTTTTGGAATTGTGGAGTCTTCATCTGGAGGGCTTCTACCATTCTTGAAGAATTGCAGAACTATGCAGAAAATATATACTCTCAGCTTGATGCTATCGCTGGCTGCATTCAGAACGCAAAAGGGAATTCTGATTATCTTGAACTGAATGGAACTGGCCGTGGGCTTTTTTCTTCACTGCCCAGCCTTTCTATCGACTATGCTGTCATGGAAAATTCATCAAGAGTAGCCCTCATCCCCGCAGATATCGGATGGAACGATGTCGGTGCCTGGAGCTCATTGGATGAGGTAACCGAAAAAGACTCGCAGGGTAATATCATTAGTGGGAATGTTCTGGCTCAAGATTGCATCAATTCCACAATTCAAGGCCAGAGCAGGCTCATCGCCGTATTGGGATTAAAAAATACGGTCGTGGTAGATAGTCCCGATGCTCTTCTTGTCTGTGCCAAAGAGCGTTCTCAGGATGTAAAAAAACTGGTAGAGTCACTCAATGAAAAAGGTCATCCCGAAGGAAAGCAACCCGCAACAGTTAATAAACCTTGGGGGTCTTACACTGTATTGGATGCAGGCCCTTCTTATGTGTTAAAGCGTATTGAAGTCCTGCCCGGAGAAGCACTCAGCCTACAATCCCATCAGCATCGCAGTGAACATTGGACAATTGTCTCCGGTTCAGCAGAAGTCGTGAGGAGCAAAGAAACTTTTCAATTAGAAACTAATGAATCTATCACCATCCCTAAAAACACCAAACACCGACTGGGGAACCCTGGTTCCGACTTACTGATAATCATTGAAATTCAGTTCGGCCATCTTCTAGATGAAGCCGATATTTCACGCTACGAAGACCGCTACGGTCGTTGTTGACCTCTCTCCAGCCAAAAACAATTCACTGCGCCATACTTTCAATTTTTTGGCAATGAAATTACAAAATAGTTTTTAAAGGACTTTGAATCGACAAGCCGGTTAGCATATGCACTAGCCTGATCTTTGGAAGGGAATTGTCCGGCTCGTATTTTATACCAATGTCCACCTGCTCTCCGAACGGCTTTGACAACGTAGAGCCCTGCGACTCCTTTCTTTTTAAGACGCCGAATCATCTTATCCGCTTGCTTGGCAGAAACGACTGCAGCAATTTGAACGGTAAAGACTCGATCGTCCTTCTTTGTCTTTGAGAGTTTTGATTCGGCTATCTTAGATGAAGATGCGGAAGGCAGGTTGTTCTTGTTTTTTGATGCCAACTCGCTATAGCCAAGAACCAGCATAATTGAAACAGAAAGAACCGCAAAACTGATTAGCTTGGCTCTTAAAGAAAGAGTTCCAAATTTAATGAGACCTTCAAGGACCTGTAAAAAAACCCATTTAATTCCCGCTAAAATTTTTCGCCCTAACCAACTTACACCCTTCATTAATATTGTCATTCGACCCGCAACGAGACCCATCTCCACTTTCAGGCGCTTCAGGTCCTGAAGGTCTTCACGGCGAAAAAGCTTTATACTTTTCAGCTTGGAAGAAATCTGGTTTTCCTCAGACTGCCTTTTAATCTCAGCCTGTCGATCAGAACTCAAGCTCGCGAATACTTCTGCACATTTCTGATGTAATTCAGGAGCGACACCGGCAAGATTCCCTTCCCAATAACTATGGGCGAGATAATTTTTAATTATTTCTTTTTCTTCAACCGAGTAATTCAAAGCAAACAGGTAAAACCTCAAAGCCAACTCATCTGTTCTTTTGTGGGCCAGATAAATAGGCAGGGCAAACTTGATAATATCAATGGCAAGTTCACTCCCATCTTCCAGCGCACCCAAAAAAAGTGGTTCGACCTTTCCAGACCACTGCTCAGCCTTAAGAAACAAACTAGCCAGATAATGAGTTAAAGTAGGATCATGAATTTCTTCCTGCTGAACCATAACAAGCAGGAGATCCATTTCCTCTCGGGTGAGTTCTCGTCCCTGATTCAAAATGGCCAGGAGAGGCTTGCGAAAACGTGAATCCTTGGGGCTCTGCAAAAATGCCTGCACATATATATTCAAAGCTCTAGGGTTTTCATCTCCAATAGACAGCAGATAATCTGCGTACAACAAAACCGCAAGAACCCTGTAGCGCTTTCCAGTTTCCGGTAAAAAGTAAGAAGAGTATGTGAAGTTCAGAAGGTTTTCATACTGGCTTTTAATATCATCCGGGTCCGACTGAGGAGATACATCTTTAAGAAAGTGAAGAGCATTAAAAAAGCGTTGCTCTCCCACCATTCCATACGCAATGAAGCCAAAAAATAGACAGACAACGATTATCGCCCATTGAATCGCTACATCATCAAATAGAACATTTGGAAGTGCCACCTCGTGCAAAAAAAACAGAAACGTAAAACCCAATCCAAAAATCAGGACTAACGAAACGGCAATTCTAGCCAGATAAAATTTAAGGGTTTGGTACAACATTTCTTTTTTCAGCTTGTTTGGAGCCACTGTTTAAGGGATCAGGAAGAAGCCTGGTCTCGTCCGGTTCCTGTTCATTTGGCAAAACAGGAGGTGCAGAAAGATCCACATCTTCCTTAACCGCAACTTGCAATGTCTCAAGAGAAAACTCATCAGCAAGATAACCTGTCTGCACATCCACAGTGGCAAATTTGATTTTATCCGGAACAGGAAACTTAACCGGACTTTTCCCTTCAAGTACCTTCTGCATAAAAAATACCCAGATGGGTGCGGCGGCACTGGCACCTGTCAAACCTTTACCGGACTTTCCTTTCATCGGCTTATTATCATCAAAGCCCACCCAGACTGATGCTGAAATATCTTTTGTAAATCCATTAAACCAAGCATCTTTAAAGTCATTGGTCGTTCCCGTTTTTCCACCTGCAGGGTGGCGGAAACCCATCCTTCTTAGAACCCGCCCAGTGCCCCCTTCGACTACTCCCTGCATCATATTCAAGAGCGGGAAAAGAGAATCGGGTAAAAACTGTTGCACCCCTTGATAGTAATGCTCGTAAAGCCTATTGCCCTGAAAGTCCTCAATATGCTGGATCAAATAGGGTTCATTATAAACCCCCAAATTTGCAATAACACTATAGGCAGATGCCACTTCATAGGGAGACAGACCAGAAGTTCCGAGAGCAAGAGAACGGTTTTTGCCTAAAGGACTTGTAATTCCAAACTTTCGCGCCGTACGAATTACTTTTTCCGGCCCTACTTCATTAAGCAATTTTGCCGAAATGATATTAATGGATTTCATCAGGGCTTTTTTTAGAATAATATTTCCCGCATACTCTTCATCGAAATTCTGTGGGCTCCAAGGTACGCTACCAGGAATATCTATAGTCAGCGGCTCATCCACCACTACGGTAGCGGGCGAATAGCCTAACTCTTCCATCGCCGTAAAATAAACAAACGGCTTGAAGGATGAACCTGGAAGACGGTTGTTCGATACTGCGCGGTTGAATTGACTGTGCGAATAGTTTTTGCCTCCAAGCATTGCGCGTACCGCACCACTTTTATTTTCTATTGCCACTAATGCAGCTTGAAGTGGCCCTGCCCCCGGTTCTTTGACAATCCTGCCTTCCAAGGCCTCCAAATGATTACGGGCACTTTTAAAAGCAAGCTTCTGATACCGCGTGTCCAATGTCGTAACAATTTTCAAACCCCCAAAATGCACAAATTCCTTACCGTAATCCCTTTCTATTTGCTCCAACACTTGATCAACAAAGTAAAGATTAGGGTTCGACTCCACCCGGGGAACGGCCAAGTCAATATCGGACTGTAGTGCTGATTCCTTTTCACCATCACTGATCAGATTTTCCGCGGCCATCCTGTTTAATACATACTTCGTTCTTTGCATCGCTCTTTCATAATGCGAGAACGGATTAGCATTATTGGGGGAGTTGGGCAGACCCGCAAGGAGAGCAGCTTGGAACAAAGTCAGATCCTTGGCACGTTTTCTAAAATATACTTGTGCCGCCTCTTCCACTCCATAAGCACCACTGCCAAAATATATTTGATTACAATAGGCCTGAAGAATTTGTTCTTTATTGAAAGTCGCCTCCAGCTGGAAGGCTATCAAAAGTTCTTTAATTTTACGCACCCAGTTTCTCTCGAATGAAAAAAACAAGTTTTTCGAAAGCTGCTGGGTGATTGTGCTTCCCCCTTGGGCAATTCTTTTTTGACGAAGATTAGTCCATAACGCACGCACTAACCCTTTATGGTCTATTCCGCTATGGCGGTAGAAACGGGAATCTTCAACACTAATAATGGCTTTTGTGAAATAAGGTGAAATATCCTCAAGAGCAATAGGGTGCCTCTCTCCGAGAATTTTAATACGTTCACCATCCGAAGAATAAATTTCTGTCGGAAGGCTTAAATTGATATGTTGCAGGTTTTTGGGAAGCTGGGGCAGATCCTGGTTTAACCAGAAATACAGGCCAGCCACAACCAGAACCACAAAAAGAATTGAAGTTAATAGAATCAGATTTAGTGCATGGAGTAAGCGGCCGATCAAGGACTCTCTCCTGCGGAAGGTGGTGTAGCACCCAGATCAGAAAGATCCGCTTTTTCAATTTGCGACATCATATTATTGGCCAATTCCATAGGAACGGGAATCAAAAGAACCCCCGTGTAATAATCGGTATCGTACTCAACCCCAAGTTGCAGGTGCTGGGCAAGCTCTCCAGCCGAAAAATCTGAAATACCGACTCGGGTAACATGATAATTCTTCCCCAAAAACCAGCGTGGTTCCGGGAAAACTGCTTTTTGAGTGATTGCGTCTAGAGATTTTAAAACAGGAAGAAACTCTGAAATTGGGAAAATCCGGTTTGCAGTAAACTTCGCTTCTTCCAGAGTTCCTCGTTTAACAGTCCGCGTTGCCTGCACTTCAAACAATGTGTCCACAGATAAAAACAATTCATGAATAGGAATATTCTGGCGATCAATGAATTGTATGGTGATCCATGGACCAAATCGTTTCAGAAAAACTCGATCCCAGGTTTTCTTCGAGTCCAAGTCAACCAAATCATAGGAAGATATTATCTGTTCAGACCATTGTCCGGGAAAATCATAATAGAGCTGGAGAAATTTTTCCCGGGAAACGACAAGGGGGAACCCCGGAGAAATTCCCTCAAACAAATGTTTGAAAGAAGAAATTCCCAAAGCAGTTTCTTCCTGAAGATCCAGCGAGGATCGAATGGATTCTATCTTGGCTTGTGCTACCAGGGATTGCCGGTCCCGCTCCCACATTCTACCTAATTGAGGCCTTTTGTGGTTTTGCCACTTTAAGTAATAACCGACACTTTTTTCAAACAGGTTGGTATAAAACTCAAGGGAAAGGAACGCGGAAAGAACAATCAACCCAGCGACACCGTGCCATGACTTTCTGACACCAGTAAATTTCACTGAATATTATCTCACAGTGGTTTTATTTATACTCCGGGTGAGCATTTTAAGCTTGTCTATCTTCTCTTGCAAAGCTTTTTTATCCAGCTTTTTTCTACCAGGTTTCCGTTTGGCTTTAGGTTGGCGGGCAGAGCTCTCAGAAGATTTTTCAAGACCTTCCTCTTTTTCCTTTTTAGAGCGTTGCTCCCTTCCTGCTTTATCCAGCAATTTACTTGTAGCCATACCAGATTCTGCAATTTGCCCTAAGGAGGAAAGGCAATCTTTTTGCATTTGAGGGCCCATTTTTCTAAAGAGAGTTAGCATCTTTCTCTCATCACCCTCCAAGGTAATTATTTCCTGGCGGGAAGGGTTATTAAAAACCACCGATCCTTCCTTGAAATTAACCACACTCACTTCTGTAGATGATATGCTTTTATTGACCTTTTCCAGTGGAGCAATATCGTTCTTATCTATTTCTGAAGTCAATAATTTCTCTAAAGATATATTACCCAGTCGGGCTATCTTGACCAACACTGAGACAGGAGCATCCCTAGCGCCTGCTTCATAACGAACAAAAGTACGGAAACCAACTTTCAGAATTTCCGACATGACGGACTGGGTGCAACCCAGTTCCTTGCGAATCGTCTTTAGATTCTTCGCCAGAATTGACATGAAAATCCCCACCCAAAATAATTTACATTTATATTCATCATAAGCTATGCCCTAACTCAACACAACCCGAGAAGAACTCCCTGCCTTAGAAAGCAGCAACCAAAAACAATATCACCATAGGGATAATGCCACAAAAAAAGTCATACTATGATCTTTTCACAAAAGAATAGTAACGCTTTTATTCTTCAACCTTCGTCAAAATTCTCAGCAAAAAACTCGACGAATACTGAGAGCTTAAACTAAAAGCAAGAATTTTGACGCCCCTAAAATCATATAAGCCTATAGTTTATAAGGGGCAAGCAGGCATTTATGTGGGAGCAAGAAATGGCATCAGACTTGCTATTGTAACCATCAATACCTATTAACTCGCATGGAGAAGCGGATATGGATTCGGATGCCTTTTTAGATCAGGAGTATGAGAACTTGAATGATGCCATTTTGCAGGCCATTGTAGCGTCGAAAGAAGTGCAGGAAATTCTTGCGCGATTTAAGGAGTTAAATCAAATGGATGACAAAGCTGTGCTAAATCTATTTTTAAGCCTTGATGAATTGCACCAAATGATCAATGAAAAATCCCCAGACCGGACTACCTATAAGCTAGAACCGACCGCATCATCAGAAGAACTCATCAAACAAGAAGCACAGCCTTCCCTAAAAGAGGCAAGTATCATTGACGGAGAAAAGTTGACGAACAATGAAGTCCTGTTTGAAAAATTCTATCAAGGCAATTTCGATGAAAACAGCTGGATGAAAAAAGCCCGGGTCCGTTTTTAAAAAACTTTCTTGATATAAAGCGAATTGTTCAAGCTATTGCTGGAAGATTTTGGCATCGCAGGATATATATTTGATCTGTTTGAGAGGAATCACAAAAATTTCATCGGAAGTGGTTACCTCAAACAGTTCCAGGTCATCGCTGAAACCATGCTTTTGGGTTTTATCAAGAATAAGCTCCTGATTATCTACGAAAACAATTTTAAGCTGATACTGCATCCTATTCCCTTTCTATTTTTAAAACCGATCTAAAAAACCCGCCGTAAAAGTTAGTTCATCTCCTAGTTTGGGCGGGCAACCGCCTCAAACTTTTTAGACAGAGGATTCCGCAGATAATCTTCAACAAAATTTTTCAAGTATCCTTTTTCATACAACTTTTTATTAGAAAGATCAGAGTTAACTTTGTTGAGCACCTTAAACCTCACTCGAGGGAATCGTTCTTTAAAATCCTCAAATGACACTCCAGATATGTCTCGCTCATCATTGGAAGATTTCTCCATAATCACACGGGGAAGATGAACAACCCTCTGGTTAGTTATCCTTTTGGCAACATCGCTAAAAGTAAGTAATGTCGTGCAATCTGAGTCTCCCCCCAAAGTTTCATTAGGTACGTATAAAAAACGTGCCCGGCCACGACGAAACATATGCAGGACTCGGTAAACATTGCCCGCCATCACGACCCAGTCCTTTTTATCCAATTCGCAAGCATCAAAGGTTTTGATGATTTTGTTCCGGTTAAGAAAAGAAGTGATGTCCGACTCTGTATGGATCATCTGGACATTAGTTAAGTTCATGTCATAAATCTTTTGCGCCTCATCTGCGAGGAACCGTTTTCCCTGTCGCATCAAAGCTGTGGTTTTTTCATCGATATATTTTAAGGGCGTCAGAGTACCCATCCACAACAAGCAATTTTTGTTAATTTTTGCAATGGTTTTTGCATCTTCAGACATAGTGCCAGGACCAAATGAATAAAAATTAGCCGAAGTTACCGCCGGTCCATCTAGCACCTCCAAAACCTGATTGACAGATGGCCCTTTCGGCATCAATTGTTTGCGATAAGACCCCAACGTGATAACCGAAAGTTCAAAGTTGATACGCCCCGGATACTTCTCTGCCAAACGATTGATCCTCTTCGGATCAAAATAGCCCACCGAGAACATGATAATATTTTTATCTGTCTTTTCCAGGAACTCCTCAATCCAATCCATCGCCTTAGGGTGCAAGGCAAGGTCTGTCCACTCCATATATTCATTGCCGCCCAGAACCCACGACTCTGTTGCCCGAGTCGGGAAAGCTATAATTTCATTTAAAATAAAATCCCAATCCTCTTGCGTGGTGAGAGGCATATCAAAAGTCTGGCGGTAACTATGATCCATTTCATAACAAAACGTGCATTTCACCGGGCAGGTTTTCCCCAAACTTATAGGGATTTTGCGGTCCTTGATCTCTTTGCGCATTACTTCCTGCAGAAATTCCCGGTTTTCTACACTCATTTCCATTCCTTAAAAGCGCTCATTAATGACTCATCTATCGGGACTTCCTGACTTTGCCCTTCGTCAAGACCTTGGATAAGTTTGTTGAGATGAACCGCCGCACAGCCCATATAAGCAATGCTTTCCTGTTGAAGTTTATAACTACCCGACTTCAACTTCGTCCCCAGTTCATCAACATGCTTTGAGTCAAAAGGATGAGTCATTGCAGATTTCTTAAACTCCTCAATAGCTTCCTTGTAACTTTTCTTTTCATGTAAATTGATGCCATTCTTCAAACCTTCTTGAGCACTTCGAACTTCTTCCACCGTTACAACATTATCTTCCGCCATGGACTCCTCTCTCCTTGATTCTTGAGCAAAAAGAAAAAGATGGGGTTTGAAATCTACCCGATACCGGATATCAAACTTCCACCTTTTCAGGACCGCGCAAAGCAACAAGCTGGCCGCAACCTCGATCACTTTTGAATTTGGTCTATTGTAGCACTGACTTTACAGGGCCTGTCAAGCGATTAGACCAGGCATCAAAAATTTGAGAAAGAAAAATATTTCAGGGAGAAACTTGGAAGGAGTGAGTCAAAATCAACAACAGAAAAAGGCGGGGAACCCAAGTGTTCCCCGCCAAAAATAACACCTCTTTACCACGCAAGGTCACTGGCAATAACAGCTACCTACTCACGAGCGTGAGAAAGGGTTATTGCTATCTGCACAAGCAGATTAATGTTTCTTTTCAACACCCTCAGGCGGGTACTGGTGACCTTCACCGTCAAAATTTGATTCCATCGAACAAGAAGATAAAACCAACACCAGCGAAATCCAAATCAATGAAGCTAACAACTTTTTCATCCAGCCCTCTCCTCTCAAAAGGTTTCGGTTTCCTAAAAACATCGTTCACCAAGCATGAAACCGTTTTTGGAATAAGCTTTTTATCAATATTTAAGCAACAATTCAATCATTTTCTGGCATTTTACTCTACAATAGGAATAATCACAGTTCTATACGACACATTTCAAATCAAGGTGTTATTCTGAAGTCCCCCTTCGACATTGATATTTCAGTCCTTGAGAGCAAAATCACCACGACCAGAATCGGTCGCCCTCTACAGGTTCTATCAAAAATTGATTCAACCAATGAGGAAATTCGGCGGAACCTGACGCTCCCGGAAGGCGCAGTTGTCATCGCCGACTTACAGACCCACGGGCGAGGTCGTCAAGGACGCTCATGGCATTCTGAACCTGGGACAGGACTCTACCTATCCACACTTCTAAAACCCGCTCTCCCTCCCGAAAATTTTGCCCTCATCGCTTTAATGGCAGGTGTAGCAACGGCATCCGCCATCCAACAACAGGCATCAGTACAGGTAAAACTAAAATGGCCGAACGACATCTTGTTAAACGGTAGAAAACTTGCAGGGATTTTATGCGAATGCATCCACAGCACTTCCCCAGCCGTCATCATAGGGATCGGGATCAACCTCAATCAATCCATTTTTCCTGCAGAAATTCAGGACATAGCAACTTCAATTAAGCTCGAAACGGGGAATACTATTAATCGCACCGATCTTGTTCTCAGCCTGCTTGAAAACCTGGACTATGAATATGAAGAATTTCTGCAG
The DNA here is from genome assembly GCA_029261455.1 of Nitrospinaceae bacterium. Lineage (GTDB taxonomy): Bacteria > Nitrospinota > Nitrospinia > Nitrospinales > VA-1 > LS-NOB. The sequence goes on from JAJDBH010000175.1 coordinate 22,142, forward strand.
AAAAAAAGAACCTGTCTGGTCGAGAAGTGGACTGAAAAAGCCGATATGTTTGATAAAGTTATAACCCTCTATCAAAAAGGAAAATCCCTGACAGGTACAGCTACAGGACTCGACCACGAAGGCCGATTGATCTTGCAGACTCTGGATGGGAAGCAACATATTCTTGAATCCGGAGAAGTCAGTTTCAATGCCACCGCCCAACAGGCAGACCAATGCCAAGGGATACCCACACAAACTTAAGACTCCTGATGCTATAACCCTTCTGTCAGAACCCGTTTTCTACCACCACCTCATTCAGCAGTAACTGCCCCGGCTTTGGCCACGGATCTTTTGTGCCCTTACCAATGGCCACCATCGGGCCCATCACATGATCTTCAGGCAGGTTGATCAACTCCGCGACTTTTTCAATGTCAAACCCAATCATGGGACAAGAGTCATAACCCATGGATTTTGCCGCCAGCATCAAGGTTTGCATCGCCATACCAATCGACCGCTGGGCCTCATCACGCTGTAACCATTCACGTCCCTCATGGAAAGGACCCATCCAATTGATCAACAATTCTTTAATTTCTTGCGGAGCATTTTTCCAATAGCGCTCAGGATCTTTCGTCCAAGCCCTGGTATCTCCTGTCATGATAATAAGCAAGGAAGCATCCGTCATTTGAGCCTGGTCGTTACCAAATTCTTTGCGGATTTTTATTCGCAGTTCAGGATCGCGAATAATCACAAACCTCCAGTGCTGTATATTAAAGCTGGTCGGAGCTTGAATTGCAGCCTCAAGAAGTTTGGTCTCTTCTTCTGGTGAAAGTTTATGCTGAGTATCATACTGCTTGACCGAGCGGCGCTGGTAAATAGCATCAAACGTTTCCATATAAAGTCTCCATTATTCAGAGTTTAAAGATTAAATTCGTATCAAGTTGAAAAAAAAGTTTAAATAGATCGAGTTAGTTTAAAAGATGAATCAGATTTCCTGCCGCATAGGTACGAACAACTGGCAGCGAATCCTGCAACAACTCAACCAATATAGGAAAAGCTTTGGGTCCACCCATCATCCCAACCGCTCTGACTGCCGCCGTGCGCACTCTGGAATGCTCATCGTCCAACGCCATCTTGAGCAGGCGAACACGGTCGGGAATAGTCGACTCCCCAAGAACCCGCGCCGTGGAACTCCTCACACTGTAATCAGGATGCTTTAATAATTCTTCAAACACGATCTGGCAAGAGTTGGACCCCATACGGTTCAGTGCCAGCGCCGCCGACAACTTCACCATCCCATCCTCATCGGCACATAAGGGAATTAAATCTGCCTCCGCTTCACGAAGGTTACCCATCGCCAATGCCACCGCCTGTCGAATGGAGGCATTATCCAGCACTATCAATTCTCTCAGTTTCGGCAACATATCAGACGTGGTTTTACCTTCAACGGCTTTCAGGCTGTAGAACACCATCTCCGGTTCAGCATGATCGAATAACTTCGACAAATGCGGCAGCACTGCCGCAGTGCCGATCTTGCCAAGATAGCCAATGGCCTGATATCTGCGGACTGGAATAGGATGAGTGAGTGACTCCAAAACGTCATCCAGATATTTGCTTTCACCGCGTTTCACCAGTCCAGAAGAAGCTGCCATGCGCACCGGCACATCGTAGGATTTCAAAAATTTCCGCACTTCATCGCTGGTCCCGCCTTCATCACCCAATATCTCAACCGAAGCACTGCGAACCCAAATATCAGTATCGGCCGCCATCCTGCGTGCCGCTTTCAACGCATCAGTACGAGAGACCTTCTGCAATCCCTGCAAAGCAAACAAACGAGCTGTGGGATAAACATCCTCTGTCGCCTTATTGAGAAGAGGAACCAGCTCTGCATCCTTAGACTCACCAGCTGCACGTACAGCCCCCGCACGCAATAATGCCCGCTCGCTTCTATAGGACTCCTGCAAAATAGCAAGGCTGGTCTCGCGGATTTTCTTGAAAACAGCTTCGGGTCGTGAATCGGCAAATACCGGTTCCGGTAAAACTAATAGAACAAATAGGACACTCATCAACCTAATCATCATTTAAGAAGCCCTTCAACAAAACCTGAATATCTAGCTGCAAGATTCCGATAATACTCCTCATCCTGACTTTTACCCCGTTTGCCATATCCGCTTGCAAGAATTCTGCATTTTTCAATAAGCATAGTCATCACCCAATCCTTTTGGTCCTCATTCATTCTATTCTCTTGCAACAATTTCTCCAACGCGTGAACCCGCCAGCGATCCATACCCCAAAACTTGCGCGACAACTGGTCTTCATGCCCTCCCCGCTTGACGATCAACTTTTCCTCAATAAAATGAAAAGGAAATCGTTTAGCGATGCGTAACCACAAGTCATAATCCTCGCAGACCGGCATGGACTCATCGAATCCTCCGACCTCTTTCAACAACTCAGCATGCAGTAAAACCGAAGAGGGACTGACAATGCAAAGCGGCAAACAATAACGAAAAATATCACCAGAATATTTACGGTGCTTGTTCATCGCGTTCACCCGCACTCCGTTGCGAATCCATATTTCATCTGTGTAGATAGCATGATGATCCGAGTGGCTCTCTACCCACTTCATTTGTGTAGCCAGTTTTTTCTTTTCCCATAAATCGTCTGAGTCAAGAAATGCGATCCATTCCCCTTTAGCCGCAGCAATCCCCTGATTGCGTGC
>JAJDBH010000176.1 GCA_029261455.1 Nitrospinaceae bacterium
TGATCCCTGAAAGACAGGGATTTGGAGCCGTTGAGCAAGCTCAACCAGTGGGACTTCTGATTTTTTTTCAGGAATTGCCAGGAGGATGAGAGCAATTTCCGGCACCTGTTTTAAACGAATAATGATATGCTCCAGCAGGGGCAGGCCAGCAATAGAGCGCAGGCTTTTACCGGGAAACCGGGTAGACCCCATTCGAGCTTGAATGATAGCGGTGACAGAAACCATTTTTCAATAAAGGATAAGGTTCGCCGGTATTGTAACCTTTCATAGTGGATTTGTAATGTCGAAATCGATGCTCCGCCCACCTGCATTGAAAGAAGGAGATGTTGTAGGTGTAGTGGCCCCAGCGGGCCCGGTTGACAGAGGTCAGTTGGAAACCGGGTTGGAAGTGATTCGCGGTATGGGATTCAAGCCTTTGTTGGGCAAGCATGTCCATGCTCGTTCCCGTTTCATGGCTGGCCCTGACAAAGATCGTGCTCAGGATCTCATGGATATGTTCCGAAACCCTGAGGTTCGGGCAATTTTTTGCGCTCGCGGAGGATACGGTGCTAACCGCATTCTTTCTTATCTTAAACCGGCTGAGATAAGGTCTCATCCCAAAATTGTGGTGGGGTCCAGCGATATCACTCTGCTTCTGAATTTTCTGGTGCAACAATGTGGATTGGTTGCATTTCACGGCCCCATGGTTGCCGGAAGCTTTGGTCGGGCTGAAATGAAAAAGTCACGTCGACAGTTTAAAGCATTGCTGGCGGGTGATACCAAGGGTAAGGTTTTTCACTCTCCCAAGGCGAAGGTGTTTTCCAAAGGGGTGGCGCAGGGTAAAATCACTGGAGGTTGCTTGACTTTGTTGTGCCGTTCATTGAGTACCCCCTACGAAATTAATACCAGAAATAGAATTTTGTTGATAGAAGATGTCAACGAGCCTTTGTACCGAGTTGATGGAATGCTGTGGCAATTAAAAAATGCAGGGATGTTCAAAGGTGTGCGTGGGATAGTTTTCGGGGAGATGGTCAATTGCCGTGCGCAACGAAAAGGCGAGGGGACGATTGAAGATATCCTTGCGGATCTTTTCCCAAAACCCGTTTTTCCAATTTTGACTCACTGCCCCATTGGCCATGGAAAAGAGGTTTGGACTCTTCCTTTAGAGACATTAGCGACTCTGGATAGCGAATCTAAAACCCTGGAGCTGAAACACTGCGGGGTTAAGCAGGTCACCCGGGCCTAACCCTCACACCTTTGGATTGTAGAAAAGTCTTGGTTTCCTGAATCGTGAATTCTTTGAAATGAAAAATGGAGGCGGCTAGCACGGCTGAGGCTTTTCCATTTACGATACCTTCATATAAATGTTCAAGTGTTCCTGCTCCTCCAGAGGCGATGACGGGAATGGTGACCGATTCTGAAACCGTTTTGTTGAGTTCGATGTCATATCCGATTTTGGTGCCATCGCGGTCCATGCTGGTGAGCAGAATTTCTCCCGCACCATAAGCGTCCATTTTTTGCGCCCACCGTTGCACATGAATTCCTGTTGGGTTTCTTCCTCCATGTGTATAGATCTCCCAGACAGGTGATGAGTCGGATTCTGCCAGCAAGAGCTCGGGATGCTCGGTTGCCCATTCAGGGGGTGTGGATGATGATGTGGAAGATTGCACTGCTTTTGCGTCAATAGCGACAACAATGCATTGGCTGCCAAAACGTTTTGCTGCACGTTGCACAAAATCAGGGTCCTTGACGGCGGCGGTGTTGATGGCGACTTTATCGGCACCGGCTTTCAGAAGATTGCGAATATCATCCAGAGTGCGTACTCCTCCGCCAACTGTCAAAGGCATGAATACCTTTTCGGCAGTGCGGGCGACCACATCGAGAATAATATCGCGTTTTTCGTGTGAGGCGGTGATATCTAAAAAGGTGAGTTCGTCAGCACCTTCTAATTCATAAGCCGAGGCGACTTCGACCGGGTCGCCAGCGTCGCGGAGATTGACAAAGTTGACCCCCTTGACCACGCGGCCATCTTTGACATCCAGACAAGGTATGATGCGTTTAGCCAGCATGAAGAACGTCTCTCGCCTCCTTGAAGGTCAGCGTTTTGTCGTACAGTGCTTTGCCGATGATCACGCCTTCAACACCATAGGACTCTAGCTTGGCCAGGTTTGTTATATCTTCCAGGCGGCTCACTCCCCCGGATGCGATAACAGGCAGTTGTGCAGACTCGGCAAACTCCTTGATGCTTTCCAGGTTAGGACCTTGAAGCATGCCGTCGCGACTGATGTCGGTGAAGATAAAACCGGCAATCCCATAGCCTTTCATTTTCTGCGCAAGGTCAGTGGCTTTTTGTTCAGAAACTTCCACCCAACCTTTGACAGCCACTAAACCGTCCCGAGCATCAATGCCGACAATAATTTTATCGGGGAAACGTCGACAGGCTTCTTCGACAAACTCTGGTTCCTTCTGGGCAACGGTGCCTAAGATGATTCGGTATGCGCCAGCCTTGACATAGGTTTCAATAGTTTCAAGGGTTCGGATTCCTCCTCCCACCTGTATATCCACGGAACTGCTATAGATAATGTTTTTCACGATCTCAGCGTTGATGGGTGAACCCTGGAATGCTCCGTCCAAGTCTACAACATGAATAGTCTGCGCACCCTCTTCATCCCAATGGTTAGCCATTGAGAGGGGGTCGTTGGAATAGACGGTTTCCTGATCTGCTTTTCCTTGGGCAAGGCGTACGCACCTGCCATCTTTTATATCTACTGCCGGTATTATTCTCATTAGAAGCTTTGCTTAAAGGTTTCAAAGTAAGACCTGATATTAACAGAGGTGTTTCATATCTTCAACGATGTTTGCCAAGCCACGGATTGCGTTATATAATCTACCCACCATCTAGGCGTTGGACCAACTCGCAAAGGGTTGTCTCGGCTTGATGAGTCCTTGCTATCTGATTCCCTATAAAAGAATTAAATTTTGGAGTGATTATGAAAGCCAGCCAAACCGAGCTTGATGGCGTTTTGCTCATCGAGCCCACTATTCACATTGATTCCCGTGGACGGTTTTTTGAAAGTTATGAAAAGGAAAAATATCGGGCTGTGGGAATCCATGAAGATTTTGTTCAGGATAACCAATCGCTCTCAAATAAAAATGTTCTAAGAGGGCTGCATTACCGAATTGATCCGGAACAGGCCAAATTAGTCAGAGTGGTTAAGGGTGAAGTGTTTGATGTGGTTGTGGACATTAGAAAAAACTCCTCCACTTTTGGGAAATGGCAAAGTTTTATTTTGTCGGACGCGAACCATCTTCAGGTTTATGTTCCTGTAGGTTTTGCCCATGGGTTTTGCGTGCTCAGTGATACTGCGGAGTTTTTGTATAAGGTTTCTGAATACTATTCTGGGGAAAAAGAAAAAGGAATTATCTGGAATGATCCAGATATCGGGATCGACTGGCCAATATCAGATCCTATTCTCTCTGACAAAGATAAATGCAATCCTCGATTGAGGAGTCTGTAGCGTCGCGTTTAAAGAAATTTTTTTTCTGAGGTAGGGTTATTTCTGTAGATATTTAGTGAATTCGTTGAAAGCCAGATTAACGGTATCTTCTATATTCAACTCCTGACCATTTTCGATGGATTTGATATTCTTCACAAGTGTTTCGTCTAGATTATTTTTGAGTTGTTTCGCAAAACTTGCTGAACTCATTTCAGCGCGGTAAAGCGCTAAAATTTCTGTTGCGATGGTTTTCCCCGGCTTGCTGTCCAGTATCTGGTCGTAATCAAAGCCTTTCTTCTCACCAAACTCCAATAACCGGTCGATCTTCTTTGACACTTGTTCGTAAGCATCTTCACCAATGGTGGACTGAACGGATTTTGCAAAAACGGGTATCAGGCAATCAGGAATGCCGGGTTGTCTAATATTTTTTTCCAGCAAGAAAACAAAAAAACGACCAACATGTTCTTTGCGTTGGTTTCGGTCCTTTCGCTTCATTCGCCTTTTGATGCGAGATTTATCGTCCTTCTCACTGGGAGTTTTATTCGCGTTGGAATCGATCAACTGATTGAACATGGATAGAGTTCCCGACTCAGCCTGATTAAACAAATCGTCCGAACTTAAATCGGAGTTATCCTTTGCGATTTTTAAAATTTTAAAAATAATATCCTGTCTGAGAGTGTCGCTCATATCAATTTTTGGGCTTTCAGTTTAATAAGGATATACATAAATACTCTAACTTCTGGTAAGGAACTTTAATTCCTCAGCGGAAGAGAGTATCTGTCATCACTGTAATTTAATGATTGCAACCTTTAATGAAAAGCCTAACACAAATCTTCTGAATTACTCAATCGGACAATGAGGGGGGTGGGTGTAAGGCTCAAAAAATCAATACCTTATTTCTGTCTCAGTGCTGCGGTATTTTATCCCTAATGTTTCAATGTATATTTGCCGATAAAAAATACAAGCAAGAAAAAAAGGTTCGAAATTTTTTAAGGTTACCGAAAATGTCTTTAAATGTATCTGAAATAGGTTTTCAAAATAATTCACTGGAACAGAAAAGTGTTTTAGCTTCTGTAGATGCTTTTGTTTCCAGCGAGTTGAATTTGAAAACTAGTGAAGGCGATCTTGTTAGCTTATCTTTTGCAGGGGAACAGTCTTTGTCAGAATCATCGACCCAGACACGAACTCAAGAGAATGGTGCTGTACAGGAATTTAGTTCGGTAGCTCGAGCCGCTGCTTCTTATTCTCTGACTGTGCAAGGAGATTTGAATGCCGAGGAACTGGCCGCTATTAACAAACTTGCTGAGGAGATTGCTCCTTTAGCTAGAGAGTTTTTTGCGAATGGAGAATTGAATTTGGAAGATTCTGCCAATGTTTTGGCTGATAATCTTGGTGTGCTTCAGGAGGTAGAGCTTGCCTTGGAAAGAACGGTGGTGGCAACTTTTGCAACCAGAACCATTACGCGTTTGCCGGAAGAAGGTGGAGACATCACGGATATTGCGGCATTGCCGAATCAAGCACAAGAACTTGAAACAGATGGGATCCGGGATTTTCCGGCTTTAGTACAAGCAACGCTTGACGCAGTTTTTGAGTCCGAAGCAGAACAAGTTCCCGAACAGGATTCTATTCTCAAATCTCTGAATGATCTTTTATCTTTCATTCGTGATCGACTTGGCGATTTTTTTAATCCGCCTACCGGCTTGGCTGCACTACCTGTAGAATCGGCTTCTGGAGCGGATGGCGTTACAAACATTGATGTGCCCACTCCTGAAGGAAACGAGCCTCCTCCCCAGCTTGAGCAATAAATAGCTGGCGTGAGAGGCAGATAGCAATACCCCCCCCCGCAATTAAATGCAATTGCAACAAGGTCTCTTTTTTCCGGTCGCGTAAGTCTCACGCACCTTGAAAGGAGAAGCTGATGGGCAAAGGCACATTAAGCCGAGACAACTCTTTGCCAGCCAAATAAAGCGTAGGCTAATTGGCCCCACGCCGAGTGGTTAGGGCATGAGCGCGCCGTTATTGATGTCGAGAGTTTGCCCGGTGATGGAGGTTTGTTCTTCTGAGATCAGGAAAGCCACTAGTTTCGCGACTTCTTCAGGTTGGGACATCTTGCCTAATGGAACTGGTTTCATCGCTTCCTTATAAGCTTCATCTTTGGAAACATTCAAAGCATCAGCAAACCCTTGCAAACCTTCCTGTGCCATATCGGTGTCAACCCAACCGGGACATAAAGTGTTCACTAAAATTCCATCTCCACTAAGTTCAGCCGCCAGAGAGCGGGTGAGACCTAACAGACCGGCTTTCGATGCGCAGTAAGCGGAGTAGCCCGGAACACCTAGTCGCGCAAGAATGGATGACATGATGATGATTTTTTTGAACGGTGCGGAATCTTTTTTTATTAGATGAAGGCATTCATGAATGGTTTTGTAGGTTCCAGTCAAGTTAGTATCTATAACCTCCTGCCAGCGATCTTGATCACCATATTGGTTCTCGCCTCCGACACCAGCGTTGGCGATGAGCGCATAAAGGGATGAAACATTTTCCAAGGCTTTCCTTATTTCTTCAGAGTTTCTGATGTCACAAGTGCGGCATTGGTGCTGTTCTGGGTTTTTTAATAAACTTTTAGTGGATTCCAGGTTTTCTAGATTGCGTCCTAATAAAATGAGGGAGTACCCACGCTCGGCCAATGTTTCAGCAATGCTTCTGCCAATTCCCGATCCGGCTCCAGTTACAACAATATACATTTATATTTCCCGAGTATTTTTTGAAAAGGGGTTTTTAGACGGGTCCAATAGAATCTTGATATACCCCGATAATGTTTCTGCTTTTTCTGACTCATCAGAGCTTTGGTAAACTTGGACGAGGTTATTCATCATGCGGATCAGCGTTTCCCTATTTGTGGACTGGGACAGGAAATGCTCCTGAAAAGTCTGACCAAACTGTTCAACGATTTGAATGCAGTCCGCATGGCTAAGAAGGCGGCCCTGATGGAACGGATCAAAATAAATCGCATTTTTGGGAAGGTTATATTTGACGATATAATGGCCCGGCAGACCCACACCAACGATGGGTAAACCCAGTCGGCTGGCAACCAGAACGCAAAGGACTGAAAGAGTGATGGGCAAGCCGGTTTTATGTTCCAGCAATTTATTGAAGTAGCTATTGTCCGGGTTTAGATAATCTTTTTGGTTGCCTCGGAATTTTTCTTGCTGAAAAAGCAGATGGGTTAATGTGGAAACGATCTGAGAAGGGTCTGCATCTGGAGCCAGTTTTTGTTCCAGCTGGTGTGCAAGAGAATCCAGGCTTTCCCGACAGGCTTGGGGGTCGGAACTGGGGTAACCGAACTCCATGATCAACAGTATTCCAGCTTCCAGATCGACATCTTGCCCCAACCCTTTTTGCGCTAATTGCCGAAACTTCTCTCCCAGTTTTTTCGGGAAGATTGCATTGATCACTCCCTGTGCATGAACTCGAAGAGCTACTTCTTCACTGCGGACGGCCATTTCGAGAAAGGGCAGGGCGTCTTCTCCCAGTTCGATCAATTGCAGGCGGACCTTTTCCCGGACAAATTCGTCACGATCTGTCAACAATTGAATTAAGTATGAAATTTGGCCTTTGGCCTTTTGATTGCTCATGGCATAAAAAACTAAGCGGGCATTTCTGCCCGCTTAGATTGGGAAATCAAAACCGACTACAGGTCGGGTTGCGGAGTGGTGCGCAAATAGGGTTTTATCACCTTATGTCCCTTGGGAAACTTTGCCGGAATATCTTCCGTCTTGATTGCGGGAACGACCACGCAGTCATCGCCATGTTTCCAGTCAACCGGTGTGGCAACCTGGTAGTTGGCGGTGAGTTGGAGTGAATCGATAACGCGCAGGATCTCGGCAAAATTTCTACCCGTTGAAGCGGGGTAGGTGATTGTCAGTTTGACCTTTTTGTCTGGCCCGACGATAAACACTGATCGGACTGTCAGGTTGTTCAGTGCATTCGGATGAATCATGTCATACATTTCCGCGACCTTTTTATCGGGATCAGCAATGATGGGGTAGTTCACCGTGCAACCTTGCGTTTCGTTTATATCATTGACCCAGCCTTTGTGCGAATCGAGAGGGTCTACGCTTAAAGCGAGAACTTTGACGTTTCGTTTATCAAATTCATTTTTTAGATTGGCCACCCGGCCCAATTCGGTGGTGCAAACGGGTGTGTAGTCTTTGGGATGGGAAAATAAAACTCCCCAGCTGTCGCCCAAGTACTTGTGGAATTCAATGGTACCTTCGGTGGTCTCTGCTGTGAAATCTGGTGCGGTATCTCCTAATCTTATAGCCATAATCTACTTCCTTCTCAAAAAAGATTATAATTGATAAAAGCGATTTTCCTATACTATCCGAACAACCCCAAAAGCAGGGGGCCGTGAAAAAGTTCATTAAAAGGTCGCTGGAAATGAGGGTAATTATACCATAGCCGAAAGCGGGGAGAAATGACCGCAAAGTTTACGGGGAGTCCCCCACTTTGTTTATGTTATTTCCAGCATATATAAGGTACTTTTATTAGATGAGTTTTGCAGATAGAAGATGCAAACATTTTTAACGCTGATTTTTAAGAGGTTATGTGGCTAATATTAATCTGAGTGAGACAAAAATACTCTTGCGGCAAGTCTGGGCATTTATGTTGATGGGGCTCTATGGCATCGGAGTTTTCCAGGAGCGTGCAGTGACTCTTCAGGCAGAAGGAGTTCTAGCGACAGAATCCGTCCTTCCGGATGTGGCCAAAGTGATATTTTTGGGATTACTCTTCGTGGCGTTCCTGATAGATATTGTGGAAATGCGTGAGGATAAAGACAAGGCCTACCAGTTTTTATTTTTATCGTTGATAGCAGGAGGACTGTCGGCAACAACCAGTGCGATGCAATACCATGCACTGGCAGGAATATTTGGTTAACAGCTTAGGCTGAGAAAGAACGTGTTGATTCTAAAAAGTATCGTTTACAGGCTTCATGTCTAGCGGTTGCCTGTCGAGAGCAGATCAGGTAGAATGGCCAAGTATTTCCACTCCAAACAAAATAGTGAGGGCCGTTAGCTCAGCTGGCAGAGCAACTGACTCTTAATCAGTAGGTCCTCGGTTCGATCCCGAGACGGCTCACCATTTTTCAAGGGTTTACGGCTTTT
>JAJDBH010000177.1 GCA_029261455.1 Nitrospinaceae bacterium
TCACGGCAAAAACCTGGCCGAAATGATTGCGAACTTCCCCTTCATCAAAACCATCTCAAGTATGATTCTCACCCATAACCAGTTAGGTCCGGATGGGATGAAACTTCTTGCAGAATCTGCCTACCTACCCAAAATCGTCGACTTGCATTTAGGCTCCAACAATCTCGGAGATGAAGGCGCAAAAATAATCGCTGAGTCAGAAGTTTTCTCCGAACTCGTCACTCTTAACCTGGAATGCAACGGCATTACAGCTGAAGGAGCCAAAGCTCTGGCCCAGTCTTCGGTGCTGACAAAATTGGAATATCTGAACATGGTGGACAATCGAGCTGGAGATGAAGGTGCCTTTGCCATTGCCAATTCCGACAATCTTTGCAACTTGACCTATCTACATCTGGGAGGCAACCGGGTTAAGTCCGATGAAGCTAAAGCAGCTTTAAAAAATTCACCAAAACTCACCAAATTGGAAAAACTTAAAGTTTTCTAATGATGTTCTGCGATTAAATGGAGTTGGGATCATCGGGACGTAGCAATTCCGGTCGGGAGTAATTGACCAGCCCAACATCTTCCTCCACACCTTCCTTAAGAACCAGTGTTTTGAGGTTGGTCAGGGTTTTACTTTCATGGATCGCTTGCGCCCCTTCGTTGCCAAAATAATTTCTTCCAGCATAAATATGTGTCAATCCAGCCAGCGAGGTCGATTCCCCCAGGGCTTTGGCTCCAATATCACCAAACATGTTTTGAGAAAGCCTTAAAATTTTGAGAGACTTCCATTTTGGAGCCGAGACAAGAACCTTCACAGCTTCATCCTTCAACTTATTAGCTGAAATATTCAGTTCCTGCAATTGGTCCATAAGGTCTCCCTGAACCATTTCCTTCAACCCTTCAATCTCAATATAACTGCGCTCCAAAATCAGCGTCTTCAAGCTAGAAAAAGATGTTGCCTCCCCAAGAGCTTTAGCAGTTTCGTTGCCAACCTCGTTCCACCCAACATCTAAAGACTCTAAATTGGGAAAGTTTGTAGAACGTATAAAATCCGCCACAGAGGCATCAGTGAGACGGTTATCAGAAATTACCAGTGTCTTTAAATTTTTCAGTTTGATCTTGCTGGAGCAGGCAATATCGGTCAGCCCCTGACCAATCAGAAAATTAATCCCCAAAAAGAGCTCTTCAAGTTGTGCAAAGTTTTCTGACTCAAAAAGTACGGACAAAGCTTCGTCATTGATCTGGTTGTCAGCAAGGTCGAGAACCCGGACCGTTTTAACCCCAGGATAATTACAAATGATTTTCACATCATCGCTGGAAATATATTTCCCCGAAAGCTTGAGCGAACTCGGTTCTTCTTCCAACAGAGGCTGAAGAGTCTTTTCCCATTTGGCTGTTTTCTCTTCAAAAGAAGGCTCATGCTCTACGTACTCTGAATCTCCACCACGAATAATGCCCATTTTTATCTCCAGAAAACTATCAAAAAATATCTATCCTACTTTTGAGGGAAACACTATTTATACTAACAGTTTGCCTTTCAGAAGCTCAACGGAAAATAAATTTAGAACATCCCCTCACCTTGCAGTCCATTTTCGACTTATCCAGTCCCGCCCCCAATAACCATATAACTCATTAAATTTCAAAAAATTAGACCTCTTCGCAGGGAATTTTTTTCTGAAAAATTAAAAAACTTTAATTCCAGATTAACAGTTCTTTAATCTTGGTTTTCTAGAATGGTTTATCAAATGAATAAAAACTGTCCAAGAACATTAACACCTTGGCTGAACATGGAGGGAAGCAAATGGAAGCTTTTAAAACAATCGATATACGCGGACTTTCGTTTTTCAACGCGTTGCAATTAGCATCGAAGGAATTTACCCGTATCAAAAAAAACGGGATTCTGGAGCTCATAGTCGATAAAAAAAGAAATTTAACCGATGCCTTTACAAAGTGGGCCAAAAACCAGGGGTATAAAATTTCAGATATTGATGATGACCCCCGGATGGTTCGCCTGTTCATTAAAAAGGTAGCTATATAAGCCTGGCAAAAAAGCAACATTTCAAACACAGGTTATTTCAGGTTTTTCTGGTTTATGTCTCCTCCTCTAGATGAAAACCTTAAGTCTGGAATAGCCTGTGTTTTCTCCACCTACTTTAGCTTTTCCTATCCTGGTTATTTTTTTCATAAATAATTCGCAAACCTTCCAAAGTTAAAAATGGGTCCAGCGTGTCAATAACCGTTGTTGTTGAGTCGATCCAGTCGACAATTCCACCTGTTGCAACCACATGAGCATCTTGCCCCAGTTCACTTTTCATCTGCCGAACCATACCTTCAATCATCCCCGCAAACCCATAAACCGCTCCCGACCGAATACTTTCAGCGGTTGATTTTCCTATCGCGTGCTCTGGAACCACCATATCGATTCGAGGCAGTTTTGCAGTGTGTTTGAATAAAGCCTCCAAGGAAATTTGAATCCCCGGAAAAATGGCACCTCCAAGATACTCACCCTTTTTTGAAACGACATCAAAGGTAGTAGCAGTGCCAAAATCGACAATAATCAAAGGCCCGCCAAACTTCTCAAATGCCGCCACCGAGTTAACAATCCTGTCGGCACCCACTTCAGCCGGGTTGCTATAAAGGATAGAAATTCCCGTTTTAATTCCTGGACCGACGACCAAAGGGTCGCAGGAAAAATATTTTTTCGCCATGTCCTGTAAAATGGGCACTAGTGGAGGAACTACACAGGCGATAACAATATCGTCAATGGTTTCTGTCTCAACATTGTTCAACAGAATAAACTCCTTGATCAAAACCCAGTATTCATCGGCTGTCCGGTTCCATTCCGTACGAATTCGCCAGTGGGTCAGAAGCTTTTTGCCGGAAAATAAACCAATCACATTATTGGAGTTGCCGACATCAATAACTAATAGCATAATAAAACCTGTACAATGTTTTGAGGGACCCTGCGAAAATAACAGAGCTCACAAGGGATAACAACCACGAAAAATTGTTTGCGTGAAATTGCTCCCCATAAATATAATAGGTGGATTCAAATTAGCCGCAAAGTGAAAGCCTGGTAACTATGAAAGACAAGCATAATGTTGAAATGGAAGATATCTCCAGTTTTAAATTGGAACGATCGTTTGACTATTTATCCTGGGAAGATATTTCTTATCAGGATTTACTAGAGAATGTATTGGGAAATTTGGACGATGACCATGCACACAGGTTTTGCAGGGTCGTCAGAGGGGGGAGCCCTTTTAAATTGAGCAATTATTTTTATCGCATCAAATCCAATTAAATACAGCCCTGAAATACAGAGGTGTCACATCAGAAAATGAAACCCAAATTGATAATCCTCGCAGGTTTCATTTTACTATTCATTCCTCATATCGCATATTCAACAGACTTCTCGGTAAAACCTCCCCCAAAATCCATGGACAAATTCTACTCTGAGCGAGGTAAAACCTCTGAGTGGATAGAACAAATGCGCCAAATCAGCAAAGCTTTTGGAGCAACGTTCATTAGCAGGAATCAGGAAGAATGGAGGGAGGCCCTTAAGCACGCACAAGACTTTGGCGCAGCCTACCAGAATGCAGCGGAAATGGTCCCCGAATGGAAAGACCTCTTTGACCTTGAAGCTTCAGAATTTTTTGTTGCGAGCATTCAATCAAAAGATAAAGAAAAAATTGAACAACTCTCCACCAAATTAAAAAAAACCTGCGGCCAATGCCATCGGAAACATAACATTAGTGTTTGGACTCGCTACCACTGGCCATCGACAAAAACTATAAAAGTCCTCGACCCTATTGACGAACAGGAAGTGGATTATGATCTGTTTATGCACCGACTGTCATTTTCTTTCAAAAGCATTGAAATACTGTTCGAGCAGGAAAAATACAACGAGTCCTGGAAAGCTATCGACAACTTCTCAAAAAGACTCCAAGGCTTGAGGTCGGTCTGTTCAAAATGTCATGTCACCGAATGGACTAAAAATTCGACAACCGTCAAAGATTATTTTGTAGGGGAAGATATGTCGGATGCGCTTCAGGAAATCAAGAAAAATTTAGCTTCCGGAACTCCAGACCCAAAGTTATTTCAGAAGATGATGGAGCACATCTCTACGGAATCCTGCAAAATGTGTCACCTGATACATCAACCCGCCACCATAATTCAAAGGGCTTGGGAAAACCCTTAGTTCATAAAGTTGTTTTCTGGCTCCAGCCTTGTAACTTCATGCAACCCAGATACCCCGTGTGCTCACCTTCGAATCCTAATTCACGGCCCTGAATTAGGTGGCTGAACTTATCCTTGTCCGCTGTACATTGGCTTGATTCTTTCAGGAATTCCTGCTCTCCCTTACCACTATCTTCATGGGTGAAGTCTGCGAACTTGCGGTCTTCAGCACAACCCATCAAAAAAATAAAAATGAAAAATATTCCAACGCGCATCATTCAGCTTTCTTTTATTAATTCTTTGAAATTCAAATTAGTCATTCATCTACACTTTTATTCGTAATCAGCAACTCGGCGAAGTCACTCCCGGGGTGCAATTCTCCCACTTTACCCATCAAATCAGGATTTGAGTCGCCGCCAGAAATAGAAACCTGTTCCCGCAAAGAGAAGGAGAAAATAGAACCCGTATTCGATGAACAGTTGATAGATAAAGCTTTTAATGGCCCACATTATAAACGGCCAGAGAAAATACAATCCCACCAAAAGAGCGCATAATAAGAGAAAAACCTTTAAATTCAAAATTCTATCCCCATTTATAAGTAATATTCCAGGGTACTTCCTTGAAAACGTATAATCATGAAGTTTAGATTATAGCGCGAACCATGTTAACAATTGGCATATAAGGTTCATTATAATTTAGCCCTAACATTGCAGATATTATTTTCAAACAATTTTATGCCCAATCATCATGCTATGATGATAATTATCATTGGTCTTTCACAACCTGTTAAGTTTGTTTTAATATTGTCAGGGGAAGACCATTAAGATTTTAATACCCACGAAAGCATCATTCAAAATATCTCCAAACATATGAACGAACCGATCTACTTCAGCCTGTATCAAAAGGTGCCGGATTACAATGTGCGCATATTCAAAACGGCGAACTGGGCTTTGGGCAATGGGGTGGAACTTGAGGTCAATATCATCGGGAAAAGCCATAGGGTAATCAGTCGCCGGGGCGAAGATTGTCTCACGGAATTCATCACCTGCTTTGATGATAGCTTACCCGAGCAAGCCTTAGAGAGTGTGTGCCTGCAACCGGGCATCGCACATGACCAGGAATATCGATCCGGCAATCTGGCATACCGGGTAAACGTCGAACATGTCTCCCGGATTTTCAACTCTATGCAAGAGTTCACTGATACGCTGGGTGGAATTTCTGAAACATTAACGCATGAGTTCAAGAGTGCACCGGGGTATTCTGGAGCACCACTGCCTTTTACAGGTTTGGCCTTGAACTCCGACACAAACACCTTTTATACTATTCACACTTACCCTGAAAGGGGTATTTCCATTATCAGCCAAACTGCGATCAATTTACCGGTTTTATCTACGGCATCATGATTAAACGTCTCTTCAATATTGCGCGGGCAGAACTCAACGATTGGGGGCAGAAAAATAAATCGACGGATGCTTCAGAGCCTGATTATTTTGAGGTCCCTCGGGAAGAGTTTCGACAGGAAGAGACCCGTTCAGATCCCTTAGCAAAATACTATGCCAATCTGGAAATACCTATTGGCTCAGATCGGGAAACAATTAAAACTGCATGGAAAAAGCAGATGAAAAAATACCATCCAGATCTTCATGGTTCTGATCCGAAAAAAAAACAGATTGCCGAGGAACTCACCCGCCAATTAAACCAGGCGTATCGCACTCTGGATTCAGCATTTTTAAAAAAGTAATAGGAGAATATAATGTCCGATTTTGAAAAAGTTAAAGACTTCATTGTGGATATGGGATTTACCATAAGCCATGAGGAAGCTGAGGAAGAGTTGGTTGTCATTGATGACGATGAACGAGGTATCAAAAACCTTGTGGTCGATTGCGAAGCTCCTATCTTGATTATCGAGCAGGTCATCATACCCATGCCGCAAGATTCGTCTGATTTTTGCAAACGTCTTTTGCAAATTAATCGCACTTTGGTTCATGGTGCTTTTGTTCTTGATGAAGAGGGCACAACCTTATTATTTCGAGATACCCTGCAAATAGAAAACCTGGATCGCAATGAATTGGAAGGAAGCATCGATGCATTGAGTCTTGCGCTGGCAGAATATGCTGGTGAACTGGTTGCGTTTGCGCGCGGTTAAATAAAATTTCAGCAATGGAGAGATAACAATGGCAGGATTATTTACAAGAATATTACGCATGGGGAAAGCCGAAGCACATTCAGCAGTAGACAAGCTGGAAGACCCCATCAAAATGACGGAGCAGGGCATTCGCGAACTCAAAAAAGACTTAGAAGAATCAATGAAAAGTCTGGCACAAGTCAAAGGCATGGTGATTCGCATGAGAAACGATGCGGAAAACAAAAAGAAGCTGGCGGCAGATTACGAAAGTAAGGCGATGGCTTTGTTGCAAAAAGCAGAACAGGGCTCCCTGGAAATGTCGGAAGCGGAACGATTAGCAACGGAGGTTCTCGCACGCAAAGAAGATGCAGCCAAAGAAGCCCTACGGCTCAGCAAAGAAGTTTCTTCGCAAGAAAATATGGTTCTTCAATTACAACGCAACGTGGACAAACTACGCACAACGGTTCAGCGTTATGAAAACGACTTAGTCACTCTGCGTGCGCGTTCTAAAACTGCGGCCGCCACAAAAAAATTGAATGCCCAAATTGCCAGAGTCGGTTCAGACAACACCATCGCCATGCTAGAAAAAATGCGCGACAAGGTTGAGGAAGATGAGTCTTTATCCCAAGCTTACGGGGAAATGGCCGATTCGGGACAAAGTGTAGATGATGAGATCAATAAAGCCTTGGGTGATGGGTCAACAGTGCCGGGAGTCTCAGATAGCCTCGCCGCTCTTAAAGCTAAAATGAAAATCAATTAATTATGGTTTTTGACTTTTTTAAAAAGAAAAAGGAAGCACTCCCTAAAGAAGAGTTTCGTATTGAAGACTTGGTGTTATCGAAACTCAAAAAGGGTTTCATGGTTGATTACGACATGAAAACCTACAGCGTCGCAGCGTGCAATCGCTATCAATGGAACGAGGGAGGCGTTACGAACGAATGGGAACTAAAGTCCGGCGGTGAATCCTGGTTTTTGGAACGTTCCCAGGAAGATGGTGATGTGGAGTGGAGTTTTTGCCGAAAAATGCCTATCTCCGAGTTGGAAGGTGACATAGCCGGTGAAATTGAGCGCAACGAAGACCCACCTGAAAAGGTTGTTTTTCAAGGCCAACAATTTGAGTTTGAAGAAGACGATATCGGCGAGTTCTTTCGAGATGGATCAACAGAAGGCTTGAGTTTTGTTTCCTGGGATTATGAGTGTGAGGAACAATTCCTCACCATCGAACAATGGGGCGAGACTAAATTTGATATGCAAGTCGGTTTCAAAGTCGAGGAATTTCAATTCTCCAATATCCTGCCTGGCGAATGATGCAGTCGCCTTAATGACTTAAAGTAATACTTCTAATACAAGTCCCAACTTCCCTGTCGGTAATACTTCAGAATATTGTGATTGAACTGAGTGTTGTGTTCAATTTCTGCCTCTTTTTCGAACAAGCCCTTACCAAAGTATGCCATGGAGATCATGGCGTTTTGATCAAAAAAACGGGTCTCAATGCCTGGCAGTTTCTGCGCTATGATTTTTTGCTTGAGACGCTCAGCGGACATCGTTTTTTTCCGGACTCCGAGTAACCAGCCCCACTGCCCCATACTGGGGACAGAATTCTGGTAGGGCAAGGTCGAGAACCCAGCTTCCTGCATGGTTTTTTTTATGCAAAGAAACGCTTCGGGAGAATATAACGGGCTGGTGCTTTGCGTGATCATCGCTCCGAAAGGTTTGAGATGTTTTTCGACCAACTTGTAAAACCCTAACGAATAAAGTAACGATAAGGAAACTGATTTAGGGTCGGGTAAATCAATGATAATGGCATCGTACAAATCAAAAGATTCTTTCATGAACTGATACGCATCTTTGTTAAGCACCCGGACACGAGAGTCGTTGAGCGAACCTTGATTGATGCGCAAAAACATTTTATCCTCTCGGGCTAATCGAGTCATAGCTGGATCAAGATCCACCAAGGTCAAGTTTTTCACATCCGAATATTTGAGAATTTCTCTAGCGGCCAATCCATCACCGGCTCCCAGCAGCAGGATGTCATTACGCTCCTTTAGCAAATTCATAACCGGATGCACCAGAGGTTCATGATACCTTTCCTCATCATAAGTGCTGAATTGTGTACTTCCATTTATGAACAACCAAAAATCATCTTTCCATTGGGTAACGACAATTTTTTGGTAGCGGGTCTGTTCCTGGTAAACAATTTTATCTTTATATTTATGCTGCTCTCCGTACAAAACAATGGGTTTAGCGGCCGCTAAGGCCATGCCCGAAATCAATAGAAGAACAACAAATTGAACATTTAGAGTTCGGGACCGTTCCAACCGGTTGGGAAATTGCCATAAGACCAACGAAGCAACCAGCAAATTAAGGATCCCAATAAGAACGGGGGTATAAGTCAGCCCTAAAAAAGGCAGCAGGACAAAGGCAAATAAAGCCCCTCCTAACAACCCACCGTAGTAATCGTATTCCATGACCGATGAAATATTTTCCCGTAACGGTTCATAAGCTTGATTAATACGAGTGATCAAAGGAATCTCAAGACCCGTCATGAACCCGATCATGCAAGCGATCGCATAGACCGCCAGTCCAAAATGAATGGTATAGGCCGAAATCCAAAAACAGAACATGGCGGAAAAAGTACAAAGGAATGAAAGACCAAATTCGATCAGCACAAAACGATCCAGCAATCGGGCTTCATATTTTCGGCTATAGCGGCTTCCCAAGCCCATAGAAAACAGCATGAGAGAGATGATGATTGTCCATTGCAGGATGGCATCCCCCAATAGATAGCTGGCCAAAGTCGCCAAGGTGTATTCGGTCACGATTGCGGCACACCCGGTCGCGAAGACACAGGTTTTTAAAATAAAGCTCAACCGTTGGAGCTTGCGTTTTTCGGAGCTATTTAGTGTAGGTGTAGACATGAATGGATGGCGCTCTAAAGAAAATCAAATGCACCAGGTGATGAGGAAAGAGGCACCTATGTAGGAAGAGGCTTCCAAAAAAGCGGCACCCTGATTGGGTTTCACTTGGTTCACCAGCTCATCGGCCAAGCTTCGGCCCGGCAAAAGAATTCGGTCTGTTAAAGTCCGGGCAACGGGAAGCAAAATGACCCCGACACCCATAAAAAGAGCAAAGGTCATTAAATTGTCTTGCCAAGAAACAAAATGTTCGGCGGAAGCCGCACGCAACAAGTTGCCGATTGCAACCAGTGCCCCGGCAAAACCAATTCCCACTGCGACATTGTCTTTTTCAATCTGTTCATGAATATTATACTGTGTGATGAGGTTATAATATTTACCGGCCAATACCAGAACGGTCTGCCCTAAAACCCAGAACACTATGGCTGTAACAACAGACCCACCCAAACCGTATAAAGCACCATAAATATTAAGCCCTGTGGCAACAAAAACAGCGAGCTCTACCACACCCGTGCCACAATTCTGATCCTGCAATATTTCTTTTTTGATATTAAATTCGCTCAGGATAAAACGATCATTGATCAATGCTGAGAGGTTGAGCAGAATAATTGCCAAAGGCCCGTAAACAAGCATATCTATCAAGTCATTTTCCAGCCCTGCAGAAGGGCCTGCGATCACCCCTCCAATGGAGAACGTCAGCCCCAGATAATAACCACAAAGCACCAGCGCAAAGGCGACGTTGTCTTTTTCGACCAACTCAGATTTGATGGCATAACTTCGGCGAAACAAAACAAACACCCAATGCCCAACAGCAAAAACGGCAAAGCAAGCGCCCAGATAAATCAAAGAAGATAATAGGTGATCAAGATTCATAATTATTTACCAAAACTGAATCCGCGATTTCTAAAGGTGTTTTTACTTCGACCCATACGTTGCCCAACCTTGTTTTGAAACCGGGTTTGAGATTGAGATTTCTTAGCCATTTTTCTTTTAAAGAAATCCGGTTTCTGTTTTTGTGTCACCGTTCCAGCGGTTCCATATTCCCGTTTTGGTCCGTAATAAGGCTGACCTCTGCTGCGAAAAGAGGAATAGTCGTTATAATGGTTACGCTGAAGTCCGAACCCGGCCCAGTTCATCACCTGTGACATCAACATGTATTTACCGTAAAATTCCCAGACACTATCGCCTCGGTCGTTTTCGCGCCAATTACCATACTGGGGGTTCCCCACGTATTGATAGCCGTTCGGAAAGGGGGTATTGGTGACAGCACCATCGGCTGTTTTGCCAGCCAAGGCCATGCCTAAATACGGTCCATTTTTTTTATAAAACGACTCATCAACTTCGATGAAGGGACGCAGTTTCTTTTGGTCTCCAATATCAACACGGTATTGGTGGAAATAGGACGGGAAGAAGTTCCCCTCCTCACGCATGTCATTGAGGAGTATCGTATATTCTTTTTCGCCTTGCAGTTCCTTCTGGATTTTCTCCACTGGATTCTGTCCAACCCCACAACCCTGGAATAGAAGAGCGACCGACAGTATGAAGAGCAAAGAAAGCTTGCAACTTTTTCTGGACGATTGAATGGAATGTTTCTGATTCATTTTTAGACGATCGAACTAAGGGTGAGAATTATCCAGATAAACATACTATTAAACATAATCCATCATATCAGCTTAACCCGTATAAACATACGTTTGTTTGGTAGGAACACTTTAAACAGCTATAATCAATCCCTAATATAAGTCGATGGAAATCAATAGCATGTATTTTTATTCTTTTAAACGCATCCTGAGAAAACTCAGACAACCAGACATCAGGCTGCTTTTCGGTTTGGGCCTGCTCTTTTTGTTAATGATCCTGGTTTTTGCGTCCGTTCTTTCGACCTATGAAAAGGGGGTTACATTTTTTGATGGCCTATGGACCGCTTATATTACTTTAACCACCATCGGATATGGGGATGTGTCAGCCGCGACCCCGCAAGGACGGTGGGCAACGGTTTTGACCTCAATGTTGGGCATTGGTTGCTTCGGGGTTTTGACCGGAATCATTATGGAACGGGCTATGCAAAGGAGGATGAAAAAAATGAAAGGTGAAGGCAAGTATATCGGCAAAGGGCATTTGATCATTGTCAATGTTCCTTCCTATGCAGAGACAACGGAACTGCTGAAAGAGCTGGATCACAGCCCAGATTTCAAGGATGTCCCCCGCGTGCTCGTCGCCGCACATTTACCCAATCAGGACAAAGAACTTCCGCATTTTCTGGCAAAAAATATCGAAGTATTTATCCTGGGCCTTCCATCTGCTTTAGAAACCTTGCAAAGAGCAAACGCCCCTTATGCCAAAGCTTGCGTTCTCACCTCTTCCGCCTCTGACCCGGCTATGGATGATACCAATACTTTAACAGCGGGTCTGATAGAGAAAAACTGGTCGGAAGTCATCACCGTCATGACCTGTAGTCGGGCTGAAACCCTGAACAATCTCAGCACCTTTGGCATCGACGGCGGCATTAGCACCACCGACTTGCAAATGGGACTATTGGTACAGGAATTGGAAGACCCCGGCCTGTACCAAGTCTACAGCGAATTGTCATCCAATGCGGCAGGAAACCAAATATACATCAGCCATTCACCAATAGGATCTTGGGAGTTTGCGGATCAGGAGTTTAGTTTTGGAAGTTTAAAGGTTGCCGCTATTCAGCTTAACTTCCCCGTAGAAATTTTGGGGCTACAAAAAAAAGTCGGCGAAAAACCAATTCTCAACCCGGAAAACAAACAGATTCTAGCCCCGACCGATCATATTGTTTATATGTCGAGGCAGCGTTTTGACTGGTTGAAAAATAATGGTCAAATAATGCAACAAATCAAAAAAATGTCTTGATAAACCGTTATAACATATGAACAAAAAGCTTCTTAGCCTTCCATATCTTTGATTCGTTGTTTAAGATTTTGATTCTCTTTTAACAATGCTTGGATGCTAAGGTGAGTTTTCACGCGAGTTACAACATCGAGAGAATCAAAAGGCTTAGTGATATAGTCTACACAACCCACTGAGAAACCAAGGTTTTTTTGAAGTGCTTCATCTAACCCGCTTATAAAAATCACAGGGATTTCCTTAGTTCTGGCGTCTTCTTTGATGCGTCTGCAAACACCATAGCCATCGATTCCTGGCATCATAACGTCCAACAAAACCAAATCGGGGAGGAAATCAAAAATGATATCCAAAGCATCTTCCCCGCTGGAAGAAAAGGCTAATTGGTAATCTTCCCCCTTGAAAGTATCTTTAAGGATAGCTAGGTTAGTCGAAGAATCATCCACGCACAATAATTTTATCTCGCTAGCATTGAAAATATCTTCGCTCATTTATCAGCTTTCATTATTAGTTCAACAATTTCTTTTTTGTTAAAATCTTGTGATAATTCTCTTAATTTTTTCGCGAAGTCTTTTTCTAAGTTCCCACTGGTTTCTAATTCTTCCAGATGTTCCTCAAATTCGTTGAACATACCCATTTTTGCGCTTTTAATCAGAGCATTCAGTAAAAGATCCGGGATTTTTATCTTGGAAAAATCCAAATCCTGTTCGTCCTTTTTTTGATCTTCGAAACCATTATCACGCAAACCCTTCGTGACCTTATTCAAGTTGTCCTCAAAAGCGGCCAAGGTTTTTTCATAGTCATCCGCTTTCTCATTTCTAATCGAATCTTCAAGAGCCCCTCCAACCTCACTGAGTTCCAGAGCTCCAAGATTTGCCGCGACTCCTTTTACAGTATGCGCAACAATCTCTGCTTCTTCTTTATTATTATTGTCGAGGTGATCTTTGATTTTTTGTACAGAATCTGAAAAATCCTCTTGCAGTCTAATTAATAATTTTCTGTAAAGTTTTATGTTTCCGCCAAGAATACTCAAACCTTTTTCAACATTGATCCCAGGCAGATCAGGAATTGATTCTTCAGAAGATGGGTTTGCAACCGGCTCTGAAGATTTAGCTGCTTTTTTTAAAGGCCTTACCTTTACGGGCTTGACCCATCGGTTTAATGATGAGAAAAGTTGACCCGGGTCAATGGGTTTGGCGACATGATCATTCATCCCTGCATCCAAACATTTTTCTTTGTCGCCCGACATGGCATTGGCTGTCATGGCTATGACAGGAAGGGCTTTGAACTTTGAGTTTTTCCTGATATTTCGAGTGGCTTCATATCCATCCATCACCGGCATTTGCAGGTCCATAAGAACACAGTCGTAATCATCGATTTCTAGTGCATCGAGACCCTCTTGCCCGTTATTGGCGATGGTAACAACCAGCCCGGCCTGCTCCAGAACTTCCAGGGCAACCTCCTGGTTTATTTCATTATCTTCAACCAACAAAACATTTGCTCCCTGTATTTCCTTTAATAATTCAGAGTTGGTCGCCGATTTCACGGCTGTTTTGAATTTTTGACCGGAACCTTTCCCAAAGGCCTCCATGATTGCGTTTAATAAGCTTGAAGGTGTGACAGGCTTGACCAGAAAACCCTCCAGCGGAAGCTCCTGCGCCTGATTCATGACCTCTTCTCCACCGTATGCGGTCAACATAATAATTTTAGGAGGAGGTTGAAGAATGGTTTTTTTCTTGATTCGCTTTGAAGTTTCGATCCCATCCAGTCCGGGCATTTTCCAATCCATGAATATCAATTCAAATGGTTTTTCCTGAGACTGGTCAATGATATTTAACGCATCTTCTCCAGAGATAGCTTGAGATACTTCAAATGAAAGTGATTCCAGAGCATCCTGAAGGATATCCAGTGTCGCCTGATTGTCATCGACCAGAAGAATATGCATTCCTTCAAGGTCCTTCGAGGGGCCTTGAGATTTTCTACTTTTTTGAATGGGACAACTGAATTTAGCCGTAAAGATAAACTGACTTCCTTTATCCACTTCACTTTCGACCCAAATATCTCCCTTCATTTTTTCAACCAGCTTTTTGGAGATCGCAAGACCAAGCCCTGTCCCGCCATATTTTCTCGTTGTTGTAGTATCTGCCTGACTGAAAGATTTAAAAAGCCTGTCCATCTGTTCCTGTGTGAGTCCTATCCCAGAATCTTTTACTTCAAATTTAAGAGTTACCGAGTCCTTACTTTCCTCGATACTTTCAATCGCGACAATCACTTCTCCTTTTTCTGTGAACTTAACAGCATTATTAGCAAGGTTTGTAAGAACCTGGCCCAGGCGTAGCGGGTCGCCCATTAAATGGGTGGGAACATTTTTATCAATGGAAAAAAGTACTTCAAGTCCTTTCTCATGCGCCTTTTGAGTGATAAGTGTGGAAAGGTTTTCCAGCACATCTGTCAAACTGAACTCTACAAACTCCATATCCAGTTTTCCAGCTTCAATCTTCGAAAAATCCAAGATATCGTTGATAATGCCAAGGAGCGATTTAGAAGATAATAGAATTTTTGAAAGGTAGTTATGTTGCTTTTGGTCCAATCCGGTTTTTAGTGCAAGTTGGCTCATTCCAATAATTGCATTCATGGGAGTCCTGATCTCATGACTCATGTTGGCAAGGAAATCGGACTTAGCTGTATCGGCCGCTTCAGCTTTTTGTTTAGCCAGCTTCATTTCTACTTCAGCCTTTTTACGGATAACAATATCTAGGCTGGCACGAATAGCGAGAGGGATTGTTTCGGTGGCCTGCTCAAGCCAACTGGTTTGTGCTTCTGTGAGTTCCTCAAAAGAACCCAGCTCTAGAACTCCTACTACCGCTTCGTTGTATGCTAGAGGGTAGAGAATCAGGTGTCTAGGTGCAGTCTCACCAAAACCGAAACTGATTCGGACATCGTCAGGAATTTCATTAACCTTAATAGGTTTTTTTTGTAGCGCAGCCTTCCCGATCAGACCTGATCCTAGCTCGAAGGTATTCTTAATACTTTTATCTTCTGGATACCCATGACACGCTACGCGCTCCAAATGATTATCTGAATTAAGTATGAACACGGCACCAAGTGGAAGTCCAAGGTGGTCCATCAAGGACATCAGGATATTACCCCCTAGTTTAGAGATTTCCTGCTCTCCATGCATACTTTCACTGAGCTTATGCAAACCTTCTTTCTGGTTTTCCGTCTCCTTTTTTTCAGTAGCTTGTTTTTTCATGGCGACTAAAGATCTTTCAAAGTCACCGCTGAGTCCTACAAGCCCTAAATCCATGGAGTCGGTCTGACCTTTGAGCATTGCCCGGCTATGTCGAATGAATTCTTGCAACCCATCCAACAGCCTATTGCAAGAGTGACTCAACATTCCTAC
>JAJDBH010000178.1 GCA_029261455.1 Nitrospinaceae bacterium
TATAAAGGTGATGTTGTTAAGTGTACTGTTTGTAATGCGGGTGCTGAAAGATTACTTCCCGTTAACAAGGAAGAGTTTGAGGCCACTGATGCAGAGGCTCAAGATTCGACTACCTTTACAACTTTGCCTGATGGTGTGCAAGTGTCCTGGACTCAGGAAGCCTTGGATCGACTTAACAGCTTTCCAAAGGGGCATTTGAGAAGAAAAGCCCATGCTCGCGTTGAGAAAAACGCCCGGGTGCAGAAAGTGAATTCCGTCACATTGGCATTTCTCGATAAAATCTTAAACGAAAAGATTGTTCAGGATGGTAATGGTAATGGAAAAAGTGAAGCAATTCCGGGCGATATCCTCAGCATAGGGGCTGAGTTGAATGCAGATGATTTCAACTGGTCACCAGAAGCTTTGGAAAGGTTGGAACGCGTTCCCCAGGGGTTTATGCGGGACAACACCCAAAGCAGGGTAATGGCTTGGTGTTCACAAAATGATATCAAGGATATTTCGCTGGATGTTTGTGAGGAAGGAATCAGAGAGTCCGTAAAGATGATGGAAGATGCTATTAAAAATGGCGCGGGCATTGAAGATTTCATTCCTGCAAAAGGAGCGAAAGCCTAGGTTTTACCCTGTTACAAAAAGTTTTTTCTAGCCCCTGGATATTGGATCACGTTCAATACCAGGGGCTTTTTCCTATCGTTTTTGTCCCATAGGCTCCTGTTTGAAAACCTCGGTGGCTAATGTCCCTTTATAAGCGTTTATTCTATAACTTAAAACCTTATCTGGGCCGCTTATATCTGGCCATTTTCTTTTCGATTATTGTTGGCATTATTGCCACTTCTCCCGTCCCGATCATCCAAAAAACTTTTGACAAGATCTTTGTCGAAAAAGATTACTTCATGTTGAAGGTGATTCCTCTCGCTTTGATCGTCTTATACGTTATCAAGGCAGTGCTGACCTACGCTCAAAACCTCATCATTTTTGGGATCTCGTGGGAACTGGTGGTGAAGTTCAGGGAAAAACTATTCACCCATATTCACAAGCTTCCTTTTATATTTTTTGAAAGCCATGAAACTGGCGAACTCATGTCCAGAATTAATAATGATGTTGCAATTATGCAGTCGACCGTGACGCGATTGATGAAAGAGTCATTACAAAATAGTGTGATGTTGATTGGACTGTTGGGGTGGGTATTTTATTTAAAATGGGATTGGGCAGTAATGGCACTGATTATATTCCCGATTACGGTTTTCCCAGTTTCAAAAATTGCCCGAAAATTGAGAAGCCTGTCACGACAAGGTCAAGAGATTCTGGGTAGTATTAATGCAACAATTATTGAGTCCTTTTCGGGAATAAAAGTTGTCCGGGCTTTTGGTATGGAACCTAGAGAGGTTGAGAAGTTTAGGGTTGATAACGAAAGTTACCTTGGAGTGATGAAAAAAAATGTAAAGTATGTTGAAATCACTTCGCCTTTTCTGGAAGTATTGGGAGTTGTCAGCGCCGCGTTCATTTTGTGGTATGGCGGAGGTCAGGTTTTAAGTGGTGAAATCAGTCAAGGAACGTTTCTGGCTTTCATTGTTGCTCTGTTCATGATGTATGCTCCTATTCGAATTTTGTTTAAAATCTACACCACTGTACAAGGCGCGCTGGCGGGAGCGGAGCGGGTATTTGATATTCTTGATGAGGAATTGGAAGATGTATGGGAAGGGCAGGAGGAGCTTAAAAACTTCAAGGAGAGTATTGAGTTTAAGAATGTTTCGTTTCGTTATCCGTCACGAAATTCGATGGTTTTGAATGACATCAATCTTTCTGTGAAGAAATCAGAAGTCATCGCTATTGTGGGAATGAGTGGAGCTGGCAAGACAACGCTGGTGGATCTGCTGTTTCGATTTTTTGATGCAACATCTGGCTCCATTATGATTGACGGAAAGCCAATTCAGGAATATAAGCTTACTACTTTGCGACGACAATTAGCTTTGGTGACTCAGGAAACTTTTTTGTTTAACGATACGATCTGGAACAACATTGGGTTTGGTTGTGAGCAGGAGGTCACTCGCGTAGAAATTCTCGAAGCTGCCCGAGCGGCCCATGTAGATATTTTCGCATCGAAACTGGATGAGGGTTATGACACAATTCTTGGTGAACGAGGAGTCAAACTTTCTGGAGGTCAACGCCAGAGGATAGCTATTGCCAGGGCTATTTTAAGGAATGCTCCGATTTTGGTTTTGGATGAAGCAACATCCGCACTGGACTCTGAGTCTGAAAAGCTGGTTCAGGATGCCCTGCATAATCTCATGAAAGATAGAACATCTTTTGTTATCGCTCATCGCCTGTCAACAATCAAGCATGCCAACCGGATCATTGTTATGGATAAAGGGCAGATTGTAGAATCGGGCACACATGATTTTCTTCTTAACAATAGTGGACTGTATCAGAAATATTATGAAATGCAGTTTATAGACCTAAAAGACAAAAACGAAGATACCGAAGAAAATAATTAAAATGCGTTTTGAAAAAGTTTATATCGAAGGGCTAGGCTACCATCTTCCCGAGAATATTGTGACGTCGGCAGAAATTGAAACAAGGCTGGCACCGCTTTATGAAAGGCTCAAACTTCCGCAGGGTCGTCTGGAATTGATGAGTGGAATTCGAGAGCGCCGTTTCTGGGAGAAGGGGGTTTTACCTAGTGAGGTGGCAACCATTGCCGGAGAAAAAGCCATTGTCCAATCTGGGATTAATAAAGATCAAATTGGATGCCTGATATCAGCATCGGTCTGCAGGGATTTTTTGGAGCCTTCCACAGCTTCGGTCATTCACAATAACTTAAAGCTTCCCGGTGAGGCTTTTGTGTTCGAT
>JAJDBH010000179.1 GCA_029261455.1 Nitrospinaceae bacterium
ATCAAGGATAGGCACCACAGTTAAATTATCAGGTGAAGTCCGTTCACCTGATTTTTCCGTGATGCTGGTGTTGATGCTCATCATGATCTGACCGTTGGGATTGATTTGAGGCACAACGTCTAAAATAATACCGATAGTTACTGTTTGTACTTCGTATACGGTTGTAGCATTGGCATTGACATTACCTGCGGTGACTTGCGGCGTAAAGAAAATATCATCGGTGCCCACTTTGATCACTGCTCTCTGGTTATTCAATGTGGCGATTTTGGGGCTGGAAAGTACACTGACCTGCCCCTGCTGTGATAAGGCATCCACAACAATATTAAAACTACTGTTAGCCAGGCCGTAGGTGAATCCGGTTGAGCCTGCTACGCTGGTGTCTCCGAGAAGAGTGTTTGCTGAGTGTGAAATTGTGAATGGGCTCACTTTAGACCAATCGACTCCGAGCTTGTATTCATCGTTCAAGGTTATTTCGATAATTTTAGCTTGAATGAATACCTGTCTCTGGATAGAGCCTTCAATGTTTTCTATGAACTCGGCGACTTGAAGTAGCACTTCTGGAAAGTCTTTGACAAGAATCATTCCGGCTTGTCGGTTGACGGTTAAAAAAGATCTTTCTTCATCTTCTTGATCAAAGGGAGCCGAGCTTTCTTCAGTCTCTCCGGAAGCTGATTCCACTGTTGAAGAGGGACCTGCTCCGCCTCCCAGCAAACTTGAAACCAACCCTGCTGAATCACCTCCAGAGGCATCCACTGCATCAGAGAGTTCGGAATCTTCACTTGAGCTATTAGATTCAGAAGAGCCAGCCTGGCTCGAGGCTGATGGGGTGACAATACTTTTTAGTCCGGCTTCTAACTCTGACCAAATGTCGGTTTCCTCGGAGGACTCAACGCCACTGGTGGATCGACCAATGGTACCGTTATCAGAACTAGAAGTAGTAGCATCTCCTGCGGTTGTGCCAGAGGTGCCAGAGCTGGATTCTAATACGCTTTTCCCTTCCCTTTTGGAAATAATGTAATTCATGAAAAAGGTGCGGGTCTGCATTTGTTCGCGCCGTACCCGAATGAGTTTCTCGTCAATCTCATAATCCAAGTGCAAAGGAGTGAGTAAGCTTTCCAGCGCTTCTTCCAAAGTGACGTTCTTCAGGTCCACAGTTGCCTGTTTGTTTACATTCGGATCAATGACAATATTCTGATCGATTTCCTGAGACAGGGCGAACATCACGTTTTTTATATCAACACCCCGGGCCGACATGGTGAATCGCACCCCTTTGGGTTCTGGCTTTTTCAAATCCAAGGAAGGTTGAATTTCTGTCAAGGCCTCTGGCAATTTGCTGGGCGGTGTTTTTGCTAAAGGAATCATCACCTCGCGGGTTGGAGGTTTTTGCGCCTGCTCTTTTTCAGATTTACTTGGAGGACTTTTTTTAAGACGCGCAAAATCCAAAGCAGAGCATGACGTCAAGCCTAAGCTTAAAATCAGAACCCCCCAGTTAAGGAAAGCCGACTTGTTGGTGGAATTATAGGTCATTATATATTTAGATTAATTTAAACAAACTTACATTAAATTAATGTACAACGAAAAATGACATAAGTCTAATAAAATCTGTGGGTTTGGTGGTTTTTGAGCTCGGCCTTGAGCTTTTTTCGTAAAGAATAATCGGTGCTATTTTAAGTTCTGAAGTTCCGGAGTTAGAAAATTGCCGGCGAAGGGGGTATGTTTGTTACAAGATTGAACTTAGGTTCATTGCATTATTATTCCAGGCATTACTTTTTTGTGTGTTTTCTGATCTTAAACCTGGTTTTTTCGAGGATCAGGATTTCCTCTTTCCCCCCTGCATCCAGAATGACCTGATTGTTAGAAATACTTGTCACCCTTTTACCAAAGGCAAAGTCACCTTTTATGAAATTTTGCCCACTGATGGTGACAATGTGTTTGCCCTTAATATAGAATATGGCCTGCAGTACCAAGTCTTGTGGTTGTTCTTGAGGGGCATTTTCTTGGGAGTAAATGCCAGGAGGCAGTTCAAAGGGGTTCACACGTGGCTGACTGCCATCTGCCGCAGAAGCACTTTCCAATGCGATTAAAGTAAATAGAACAAAGGTCAGGGAATTAATTGGATCAGGGAGATTCAAGGTTGAGGCTCTCCGAAAATTGTTTCATCATCCAAGTTAACGATCCAGAAAGTTCAATCATAATACTACAACTTTAATATGCAGGCGTGACTCCAGTTTTGGAAGGATTTTTTCATTACGGAGAGTTTCAAGGCTTTGAATTGTAATGACGGCAGGAAAGTTTTTAAATGAAGTTACAAATTTTTTTAGCGAGTCGTAATCACTCTCAACTTCCATGACCAGAGATACTTCTTTCAAATTCAGACCTGCCTGTGAAACACTTCTTTCATTGGTTTTGATGGATTTTAAAAATACCCCATAAAAGTCAGCCTCGTTCTGAAGTTCATCGAGGATTTCAAGGTCTTGTCCGGTCAGGCGAGCCTTAATTTTCTCAATGGTGGCCTGCAACTCGATGATTTCATCCTTAAGGTTTTTTATTTCAGCTTTTGTTTTCTGGGTGCGTGCGGGGGTGATCAATGCTTGCTGGAAGGCACCAGTGGTACTTTTGACTGCTTTTGACTTTTTTTCGAGTTTTTTGATTTGTTTTATTTGTACTTGGTATTCAAATTGGTAAAAACCGTAGCCTACAGCAGAAATAAGGGTTCCGACTAGTATCACAATTTCCCGGATACTGAGGTTTTTAAGGCCAGACTTCGATGTTTTTGTAGCCATAAGTTTAGGTTCAGTTATTGGTTTTACACAGAGTTGTCGGGCTTCGGAAAAACATAAAGCTCAAATTGAATTCCCGGGCTATTATACTGTTCTTCTCCCAGAGGGCTTGATTTGATAAGTTTGGCCGCTCTGAAAAGGGGAGAGTTTTTTAAATCCTGAAGGAGCAATTTCAAGGATTGTTGTACTTTCAGCCCACCTCCGAAAATTTCCCCTGATACTTTTATCCGTTCCTTGCCGGAGATATCTGCATCTCCTGTCTGGGTTAGGTCTACGTCTCCACTTTCTTCTTCATTGCCTATTGCAGTATAAGAAATTTGTGAAAGCGAGGTGTTATCTGCAACCAGGAGGGCGAGCTCAGAGTAAACCAGGTCGAAATTGAACGGGAAAGGCGAACTTCCAGGAAGTTGGTTTTTTTCTTTATACAATGCTTTTTTAGTTTCTTTGGTATCCGTTAACTCTCCAATGATTTTTTGCAGTTCCGGTGCTTGAAGCTGTAGTTTTTCCAAGGCACTTTGCTGGTCTTTCAGGGAAGCTGTTTTTTGGGAAACCTCAGATCGAAGGATCGAGCTATAACCATATAAAGACATGAATAAAATAAATACAGCGGCCAATGGAGCTAGCTTGATCAATGTTTTCTTAAGGGAAGGGCGGTGTTTTTCTGGCAAAATATTGATTTTGTTGCATTGTCCTAATGCCAGCCCTGCCGCGACAGTCAGGCTAGGCCCATACAGTTTCATGTCTTCCTTGGAGATCGAGTCATCCTGGACTGTGGCCTGCATGAAAACGTTACAACGGTCAATTTCCAAATCCAGATTTTCTTTTAAAAACTGATACAGCCCACGTAGTCCCACTCCGCCACCGGAAAGAATCAGGCGGTCTACTGAGTCTTTGCGGTATTGGTTTTTAAAATATTCGATGGATCGATCCATCTCAGTGGCTTGTTTGATCAGGATGGGTTCCATCCGTTCCCGGATCAGTATTAAAGGTATTCCTTCTTCTGTTTTTTCAGTACTCTCTTCAGCAGGGTATCCAAATGTTTTTTTGATTTGTTCGGCACGCACATCATCAATGGTGACGGTTTCTTCATCTTCTAACTCATATTCTCCTGCCAGACACCCTGTCAGGTTTTTACCGCCGTTAGGAATTTCCCTGGAAAACAGGATGCGTCCATCGGAGACAAAATAAATACGAGTACGTTCTGCTCCCATATCTGCATAGCTCGTTACAACTCCGGGTTCTTGTGGGTTGATTACCTGATCATAGTCCCATAAGGCAAGAGGGACGACCGTGACCCCTTTGGGTTTTAGTCCGGCGGCCTTGACGATGGAGATTATAAAGTCGATCACATCTCCCCGTACGATGACACTCAACAGATCGAGAAGTGTTGCGCCATCTTTATCTGTTTCGCCCATGACATAGTTATCGACCACGGCTTTATCCAGATCGAACAAGACTTCTTCCTTGGCGTTCCATTTTGCGGCGTCGATCAGTTCTTCTGGAGGCATTTTAGGAAGTAGGGCGTTGCGGATGATGACATTATGCCCGGTGACCGAAAGGTACACCGATGAACCTTTGATTTGGGCATCGGAAAACATGCCCTTAATCATGCCCCCCAGTGCGTTGGTACGGTCTTTTTGCTGAAGAATCGAAGAAGGAATTTCCCGAATAGCGTATTTGGTAACTTGAAAACCTTGATCATTGCGAATCAGTTCCACCGCCTTGATGTGGTGAAAACCAATATCCAAGCCAATACTTTTTTCAGATTTGGATTTGCTTGATGTCGGGATTTTAAACTTCATGGTGGTTTTTGTTTAATTGCAGGATAACCGGGGAATTATCTCATAAATCGATATCATCTTCCAAATGAATTTATTTGGAAGCTATTGAATTTTCAGGAGAAACTTGAATTGTGCTGTTTGGGGGATGGCTTAGGAATTGACTTAAAAGGTCACTCAGACCAGTTGGGTCCGATATCGCCGGAGGTGCACTGGGAATAACCTGTGGTGTTACTTCCGGCATCTTCGTTGTCGGTATAGATGACCGTTGAATTATTTTTGAGTTCCACGCTATAGCCGAAAAGGGCACCTTGGACTTCAGCATTATTCTTGAGGGATATTTTACCGTCAGAGGCTAGCGATCCGACAAGCAGGGAAGAGTTTTTAATGCTGGCATCATCTTCTGCCCATACCGAGGTATTGGCGGCATCGCCCTGCATGTTATTTATCCGGGAAGAGTTCTTCATGTCAAACTTGTCACCGACATTTAGAGTGAGGGTTCCTTTGACCTTGATCTCGCCATTATTTTTTATCGTAGCATCGTCATAAACTGTGATGGTGCTGTCTTTAGTCGGATCAAGAGGATCTACCGCATCATCATTCAGCCTTAAAGTGGAGTTGTTTTTAATTTCAAAGTCTTTCTTCACCACAAGATTATTGTGATCACCCACGTGGGTTTTAACCACCTCACCGTTTTTCATTTTGAAGTCGCAAAAACGGGTGAATGCTGGATCCAGCCAATTGCCTGAAAGTAAATGATCCCCCGTATCAAAGTGCGGACAAGAGACACTTGGACAACTGTCACACTCTACAGGAGCATCTGGAAATGGCCCAACAATACCAGGGGGATCTTCAGGGCATTCTCCTGTAATAGGAGGATCAGGAAGTGGTGGGTCTATGAATGAGTTGTTCTTGGTGGTGGTTCCAAGACAGGATGTGATGGCATTTTCGCCCAGAACACAGATCCTTGAGATGAAACGGGAAAGAGACCGTTGCCCGCCTCGGAATGTTCCAGTAGCTGTTACAAAAATATTATCCCCATCATTGCTGGCATGCACAGGGAAGCTGATTGCGAAATTACCGTCGCCACCAAAATCCTTGTTGAAGTTTTCTGTTGCAGTGATCGTGGTCCAGTCTCCAGCATTCTGTAGCGAGGTAGGGCATCCCCAGGTAGCGTCTACTTCCAGCAGGCACTTCTGGGTGAAGCGTAGGCCCGCTTCGGCAATCATCAGGGAATTGGTAGAAGTGTAGGTCAGAA
>JAJDBH010000180.1 GCA_029261455.1 Nitrospinaceae bacterium
CCATAAAAGCTTCAAGTCCATGAAGGGAATGCAGAAGGTTCAGCCTTATGTGAAAGTCATTCAGGAAAGAAATAAAGACGATCGGCAGAAAATGAATGCAGAACTGCTGGAGCTATACAAAAAACATAAGGTCAATCCCGTTGGCGGTTGTTTGCCGATGCTGTTACAGATTCCTGTATTCATCGCCCTCTATCACGCGCTGTTCTTTTCCATCGAACTTCGTGGTGCCCCGTTCATAGGGTGGATCGTTGACCTCTCAGTAGCCGACCCTTATTACGTTTACCCCGTACTCATGGGTGCTACGATGTTCCTGCAACAACGATTGACACCATCAATCGGCGACCCCATGCAACAGAAGATCATGATGTTTCTACCCATCGTGTTCACCTTCCTGTTCATTTCGTTTCCATCGGGACTTGTCATCTACTGGACCGTCAACAATATGCTGACCATCTCCCAACAATACTACATCTACCACGTAGCCAAAGACTAAGCCCCAACCCCACTCACTTGAGTGGGGATGCATTATGATTCAAGTCGCACTCGATCCCCTGCGCGAATAAGACCTGTCCGTACTACCGAAGCATATACTCCCACATTGCCTTGATTTTGCTGAACTGCAGTACGCAAAATTCCAGTGTCTTTCGGAAGGTCTCCTTGAGCTAATGTAGTCATCACACAGCGACCGCATGAACCTGTAATTTTAAGACGAACCTCGTCACCAACAGCCAAGGTGTGACCAACCCATGTCTCTTCC
Source organism: Nitrospinaceae bacterium (assembly GCA_029261455.1). Lineage (GTDB taxonomy): Bacteria > Nitrospinota > Nitrospinia > Nitrospinales > VA-1 > LS-NOB. The sequence continues at coordinate 758 of JAJDBH010000180.1, forward strand.
GCAAAGGTTTTCTCACCCCCGAACGTTTCCACCACCAGGTTGGGCCGAAACCGCTGAGTTTCAAAACGCCCCTGAGGATAACTGTCACCCAGCCGGGCTAAGGTAGAAGTGGTCAAAAGGTGCACTTGCCCGAAATCAAAAAATGTCCCAACTGGTAGTTCGAAATCGGTGACAGTGTTCTGTTTATCACGACCCTCTATATCGGGCCAATATTCTTCCGATTTTGCCGACCAGGAAACAGGTAGAGGAGACTGCACTCCTGTTACCTTCGCATCCTGCGTTACTGCGAGGATAACTTCACGATTGAGTACTTGTGAGAGAATTTGATTAATATCCCGCTGCTCACTGGTCACAGTAGTGCCATCCGGCATTTTTATGCAAACTGTAGACACTTTCTCAATTGAGCCTTTTGTCTCCATTAGAGTGGCTTGAAAAGAAAAAAGGGTTGGCCATTTTCTTGGGTTTTTTGCTGTAGCAGTTTTCCCATCGCCAGCATCAATCAAGGCATAGGCACGATCACCCCAAAACCCATTTTCTCTCACATGCGCAACGGATAACTCTTCTCCCCCCATCGACTTAACAGGATATCTTCGAAGCGAATTTATTTCACCAAGCTCGGTATTTTTTGACATGATATTTCCTTTCTACACATAACTTTAAATTTGGAATTCAAACAGCCCGGCAATTTTTTAATATAATGCTATTTATCGCATACATAACCTGTCGATCGTTAGCCACAAAATGATGGCTAACGATCAACTCAAGGTTTAAGAGCCTTTTACATCAGCCATGGACGCGCCGAAATTGATGTGAAATACCTCGTTATCCAGCACCAGCGCCGGGACCGATTTCACACCTGCGGATTCTGCTCCTGCAATCCGATCAGGGCTTTGTGCAAAATGAACCACTTCAAGATTGTATTGGCTTTTATCAACGGCCTTGACAACCATATCTTCGGCAGATACACAAACGGGACAACCTGCATGGTAAAAAACTGCATTCTTCATCATCTTCTCCTAAGTTAGACATTAATTATAGTATCGAATCGAAACTATAATTAATGTCTCATGCAAGATTCTATTTGTCAAGCAAGTATCGAGGCGATACAATATTCTCATGAGTGATACAGAAGTCAATGATGTTCTGGAACGGTTATGCAATCTCCTGCGAATGGAGACGCGGGCCTTTGGTCAGAAATATGGTTTGCAACCTGTACAAATAGACGCACTAACCTATTTAACCCAATGCAATCGCTATTCAAATACACCACAAGCTGTGGGGGAATATCTTGGGCTGACAAAGGGAACCATCTCTCAATCGCTCAAGGTTCTGGAGCAGAAAAGTTTATTGCGCAAACTACCTGACGAGCAGGACAAGCGGGTGGTACACTTGACCCCAACTGCCAAAGGAAAAAAACTTATAGAGAATGCCATAGCCGACAAGAGTCTGGCTCCAGCCTTGGCCAATTCCACAAAGATAACTGAACTCGCTTCTGTTTTAAGATCCACCTTGCGGAAGGTACAGCAAATGAACAAACGCAAAGCCTTTGCAGCCTGCCACACCTGCCGCTTTAATGAACAAAGCAAAAAGGGGTATCTCTGCGGATTGACGCAAGAACCGTTGAGCGCGCAAGATATACAACTGATCTGTAGAGAGCACGAATACCCATCATGAACGACACCATCACAGCTATCGCCACGCCTCCCGGTGAAGGTGGAATCGGCGTCATCCGCATAAGCGGGAAAGACGCTTTAGCCATCGCCTTGCGGCTGTTTCATCCGGCAACAGGACCAGTGCAAGAACCCGAAACCCAAAAGGTTTTATTTGGCGAAATCCGCGATCCCGAATCTGAACAATGTGTCGATCAAGTCCTTCTCACTTTTTTCAAAAAACCTAAAAGCTATACCGCCGAAGATGTCATAGAGATCAGTGCTCACGGTGGGTCGTGGATCGTCTCCAGAATCCTCGAACTGGTTTTGGGGCAAGGCGCACGTTTGGCAGAGCCAGGGGAATTCACCCGTCGCGCTTTCGTCAACGGCAGGCTCGACCTGACTCAGGCCGAAGCCGTTGCCGATGTTATCGACTCCGCTTCTGACAAAGCTTTAAGTTCAGCCATAGCTCAACTCAAGGGTGGACTCTCGCGCCGGCTCAATGGCCTGCACGACACCTTGCTCAACGTTCAGGCTCAGCTAGAAGCATCCATAGATTTCACCGAAGACGGGCTCACCTTTCAGTCGCGCGAAGCCACACAAAACCAAATCCAGGAAGTTGAAACTGATTTAAACAAACTGGTCCATTCTTTCAGGCAAGGCAGAATTTATCGGGAAGGAATGCGCGTCACTCTGGTGGGTAAACCCAATGTCGGCAAGTCCAGCCTGCTCAACGCATTGTTGCATGAAGACCGCGCCATCGTCACCGCCTACGCAGGGACCACCCGCGACACACTTGAAGAACGCGCCCGCATCAAAGACATCCATATCATCATCACCGACTCAGCCGGTCTGCGCGATAACCCTGAAGTGATCGAAGAAGAAGGAATAGAAAGAACCCGCGCGGCATTGGAAAATTCCGACCTCGCAGTGGTCGTGTTCGATCCCTCCGAGCCTCTTGACCATAACGATCAACTGCTGATGAATGAAGTGGCAGAAAAACCCCGGCTAGTGGTGCTCAACAAATCTGATCTCCCTACCGCATGGCCCGCAGATCAAATCAAAAATTTCATGGCAGGCGAACAACCTATCACCCTGTCCGCTAAAACGCTGGAAGGGTTCGAATCTCTAACAGAAGCTCTCCACCAAAAAGCCATCGGTGGAGAACGGGTTGGAGAATCCCTCGTCATCACCCGCGAACGCCACCGCGACCATCTGCAACAAGCCGCCAACGCTCTCCATAACGCCAGTGAAACTCTGCTATCGGATTACTCGGAAGAACTCATAGCCGTAGACATAACTTTAGCAATGGAACACCTCGGTGCCATACTCGGCAAAACCTTCGAAGAAGACCTCCTAGACAAAATCTTCGGCCAGTTCTGCATCGGCAAATAGCTGCGAGGCGCAGGGCCAGTGAAAAATCGACGCGGCGCCACAGCCAATGTTACGGCAAACGCTCACTGCTTTCGCGAACCGCTAAAGGCGCAGGGCCAGTACATTAAACTTTCCTCTAAGAAGGGGGATTGATGGAGTAGCTGCCGTCCTGACTGACTCTTAACGTGGGATTAAATAGCCTTCGTATGATCGATTATCTTTCTCGGATTTTTGATCATATTTTGTTTTCCGTAGAGGAGGCACCGATAACTTCTTGCGTTCTTTTGGAGGCTTCTCAAACAACTCTGTCTTGGATACTCTTTTTCTCTTGGTTCTCCTCACTGGCTCACCACTCCAATACTGACGGAAGGTGACTCCAATATTATGAACGCCAATATCCACAGTTGCCCCTTCAAAATCAGGATCAGACGTTCCAAGAAATCCGTACCCCAGCCCCAATTTTGTGTCCGAATTGATCGAATATTCTACTCCAACCAGAAGTTGGTATACAAATGTGGAATCGTATGCGCCAAAACCTATGTCATCATCATCTATCTGATGCCACGCTATGCCTAACCCACCCCCCAAATAGGGAGTAAACTCGCTGGAACTTAAAAACCTTTCACCAACATTTCCCATTAAGGTATTAAGAGTGTATTTGCCTGGCGCATCTACCTCTCCAATACTGGAAGTTATGCTATTCGTGTCAACACTTCGGTAGGAATACTCAAGTTCTGTTGTAAGACCGGAGTCAAAATCAAAACCCAAGGCTCCGGAATACCCCACTCCAACATCAGTGACCAGCTTAGCTTCAATCGCTTTGGCCACATTATTTGTTAAAGTGTCATTAGAGCCCAGCTCCGCATCACCAATCATAACCGCTAAAGTTGACACTCGAAAATAGTCCCTGCCGTTGAGCCCTAATAGGCTCGAAGCAAAGGAAGACGAAGGAGGAAAGACCAATAGGAAGAGGAACAGTAGAACCCATATAAACATGCGTCTCAGGACATTCAACCGGGTCATGCTCATGGGTGTTTTTCCTCTATAAACGCTTATTTAATAGTTTCACTTACAAATAACCACCAGTAATTTCTCTTATCGGATAGTAAATGGGATATCAATAGTGGTTTTAAACCCGCACTTTTTTTACGATCAGGACGATAGATAAAAGAAGGGGGAGAGGTTTAAGTGATGGAAAAATTCAGATATAGTTGAGAGACTATGAAATATCACACACCGAAATCACCATGAAACTAAACCTAATTCTGATATTCGTCCTATTTTTATCTGGATGCGCTGACAGCTCATTCTCCCTAAAACGGTTCTTCTATGAGTTGAACCAAAACTATCAACAGGACCAATGTCGAAAAGACCCTGCCATAGTTTGTCCCGAAAAAGAAAGCTACGAGGAATATCAGAAAAAACGCGCAGAATTGTAACGGAATGCAAATAGGATTCGTGTCGATGACATCTCTACAATAGAGAAAATAAGTAGTCCGGGGAAAGCCTCCACTCTCCCCGAACTCAAACTTATTTACACTCTGAGATCTATCCTTTTAAAAAGGCATTAATCTCCCTGAAGCTTAGCTCTCCGCTCTCATCCTGGTCCACCCTGACAAATTTCCCAACAACTTGCTGCCCCGCCCCGTCTTGTCAACCAGAGCCAGGATTTCATCAAAATCCAATCCTCCGCTGTCGTTCTGACCAATACGGTTGAATAATGCCTGTCGCGGATTGGGATGGTCTCTGCTAAACGATGCGTCTCGAAGTTGCGAAACACTCTGCAAATTAAACCCACCTATGCCTTCTATCATTTGAACCTCCTGTTTCAAGTTGGGATCCGGGTCCTCCAATGCCCCTTAAATCCTGAATTACCTACAGAGTTTTGATCGGCGGGTTTGTTGGAAAATGAATGCGTATCCGGCTGAAATGGAGGAAGGAAAACGGCCTAAATCTAATAGACAACTATTCCAGAGAAAGACTGGTTTTTCAGAGATTGTTCACAAATAGTCACGCAGAGAGGAAAAAATTGCACTCCTTTATGGGCCGACACCCTCACCACCCAAACAGCTGCGCCAGAAGGCCTACCCAAAAGCGTTGATTTTCAATGACTAAAATATTCCCAGCTTGACTCAACCGTTTGGCATTTTTATTGCTCTATACCTACATGTTTGACAAGCAGTAGAAGGATTTCGGGCAGGGACTCAGCGGAATTCCTAACGGGATTTCCGTCTGATCCCTCCGAACATATCAACGCTTACTGAATCAGCTATGACAGAAACAAATTTACAGGCATCTAAAAAAATAAAAATCATTCTGGCGGATAACCGTACCCTCGTTAGAAATTGCATTGCTAATTCAATACAACAGAGCGCAACGAATATTGAGGTCGTGGCCGAAGCCCCGGATGGCTGGCACCTGCTTAAACTGATTGCGAGCACAGAATGCGACATCGTTCTGATGGATGCCATCCTGCCCGGCCCCAGCACTCTGGACATCATCAAGAATATAAAAGTTGAGCTCCCAAATATTGCCGTACTGGTTTCAACCAGTTATTCAGAAATGGATTTCATCATTCGATGCTTCAAGGCCGGAGCAAAAGGCTATTTCCTCAACACCGGCTCCATAGAACATTTGATCGACATCATCAAACGGGTTCATAGAGGGGAGACCGTCATCCCTCCTGAAGTGTCTAAAAGAATCACCATTAAAAACCTGGGGCATCAACCTCAAATACAATTGCCCCATGAAGTTCTGACCGATCGCGAATGGGAGGTCATGATTTTAATGGCTTCGGGAAAAGCCCTCTCTCGCGTGGCGCAGACATTAAACCTGAGTCCCAAAACAATCAGCTCTCACCGGAACAATGTCATGAAGAAAATGGGCTGGCAGAACAACGCAGAAATGATGTTCTACGCCATCCGCAAAGGTCTCGTGAAAGAAGAACACCCTATACAGGAATGAACTTATAAATTTTTATAATCGGAGAACGCCATGAAAAAGATACTAGCCATAGCATTACTCACCTTGATAGGAACCACCTCCACCAGTCTGGCAGAGGATGGAATCGAAACTCGTTATGACAATAGAGGCGACCGCATCAACGCAAGGCTCGATCAAAAGGGCGAGAACATCAACGACCGATTGGATAACAAAGGCGATCGCATCAATGATCGGCTGGATGCAAGAGCAGACCGCGCCCGCGAAAATGGTCGAGACAAACTGGCAGACCGTCTCGATAATAAAGGGGATCGCATTGAAGCACGGCTGGATCGCAGGGGCGACAAAATCGAAAACCGCCTCGACAAAAAAGGCGACCGCATTGACAAGCGCAGGGACCGCAAAGGCCAGAACATTCAGAACCGGGTAAAACGTTCCTCCCGATCCCGCCGCTAGCCCCATCGCATTTCGCCAGCAAACAATACT
>JAJDBH010000181.1 GCA_029261455.1 Nitrospinaceae bacterium
TCAGCGCATGCCATTGCCCATGTAATGAAAATGGCACCGACCATGAAAAAAGATGAGGTCATTCTGGTTTGCCTGTCAGGCCGTGGTGATAAAGATGTGAATCAGGTAGCGGATATGATGGGAGTTTCGTTGTGAGCCGGATAGATGATCGATTCAAAAGTTTGAATGGCAAAAAAGCTCTGGTAGCCTTTTTCACCGCCGGTGACCCGGATCTATCTGCCTCAAAAGATATTTTCTTGGTGATTGAGAAAAGCGGTGCTGATGTCATTGAGATCGGTGTCCCGTTTTCCGATCCACTTGCCGATGGCCCTGTTATTCAGGCTTCTGCGCACCGTTCTCTGCAAAACGGTACCACCCTGAAAAAAATTATTGAGTTGGTGAAAGATATTCGAAGTCAGTCGCAATTACCGATTGTTCTGATGAGTAGTTATAATCCTGTTTTCGTTTATGGTCAGAAAAAATTTGTGGAAGATGCGGTCAACGCCGGAGTGGATGGCGTGATCCTGCCCGATCTTCCACCGGAAGAGGCGGGGGAATTTTTAAGCTTCGCGAATGCAAAGAAACTGGATACGATTTTTCTTTTAGCACCCACCAGTACCCCGGACCGAATTCAGACAGTGGGGGAGGCGAGCAAAGGTTTCATCTATTATATTTCTCTGACCGGAACAACGGGAACGAAAGAGGCTCTTTCTAAAAACCTGGAAGAGAAAGTTTCTGCCATTAAAAGTAAGGTGAAACTTCCAGTGCTGGTCGGGTTTGGTATCTCCGGTCCGGAACAGGCTAAAGAAGCCGGGCAGTGCTCGGACGGAGTTATTATTGGGAGTGCAATCGTCAAGTTGATCGAATCCCATTCCGATCCTGTCGAACGCGACAAAAGCATCGCTGAGTTTATTTCAGGCATTAAAACAGCTCTCAACTGACCTCGGTGTTGGACGTGAGCTTATAAATCACCCCAGCCCTTCTTTGTGAAAGAGGGGTTCATCAAATAAAGCTCCCCCTTCTGCGAAGGGGGTCGGGGGGATTTAACTTTTATCCCTTCGGAGCATAAACCCACATGCCTTCCCGTATTTCTGTCATCATCCCCGCATTCAATGAAGAGCAGTCTATAGGACTGGTTCTCGATGCTCTCCCTCAAGATCTAATACATGAAATCATTGTTGTCGATAACAACTCGACCGACAATACAGCACGGTGCGCCAGTTTAAAAGGTGCAAGAGTGGTTGCGGAAAAAAGAAAGGGATATGGCTCCGCCTGTCTGAAGGGAATTTCTGAACTGGACAATCCTGATATCGTGGTGTTTCTCGATGGCGATTTTAGTGACTACCCTGAAGAAATTGTGCACTTGGTGAAACCGATAGAATCAGGAGAGATGGATTTCGTTTTGGGTAGCCGGATGATATTGACCGAGAGCCGCTTAGCATTGTTACCACAATCGCGTTATGGCAATCAATTGGCCGTATTTTTAATGCGCCTATTTTTCCGTCATCGCTACACAGATTTAGGACCATTCCGCGCCATTCGCTACGACTCGTTGAAATCTATTGGCATGCAAGACACCAATTTCGGCTGGACGGTGGAGATGCAGATCAAAGCTGTTAAGAAAGGATTACGCATCCTTGAGATTCCTGTGCAATATAGGGATAGGATAGGGGTTTCCAAGATCACCGGCACCTTTTCCGGCACCATAAAAGCAGGCACGAAAATTATTTATACCATATTCAAGTATTTGTTAACCTGACTCCATATTCGGATACCACGTCCGGTACACTAATTGTAATTGGGCAAACGATCCAAAGCCACATTCTATATATTGAATGGCTTTAATCGAAAAAATTGATTTGGTCTTTGCTGTTAAAACGATTACGGAGCTTCAATGCAGACCCACGATTTTTTTCTTATCCTGTTCATCATCCTTTTGACTGCACGCGTCTTCGCCGAGTTGACTGTGAGACTAAAAGGCCCTTCAGTAATAGGCGAATTATTGGCGGGAGTGGTGCTGGGGCCAAGTCTATTAGGCTGGATCGAACCTATTGAAGCTATCAAACTTATGGCAGAAATCGGCATCATTCTGCTTTTATTCGAGGTGGGTCTGGGGACCGACCCCAAACAGCTGGTGCGAGCAGGTCGCAAGTCTATTGTCGTGGCTTTGGCAGGTTTTTCTTTGCCTCTTGTGCTGGGGTTTAGCGTAGGGTATTTGATATTCGACCTCCCGCTATTGGTATCGCTATTTATTGGTGGAACACTCACAGCTACCAGCATTGGAATCACCGCCCGTGTTCTCACTGACCTCAGACGTCATCACTCCTTGGAAGGTCAGATAATATTGGGTGCTGCAATTTTGGATGATGTGATGGGTGTCGTCCTGCTTGCATTGCTTTACGAGTTCTCCATCGGTGGCGGTGTGACTTTGGGGAATGCCGGCAAAGTAATTTCGTTTGTGGCTGTCTTCTTTGTTTTAGCTCCGGTGGCTGCCAAGCTGATGTCTGCTGTTATCAAACATATCCACTCAAGCACCGTGATCCCCGGCCTGATTCCGACTACGATCGTTTCCCTTGTTCTATTCTTCGCATGGATGGCACATGTTATGGGGGCACCTGAGTTACTAGGTGGTTTCGCGGCAGGACTGGCTTTATCGAGGCGTTTCTTTTTACCTTTTGGTGCGGCATTGCATGCAGATCCATCCTTCGCCGAGCACATTGAAAGAGAAATGAAGTCAATCATCCACTTGTTCACGCCTATTTTTTTTGTAATGGTTGGTCTATCATTAAACTTGCGCGAGATCGATTGGAGCTCACCATTCATTTGGGTCTTTTCTATGACACTTCTGATTGTAGCGATAGTCGGAAAATTAGCGGGTCCCTGCCTCATCCGGGAATCGTGGCCGGTCCGTTGGATCATTGGTGCCGCAATGACCCCGCGAGGAGAAGTAGGGCTTATCTTCGCCGAATTAGGACGGGAAAGCGGTATCCTTAACAACGAGATTTATGCTGGTATGGTTATAGTCATTGCTTTTACGACTGTATTATCACCTTTTGTTATGAAGTGGTTGTACGGTTCCTTCAGCCAATCTCTACAAACAACTCGAACAATTGAAGCGGTAGATACAGATAAACCCACCAATGGTCGGTTCAAGAAATAGGGCTAAGGAAGCGGATTAGTAATTACTTTCTTGGCCGGATCTTGCCGATAAAAATCCTGTAAAACCTGATAAAGTTTTGGATGATGGTGTTTCATATTTTCGGGTTTGCAAAAAAAATGTTCAGTCACCACCGCGAAAAACTCACTTTCATTTGTTGCAGCATAACTGTCGAAAAAAGTAGGCTTGCCACGCTCCACCTTGTCACATAGCCTCAAATATTCTTTGGAACATACTTCAATCCATCGCTGATACTCCTCAGGAGTTGTTAGTGGTGGAGTGCCATCTGCACTGTCATCGAGCATGTCCAGTTTATGAGCGAATTCGTGATAGACCACATTATGACCGTGTTCCGGATGCCGGGTTTCTCTTTTCACCGCATCCCAGACGAGTACCACCGGGCCGCTATGATGGGCTTCGCCTAGAATTGGCATCGGGCCTTCCACCGGGGAAGTGGGAACTTCAAACATCCCTATTGGTCTCTCAGTAGAAATGATTGTTGTAGGATAAACATAAATGGAGTTCACATTGTGGTAAAAATCGTTTGGCAACGCGAGTATCATCAGGCACGCATGAGCGGCGATTACGACGCGAATCTCATCCGTTAATTCGAGGTTGTTGCACCCCAACCAATGCTTTTCGGCAATGAAGATTTGGATGAGGTCCTGTAATCGCTTTTTTTCTTCATTGTTGAGGTGATGATAATATTGAATATTATTTTGAACATGCCTCTCCCACTCACTTGGGAAAGGAGTGGCCAGTATTTTCTTTCGCCGATAACCACGAAACCAATTCCACATAAAATTTAACCTTATAGTCTTCGTAAAACCAAGTATATCTCAGATGAATGTATGCGGACTTGGAAAAAGCTAGGAAGTATGTTTCCTGCTTGTTTCTGCTAATTTGTTATAATCAATGAAGTTTAATGGTTCCCGGTTTTGTTGTCGGGGATTTCGGTCATTACTAAGAGGTTCGCTATTCAAGTATTTACGATATCGTAGGAGCAAAATGGTGGACAATTTGAAATGGATATCTTTTTTTTTATGGTGTTTATGGTGTCAACTTCTAACGCCTTTGCCGATGATGGTCATAGAGCGGTAAAAATCATAAAACCAGTGCATAAAGCTCTGGTTTCTAATCCGGTTGAGATTTGCATGGAAGCGTACGGGTTGGAGGTGGAATCGACAAAGAATGGAGTGAATGAAGGCAAGGGGCACCATCATATAATGCTAGATATGTACGCGCCTGTCTTCTTTGAAATGGATAAGCCTCTTAAAAAAGATTCCAAGTTTATTCATTTGAGCGATGGTTCTGCATGTATAAAGCTGGATTTCCCCACGGGTCGCCATTTCATTAGAACTCTGTTTGCAAGAGGAAACCACATTCCATATAGCCCTCTAATTTCGGATACCATAATTATTCACATAAAATAATCTATGGTGGTTTGGTATGGCCCTATTAATACTTTATCAGATTTTAGGTCTGTTTTTATCCAGTAGTTACTGCAACACTGCTAAATAAGGGCTAAACACTTTGGAAATTCCCGTAGAATACAGGTATAGGAAGAGGTTTCTAAGATCATTGGCCCCTTTCCCGGCACCATCAAAGCAGGCACGAATTTTTTATACTATTTATAAATATATATAAGAGTGGGTAAATACCTCATGCAGGAGTGACCTGCATGAGGCATGAAAATCACACTATTGTTCGGACGACCTTGTTTAGTATTCAGGGTCTAGTTGTTCAAAGTTCCCATCTTCAAATACCCATCTTTCCCCAAAAAAGTCATCCACCCAGCTTGTTACTTGACCTTTTCCCTCATTGTCATGCCACGCTGCGATTAGCCAGAGCGTATCATCTGGGACTGTAGTGGTTCCAAAATTTTCTATTTCGGTGAACTGATTCATCACTTGTTTGTAATCCAATTCTGTTGGGGGATATAGGCTTGATGAAGCCCCAAACCAAACGCTTGTGCCTTGTAAGTTCTCAATTATCGTACTCATCATTAATCCTTTCAATTTTTTATAATTTCTTATTAATTGCCAGCCTTGCCTGCAAAATGGAGTGATGGGCTGTGTGAAATCCTGCCGGTCATATCGAGGTGTATGGGGTCTATTTTTTAATTCAAAATTAGCAGGAGAGGGTGAGTTAGATAGCATTTTCAAATACTGATCACTCTGTACTTCACTGGGTGTGCTGAACTTAATTTGATGTTCCTGGTGAGGACAGTACTGAATGTTGTGGGTGATAATTTTCTCACTATCCGTTAACTCTCTTTGAGGCTTTTGGTGCTCGGGGATGCATTGATGGGGAATTGTTTTAATGTGTTTGGGAGCCATTACAAATTCTCCGATATACAAGGTTTTTAATTCCGACTTCTTATGCTGTGGTCAAGGATTAAAAATTACCAAAATGGCCTTCAATTCACCTTTGCTTCAATCACGTATATCTTTGATCGAGTCAATTTTTGTGCTTTATTTGAAGGGGTACTAATATGAATATTGAGGAGGTAAATAGAAGGCGGGTGTCAAATTATGCTGATGACGCTCTTTTTTGAGCTTCTGTTTGATTAAAACGGGAACAAAAATCATTTACACAATCTTCGAGTATTTGTTAACCTGACTTTATGACAACTTTCCAAACAAAAATTTCTTTAACTACGACTGCCCTGTTTTTTATCATTTTCACTTCCCTTGCATGGGGTGCTGATATTTCTGCTTTGGTTGCAAAGCGTGTCAGTCAGGATGGCAAGACTCTTGATCTCAGTGGATTGAATATCGGTACGTCAGGAGCGAAACAATTGGCGAAGATGGAGTTGTTGTCCAGGATAACCACTCTTCATCTACAGGGAAACAACATTAAAGCTCGGGGAATGAGGGCACTTGCTAAGTCCCCGCACCTTGCTGGATTGAAACATATCGATCTATGGGGGAATCTGCTTGGCGACTTGGGACTGAAAGCGATTTCGGAGTCGCCTTATTTGAAGCAATTGGAGTCCTTAAAACTGTGGAAAAACGAAATCAGTGATGACAGCATTGAGCTGATGGTGGTTTCCGGCAACTTCACCCATCTGAAAACTCTCATGTTGAACGATAACTTGATCACTCCGGTCGGAGGGGCAATGCTTGCTACGAGTTCTGTGTTTCCGCAGTTGCTGACGTTAAATTTATTCCGGAATGATATTGGTGACGGTGGGGCACTGGCTTTTGCCAGTTCAGAGAAGTTTCCGAGTTTGGAATTGTTGTATCTGGGGGAAAATAAAATTACCGATCAGGGGGCTGTTGCCCTGATCGAGTCGAAATATTTCCCTCAGTTAAAGGTTTTGGATTTGGCGATGAACCCGCTGGGTGAACCTACGATGCTGGCGGCCTTCAAGGTCAACCGCAAAGGAAAAGTTCATATTGTCTACCGCTGAACGTGACTCTATCTACTATGAGATACCGTTTCTTAATTAGAATCTTGTTTCTTTTTGTCCTTGGCTCCAGTTCCTCACTGGTGGCTGATTCTTTTCCATATAAAGATGTTGGTGACGGGACCCCTGCAATATCGGTTGTGTTGACCTTGGTCGATGGTATTGCTGTAGACCGCGAGGGTAATATATATCTTTCTCACCGATCCAAAAACCGTATCAGGAAAATCACGCCAGATGGAATCATCACCACCATAGCCGGCAATGGGACAGCTGGGTATTCCGGCGATGGGGGGTCGGCCTTGAAGGCATCTCTCAATTTTCCTGCGGGTTTAGCGGTGGATGAAAACAATAATGTCTATATTGCCGACCGCAATAATCACCGTATCCGTAAAGTTTCACCCGATGGCATCATTACTACTGTAGCTGGAACTGGAGTGGCAGATTTTGGTGGAGACGATGGCCCGGCGTTGGAAGCTCATCTAAACCTTCCTTCTGATATAGAAGTAGGGCCCAAAGGCGGACTCTATATTTCAGACCGATCCAACAGCCGCATTCGCAAAATAGATCAGGATGGAATTATCACCACTGTGGCAGGAGTCGGTCTGCCAGGTTTTGGCGGTGATTTTGGTTTAGCCATTAATGCAGTGCTGAAATACCCTTTTGGAATTGCTCTTGACCGTCACGGCAATCTCTATATTGCAGACCGGGGCAATAACCGCATTCGTAAGGTGGATAGTCAGGGGATCATAACGACGCTTGCGGGGGACAGCATGCATGCCTTTGGAGGTGACTACGGCCCTGCCTCTTATTCCAATCTGGCCTATCCCACCGATGTGGTGGTGGATGAAATGGATAATGTGTACATTGCCGATCGCAACAATAATCGTATTCGCAAGATAGATGGGCAGGGAGTCATCACAACTTTTATGGGGGTGGGTAAGACTGATTATAACGGGGATAACGAAATAGCCCCGGAGACCAGTTTACACTTACCTTTCGCTTTAGCGATTCACCCCGATAACAAACTGCTGGTAGCGGATCGTTCTCATTTTCGTGTGCGCAGTGTCGGGCTTAAAGATTATGCAGTGAGTACGGTTGCTGGTAATGGCAACTCACTTTTTAAAGGCGATGGAGGCCCCGGCCCGGGAGCTACGCTGAACACTCCTTCAGGTATTTGTATTGATAGTCATAACAATATCCTATTCGCCGATTTGCAGCATCATCGAATCCGCAAACTGGCTCCAGATGGCATCATTACAACATTCGCGGGGAACGGACGTGAAGGCAATGAAGGAAATGGCGGCCCGGCTCTATCCGCCTCCCTCTTCATGCCTTCGACTCTGGCGATTGATCGTGAGGATAATGTTTATGTGGTGCATCGTCTCGGTAATGGTTGGACCATCCGAAAAATTTCTGTTCAGGGCAAGATAACGCATTTTGCCGGGAACGGACAGCAGGGCGGGGAGGGTGATGGTGGCCCGGCTGTGGAAGCTTCGTTCTACACGATCAGTGATATTACAACTGATAGAGAAGGCAATGTATTTGTTTCTGACGCGACAAGTCGTTCGATTCGCAAAATAACTAAGGATGGTATTATTCAAAAGGTGTTGGATGAGACCATGGTGCCGATGGGGGAAGAGTTTCATCCTAACAGCGTTTTGGTGGATGATGCCGGGACACTTTATTTTTCCGATGCAGGGAGTAGTCGAATAGCCAAACTTGGTCTCGATGGAAAATTTGAAATCATTGGTGGAACAGGAGAATTCAAGGATGATGGAGATGGTGGCCTTGCTGTTTCTGCTGGAATCAGGTCGCCAGGAGGTTTGCTTTTGGGTCGTGATGGAACTCTCTATTTAGCTGAAGAACAAACTGCAAGAATTAGAAAGATTAATGGGCAGGGCATCATTTCTTTAGTTGCCGGAACGGGAGTAACGGGTTTTTCGGGTGATCATGGGCCAGCCAGTCTGGCTCAGGTGAAAAGTCCTTTCAGAATGGTTTTTGATAATGCCGGGAACTTGATTTTTACCGATCGAGACAATAATCGCATCCGAAAGATTGATACTCAGGGCATTATTTCTACTCTAGCCGGTCACGGTAATTTTGGCTGGATGCAGGATGGGCTTGAAGTCAAGATCACCGTGCAGGACTTTCCTTAAAATAGCGATTTATCCCGAGTAAAATTAAATAAAAGGGATGTTATAATCCTGTTTTGAGTCTAAAGGGTAAAACAGTAATCCGTTTAAAGTAAAATGGGGTTTTTGATCTGACATGAATATTACTGATATAGCGAAAAATGCCAATGCTTCGGCTTTGGTGCTGGCGCATCTTTCTACCGATGTAAAGAATCAGGCGTTGTCATTGATGGCTGATGCTTTGGAAGAAAATTGTGATGCCATTTTGGCAGCAAATGAAAAGGATCTTGAGTTTGCCAAGAAAGAAGGCATCGCCCAGCCATTGATCGCTCGGTTGGCTTTGAATGAAGAAAAGGTTCGTGGAATGGCTAAGGGTATTCGCAGTGTTGTGGCATTGCAAGACCCCGTAGGTGAGGTAAAAAGTGTCATGGAGATGGATCAAGACCTGGTGGTTAAGCAAGTCACTTGTCCCATCGGTGTGATCGGAGCTATTTTTGAGTCCCGACCCGATGCTGTGCCGCAGATTTCTTCACTGTGCCTGAAATCTGGCAATGCGGTTATTTTAAAAGGTGGAACGGAGGCGCAGAATTCCAATAAAGTGATCGTTAAGCTCTTGGTGGAAGCTATAGGCAAAGTGCCCGGTGTACCAACATCGGCGGTTCAGATGATTGAGACACGTTCTGAAGTAGCAGACATGTTGAAAGAGGATAAGTATATTCATTTAGTTGTTCCTCGGGGGAGCAACGCTTTTGTGAAATATATTCAGGAGAACACAAGAATCCCTGTTCTCGGTCACTCTGAAGGAGTTTGCCACGGTTATATTGATAAGTTTGCTGATAAGGATAAATCTATTCGTATATGTCTGGACTCGAAGTTGCAGTACCCTGCTGCTTGCAACGCCATGGAGACTTTATTGGTTCACAAAGATTTTGCTGAAAAAGTTTTGCCTGATTTAGTGGCACAATTTAAGGGGAAACAGGTGGAGTTAGTGGGATGCGTGAAAACATGTCAGGTTGTTCCCGAAGTTGCGCCAGCTAATGAGTCGGATTGGGATATGGAATATAACGATATTAAACTGTCTATCAAAATTGTGGATAGTCTTTCTGAGGCGGTGAAGTTCATCAACAGGCATGGTTCCGGTCATACCGATGTCATCATTACAGAAAATCAGGAGCGTGCAGAGCAGTTTCTTAACGAAGTCAGTTCATCCAGTGTCATGTGGAATGCATCAACACGTTTTGCCGATGGTTTTAGGTATGGGCTGGGAGCGGAAATTGGCATCAGTACTAATAGAACGCATGCCAGGGGTCCGGTTGGATTGGAAGGACTGATAATCTATAAATATAAACTTTATGGGAATGGTCAAGTCGCGGGCGATTACTCCGGTGTCAATGCGCGTGAATTTACCCATAAACCTTTAACGCTGCCCATGTGAACTTTTAACGTGAAGCAAGACGATCAAAACTCCCCTGATGGAATACCTCCTCCATTTGATTCTCCTAACGTGAAGCAAGACGATAAAAGCTCCCTTGAAGAAACCCCTCTTTCATTTGACTCTCGTGAATCTGACAGCCCCGAGTCGCTAAAGACAGAAAACTGGTGGTTATTTTTCTTATTACTGTCTGGGACCTTGGTAACGACCTACCTGTCGGGTGGCTTGCTGTTTTCAATCAGCTTGATCCTGATTTTAGGTGCGCATGAGTTTGGGCATTACTGGGCCAGCAGGAGAAATGGGGTTCGTTCGACGTTGCCTTATTTCATCCCGGCTCCGCCTGTCTTCATTGCTGGAACGTTTGGTGCTTTTATTCAGATCAAGCAGGTGATCCCTAATCGTAGAGTGCTGATGGAGATAGGTTGCGCAGGTCCCATTGCGGGATTTATCGTGGCTTTGCCGACGTTGGTATATGGGCTGTCTCTTTCATATGTTTCGCCGGTACTGGGAATTGAAGGCGTCAATTTTGGTAGTTCGTTGATATTAAATATTTGCGCAGAATTAACCTTGGGGGTCGATCCTCAGTCTTCGGACTTAAATATTAATCTACATCCAATTGCATTTGCAGGATGGATAGGCATGTTAGTGACGGCTTTAAACTTGATACCCATAGGTCAGTTGGATGGAGGACATATTGTGTTTGCGCTATCCCCGAAACAACATAAATGGACGGGGCGTCTTTTTTTTCTAGCGTTATTTCCATTGGGGTATTTTTGGACGGGCTGGTTTTTCTGGGCCGTAATGATAGTATTGGTAGGTTTTAAAACGGCACCTCTGCTAGATGAAACAGAAGAGTTAGGCACCCTACATAGGGTGTTGGGAGTAGTCTCTATTGCCATTTTCTTTGTAACATTCATACCCATTCCCTTCTCCATGCTGTGACGCATAACATACTGATAAATTGAGCCATATTTCTACCAATATTGGAGTTTTTTGGTTTTTGAACACCTCTGAATATCGGTACTGCCATTTATAATAACACCTTGAAAAATAAGGTCTTAAATAGCCTAATTACCCGGCAAAAATGGCGCTCGCAATGTAAGCAATTGAAAGTAAAGGGTTATTTTGTCAAAAATTTGTCAAATTTGAGCGCTAGATTTATATTAATATTGACAGGGGTAGGGGGCTATGCTAAATTTATTCCATCTGAGGGGTGCTGAGCTTCTGTCCTTTAGCGGGACATTTTTAAATAAAAGAACATTCTTGGTTGCCATCAAGGTTTCTTTTTGAAGTTTAGTGCCCCTCTTTTCTTTCCTTTAAACTCATTCCTATTCATAATTGCGATAAAACTTATAGGACCGTGTTTTCATGCATAAAAATACGTTGTGGGGTGTCATGAAGCATTTAGTTACAAACTTGGCAATATCAATACTACTTTCTACCATTTTTCTTTCTACTTCTCTGGCAGGTGGTGTGGAGCCATTGCCTGGATTACAAAAAGCGGTTGAAGAAATACGGTCTCTTCATAAAGGCGAAGAACTTTCCTTTTTAGCTGAGAAAGAGTATCAAGTACGAAGATATTATTATGAGATCCAAAGCAAAATGCAGAAGCTGGAGATCTTGGAAGAGGTTAAAGAGCATTTTGAAAAGGCGGTCACCAAAGCCGAAGAAAAATATGATGCGGGTGAGGAAGAAGTCAGTCAGTCTGCTATTACAAAGCTTAAACTAGGCCTGGCCGGGACTTTAAATGATATCATCGAGTTGGATAGTGATATAAAGGTGGCACGACTATCACTGGCTGATATGTTTAAAGATGACTATTCTGTCGATGCAGAAATGCGCGACTCTGTAATAGAGCCTGTTGACTTTAAGTCTAATGACTATGAAACATGGTTTAAGGAGTCTGAACTTGTCGCTGTTGCAAAGGATCTAAATAATGATCTCGGTCTGAAGGTCGGTTATCTAAAAGCTGTGGAAAACAGAGGAAAACTGCAACTTGCTCGAAAAAATCGCAAAATCACGCGGGCCTTGTTGGTGAGTGAAGCGGCTAACTATGATTTTGGAATTGGAGATCCTGGAGATTTGTTTGAAGCGCTCATTATATATACCCGGGTATTAGGCGGCTATTATGATGCCGTTTATAACTTTAACATTTCTGTTGCGGAATTAAATCGCGTAAAAGTCCCATGGACAGGGAAACCCTAAAATATTGGCTGGCTTTAAACATGGTTGTCGGGGTAGGCCGGACCTTGTTTCATCGTTTGGTTCAAGGGCTGGGCTCACCGCGTGAAGTATTCTCCGCACCAAGAAGTGAATTACTACGAGTTCAGGGTCTTGGCGAAAAGGTAGCAGGCGAAATTAAGCACTTTGATGTTGATTCTATTGCTGAGCGCGAATTGAGGTTGGCTGATAAAGAGGGAGTAAGGATTCTAACCTTGGAAAGTCCAGAATACTCGCCTTTACTAAAATCTATCTATGATCCTCCTCCAATATTATATGTACAAGGCAAAACTCTAGACACCATTTCTCTGCCTTTAGCTGTGGTGGGGACGCGTACGCCTTCTGAATATGGCAAGTTGATAGCGGAAAGACTTTGTTTGAAACTGGCTTCTGCTGGATTTAGTATAATCAGCGGCTTGGCCAGGGGTATTGATACCTTGGCTCACAAGGCGGCGCTCTCCGCAGGTGCAGATACAATTGCTGTTTTTGGTTGTGGATTAGGGCACACTTATCCGCCGGAGAATATTAAGTTAAGGCGACAAATTGTTGAGCAAGGGGCTATAGTGTCTGAGTTCCCAATTTTTATGAGGCCAGACCGTAATAATTTTCCAGCAAGAAACAGGATATTGAGTGGTTTGGCTTTAGGGACGGTGGTTGTCGAGGCGGCCGAAAAAAGTGGTGCCTTAATCACCGCAGACTTTGCTTTGGAGCAAGGGAGAGAGGTTTTCGCAATTCCTGGCAATATTACCTCGCTTAAAAGTAGGGGCACCAATAATCTGATCAAAGCTGGAGCTAAGTTGGTCGATAGCCCTGAGTCCATTCTTGAAGAACTTTTACCTGCCTATGGCGAAAGCCTAAAGGCTAAGAAAGAAAATATTGAGCCTGAACTTGATAATGATCAGGAAAGAAAGATTTTCTCTTTATTATCTTTGGAAAGCCGACACATAGATAATTTGATTGAAAACAGCAATTTGTCTCCAGCGCAAGTTTCGGCTACACTGTTGCAATTGGAATTGCGAGGCTTGGTTCGACAACTGAGTGGCAAAATGTATATTTCTAATTACGGCGATGAATAAAACTAGTGAGGAATTATGGGTAAATCGTTACTGATCGTTGAGTCACCTACCAAAGTCAACACGCTGAAAAAAATTGTTGGCAAGGATTTCATTATTAAAGCTTCGGTGGGGCACCTTAAGGATCTTCCCAAGAAAAAGCTTGGCGTTGATGTTGATAATGACTTTGCTCCGGAATACATCACTATTCGGGGAAAAGGAAAAATTCTTCAGGAGTTGAAAACCGCCGCCAAGAAGTGTGACACGATTTACCTCGCCCCGGATCCGGATCGTGAGGGGGAAGCGATTGCCCACCATATTGGTAATGAGGTGGCAAGGTTCACCAAAGGTAAAATCTATCGGGTGACATTTAACGAAATCACTAAAAAGGCGGTTTTGGACGCCATCAAAAATCCCACCGAACTCAATAATAACCGTGTGAATGCGCAACAGGCTCGTAGAATTCTGGATCGGTTAGTGGGATATAAAATCAGCCCCATCTTATGGAAAAAAGTTCATCGTGGGCTGAGTGCAGGGCGAGTGCAATCGGTTGCTCTTCGAATTGTTTGTGAAAGAGAACGTGAAATCCTGGCTTTCAAACCTCGCGAGTATTGGTCTATTACGCTGGAGTTGGAGGGCAGTGAGAAACCTAAGTTTCAAGCAAAATTGTTTAAAATTGATGGCAATAAAGCTGAAGTTGCAAATAAAGCCGAGGCAGATGAAATTCTTAAGGGATTAGAAGGGGCTAAGCCCGTTTTGGAAGACATCGTAAAGAAAGAGCGGAAAAGAAACCCAAGTGCTCCATTCATCACCAGTACACTTCAGCAGGAAGCATCACGAAAACTAAATTTTTCCCCCAAAAAAACCATGATGCTTGCCCAACGTTTGTATGAGGGTATTGCCATGGGGCGAAAGGGGACCGTGGGCCTCATTACGTATATGCGTACCGACTCTGTGAAATTGTCAGACCAGGCTCTCGAAGAAGTTCGCGCCTTCATTCCTGAAAGATATGGCAAAGAGTTCCTACCCGGAACTCCCAATATGTATAAAAGTAAAAAGTCTGCTCAGGAGGCGCATGAGGCGATCCGTCCTACCGATGTTCAATTGGAGCCGAATTCCATCAAGGATAATTTGGAAAAGGATATGTTTCGGCTTTATCAGTTAATATGGTCGCGTTTTGTTTCTTGCCAGATGGTTCCAGCAGTTTTGGATACTACTCAGTTTGATATCAAGACGGGAAAATTTTTGTTTCGCAGTAATGGATCGATATTAAAGTTTGCCGGCTTTATGAAAGTCTATGTTGAAAGCCAGGATGATGCGCAGGGTGATGCAGCACAATCAACAGGCAAAGCTGACGATCGACTGCTTCCCTCTTTGAATAAAGGGGAAGAATTAAAAGTGCAGGAAGTTCTTCCTGAACAACATTTCACCCAACCTCCTGCCCGTTTTTCAGAGGCGATGTTGGTAAAGGAATTGGAGGATAAAGGGGTGGGGCGACCTAGTACTTATGCGGCGACCATCAGTGTAATTAAAGACAGGGACTATATTCAAAATGTGGAACGACGTCTGCAACCTGTTGAACTTGGTTTTATGATCAATGACCTTTTGGTTGAAAATTTTCCAGATATCATGACCACAGAGTTTACCGCGAAAATGGAAGAACAGTTAGACGATATTGAAGCCGGAAAGCTTGAGTGGGTCGATGCTCTTAAATCATTTTATGTTCCCTTCAAGTTGGACCTGGAAAAAGCTGAAGAAAAGATGAAGGACTTCAAAGCCCAAGTAGAAGAAACTGATGAGGTCTGTGAAAAATGTAATCAACCCATGATTATTAAATGGGGTCGTTTTGGAAAATTTATGGCGTGCACAGGTTATCCTGAATGTAAAAGCACGAAGGATCTTGGGGGGAAAGGTGACTCTGAGGATGGAGCCCAAGATGATGAGGTGGAAGGCAATTGTGATAAGTGTGAGTCACCTTTAATTATGAAAAGAGGGCGTTTTGGAAAATTTATTGCGTGTTCCAATTACCCAGAGTGCAAATTCACTAAACCAATTGGCTTGGGCATTTCCTGCCCTGAGGATGCTTGCAAGGGAGAGATTGCAGCTCGTCGATCGAAAAAAGGAAGAACATTTTATGGTTGTACGAAATACCCCGATTGTAAATTTACCTCTTGGGACAAGCCTGTTGGTGAAGCCTGCCCGGAATGTAAGAATCCCTTTCTGATTGAAAAGTGGAAAAAGAATGAAGATCCATCTGTGCTTTGTCCCAGTTGCGGGTTTAAGAAAACGGATGCCGCAGCTTGATCTATTGTGAATGATTTTTTAACAGTTATCGGGGCAGGGCTTGCGGGGTCTGAAGCGGCTTGGCAAGCGGCCGAACGAGGTGTGCGTGTCGTTTTGTACGAAATGCGACCTGTTGTCAGTAATCCTGTTCACAAAACCGAAAATTGTGCCGAACTAGTTTGCAGTAACTCTTTAGGGAATAATCACGCACATTCTGCACCTTTTATTCTTAAAGAAGAGCTCCGCAGTTTTAATTCCATCATTATCGCATCTGGCGATAAAAACTCTGTACCTGCTGGTTCTGCACTGGCTGTTGATAGAGATTTGTTTTCTCAGGAAATTACTGAGAAGCTTGCCAGCCATCCCAATATAACTTTAAAGCGTGAAGAGATTGTAGAAATTCCTCAGGAGGGTCCGGTTATTATATCCACGGGTCCCTTAACTTCACCTAAATTGTCAGAGCAAATTTCAAAATTAATTGGTCAGGAATACCTCTATTTTTACGATGCACTGTCTCCTATTGTTAATGCCGACTCGATAGATTACGATAAAGCATTTTTTGCTTCTCGTTACGATAAGGGAGATGCGGACTACTTGAATTGTCCGATGAGCGAGGAGCAATATTATAAGTTTATCCGGGAATTGAAAGCAGCGGAGAAGGTGCAATTTGCCTCTTTCGAAAAGCCCGTGTATTTTGAAGGATGTATGCCGATTGAAGTGCTGGTTGATCGAGGTGACCGGACTTTAGCATTTGGTCCGTTGAAACCAGTAGGCTTGCCCGATCCTAAAACCGGAAAAATTGCTTATGCTGTAGTGCAATTACGTCGGGAAAATCGGGATAGTTCTGCATACAACCTGGTAGGTTTCCAAACCAAATTGACTTATCCAGAGCAGAAAAGAATTTTTTCTATGATTCCTGGTTTGGAGAATGCTGAGTTTTTTCGGTTGGGTGCTATTCATAGAAACACCTTTATCAATTCACCCAGTCTTTTGACCAACGAATTGGAGTTGAAGAGCCATCCTGGAAATTATTTTGCAGGCCAGATTACTGGAGTGGAAGGTTATGTTGAATCATGTGCTATGGGGTTATTGGCGAGTTTGAGTGCGGTGGCGAAAATTTCGGGACAGTCTTTTGCACCACCACCTACCGATACAGCGTTAGGCGCACTGATAAATTATTTAACTACTTCCAGAAGTAAAGGATTCCAGCCAATGAATATTAATTTTGGATTATTCTGGGTTCAAGATATGAAGATACGCGATAAAAAAATGCGAAATGAGAAGATTGCCATGAACGCGTTGGAAAAAATTAAGGAATGGAAGGATGGACTTTCTATTCCGGTCCGCTCTTAAGATAGTTTATTCGAAACTTTTCTAAACAATACAGACGGCCATTACTTGCTTCAGGTCGCAATCCCCTTTAAATATTTTATAGATTCCATCCTGTTTCAAGGTAGTCATTCCATCACTTAGGGCCTGTGTGCGCAAATCCTCGACCAGAGATTGTTTCATGATCATTCTTTTAATCTCATCGGTGCCTTCAAGGCATTCATGTAACCCTGTACGACCTGCATAACCTGTGTCGTTGCAGTTTTGACATCCGACAGGTTTTTTCAACATTAGGTCATCAGAATATTCGATGCCAAGTTTTTCAAAGCCTTCTCCATATTCCTTGACGAGAGCATCGAATTCTTCCTGATCTGGGTGATAATCTTCCTTGCACTTCTTGCAGAGTGTTCGTACCAGTCTTTGTGCGACAATAAGAAGCAGAGCGTCGGCAAAGTTAAGAGGATTCATTCCCATATCAATGAGTCGGGTAATGGTTTCCGGGGCAGAGTTGGTGTGTAGTGTACTGAAAACCAAGTGACCAGTGAGAGAGGCCTCCAGGCCAATCGCACAAGTTTCGGCATCACGCATTTCACCGACCATGATGACATCAGGGTCGCCGCGCAGAAAAGATTTCATGGCACGGGCAAAATCCAACCCAATTTTATTGAGCATTTGAACTTGCCGCAGTCCTTTCTGGGTGATTTCTACGGGATCTTCAGCTGTCCAGATTTTTCTGTCTGGTTTGTTTATATAACCGAGGACGGAATGAAGGGTTGTTGTTTTCCCTGATCCGGTAGGCCCTACTACCAATATCAAACCATAAGGCTTGGCTGCACAGCTCTGGGTTAACTCCAAATTATGGTCATTAAAATTCATTTTATCCAGAGGGATGGGTTTGCTTGCAGCCAAAATACGGAGAACAGCATCTTCGTTTCCCCCAACGGTTGGGCAGGTCGCTACACGGTATTCAATTTCCTTTTTGCCGTACTTCATTTTAATTTTTCCATCTTGAGGCAACCGCCTTTCGGCAATATCCAGCTTGGACATGATTTTGATGCGGGAAATCATCGCCTGTTTGTAAATGGAAGGGATTTCTTCATAAATGGTGCAGGTACCATCTTTTCGGTAACGAACCCTTACAGTTTCTTTGCCGATACCTGGCTCGATATGTATATCTGAAACGCCTTGATCATAAGCATCAATCAATACCTTATTGACCAACCTTACAATAGTACTGTCTGTTTCACTTATGGCATTAGATCCATCATCTTCATCCTGTTCTGTTTCGACGTCGCCCTGTTCTTCTTTGAGGGCACTTAACAGACCAGACATTTCCTCAATTTGAGGTTGTTCTCCATCTGTTGCAGATAAGTCCATACCAAGAGAGGAATTTAAAAAATCTATAATATCAATTTTTAATCCGGTCTTATATTCGATTTCTTTTTTTGGAAAAATTTGTCGAATATTTTGATTCCGGTCTGGGTTAAGAGGGTCGTTAATTAGTATGGTAACTTTGTTACCCTCTTTTTGAATAGGTATCCAGTAGTTTTTTGTTAAAAAGCTGCGGTTTAACCCTGTCAGTATTTCTGCTGGTAAGATAACGGTATCGCTGTAGCCGAAATAGGGTAGACCATAAAAAGTTTCAAAGGATTTTCCCAAGTCATTTCTTTGTAATTTAAAATCAAGTAGTAATACTGTTTCAACGTCAATCTGATTTTTTCTTGCCTTGGCAATAGCTTGAGTCAACTCTTCTTCTGTAATAATCCCATTTTGTATTAAAAAGCTAAATTTAGTTGGTTTAGATGGAACAAATTTGGCTTGGTTATGAAAGGCCAATGCTAGAGTCTCTGAAATAATTGCGGCACTTTTTTCATCTTGTTCCGTAAAACTTTCCCCATCTAATTTGTTAACCAGTTGGATGACACCCATTAGTTTCCCTGTATGAATCATAGGGAAGACAAGAACAGATTTAGTAATGCTTCCTGATTTTTGATCCCATGAGCTGTCAAATTTTAAATCGGCATGATAACTTTGTAATTCCTGTTCGTTATAAACGTCGATAATGTTCACACTTTTTTGATGACTGGCGACCCAGCCAGCTATACTCACCGGGGAAATGGGGACTCGGATTTCGTTTATCTTATCCCCAGACTTGACCTTGGAAAAAATTTCGTTTCTTTGAGCGTCGACAGCATAGATAGTAATGGCTTGTGCCTCAAACAAATTCAAAATGGATTCTTTGAATTCAATCAGGATCTCATCAATATTTTTGGCTGAGTGAATGGCTTGGGAAATTTGATGGAGGTTTTCTTCTGGCGAAAGGACTTCCTCGGTGGGAAGAGGCTCCTTTCCATACTGTTTTTCTAATTGAAAGAATATACTTCCAAGAATAGGGGAAATCTCACGAGCTAATTTGAAATCCGCATCACTAAAAGACTCCCCATCTCTTCGTTTGTTAACAACTTCCACAACGCCAATCAATTTTTTGTTGTGAGGAATAGGGAGAACCATAATAGCCTGGGTTCTCATATTCAGAGGTGTATCAAGCGTGGAACCTTTTGATAGTTGAGGGTGTATTTCAGACAAATGTTTCTCAGAATACGCGTCAGTAAGGTTTATAGGTTTTCCAACACCAGCGACATATCCAGCAAGGCTGCTTGTTGAAATATCAACCCTGACTTCAGATTCCAGGTTTTTTATTTTGTTACGTGAGAAAAGTTGCCGATTTTCTCTATCAAGAGCAAATAGGGTAATGGCTTGGCAGCGCCAAACAGACTTTAATTCATCGAGAACCTCTGGGATTATTGCTGCAATATTTGAATTTACTTGAGCTTGAGCCAGAATTGACCTTAGCTTGGCGTTGTTTTCAGAGACTGGATTGTCGAGAGTGAGTTGAATACTATCCATGAATTATTTACAGATAAGGATTGAATTATCTATCTTCTACACAATTAAACTATGCAAACGGATAGGACTTGTTTTAGATCACAGTCACCTTTAAATATTTTGTAGATACCATCTTGTTTCAAAGTAGTCATTCCATCTTTAATAGCCTGTTTGCGTAAATCTTCGACCATTGATTTTTGCATGATCATACGTTTAATATCATCAGATCCATCGAGGCATTCATGTAATCCGGTTCGCCCTGCATAACCTGTTTCATTGCAGGCGGCGCAACCCACGGGTTTTTTAAGAGTCAACTCGTCGTTATATTCGATCCCTAAGTTAGTGAAATCTTCTTCTCCATATTGTTGAACGAGAGTGTCAAACTCTTTCTGTGTGGGATGGTAATCCTCTTTACACGCCTTGCAAAGGGTGCGAACCAGTCTTTGCGCGATGATGAGAAGCAGAGCGTCGGCAAAGTTAAGGGGATTCATTCCCATATCAATGAGCCGGGTAATGGTTTCTGGCGCGGAGTTAGTGTGCAATGTGCTGAAGACCAGGTGGCCTGTGAGCGATGCTTCAAGACCAATGGCACATGTTTCGGAGTCACGCATTTCACCAACCATGATAACATCTGGGTCACCACGCAGAAAAGATTTCATGGCACGGGCAAAATCGAGACCTATTTTGTTTAGCATTTGTACCTGTCTTAATCCATCTTGTGTGATTTCTACAGGGTCTTCTGCCGTCCAGATTTTTAGCTCAGGAGTATTTATATGCCCCAGACAGGAATGCAGAGTCGTGGTTTTACCTGAACCTGTGGGACCGACCACCAAAATCAATCCATAAGGCTTGCTACTTTTATCTTTGATGAGCTCAATATTCCTCTGAGAGAAATTCATTTTTTCCAAAGGGATGGGTTTGCTAGCGGCCAGAATACGCAGAACAGCATCTTCGTTCCCACCAACAGTTGGGCAGGTTGCTACCCGATACTCGATCTCTTTACGGCCATACTTCATTTTGATTTTTCCATCCTGCGGCAAACGTCTTTCTGCGATATCCAGCTTGGACATAATTTTGATGCGGGAAATCATCGCCTGTTTGTATAGATGGGGGATCTCTTGATAAATACGGCAAGTGCCGTCCTTGCGAAACCGTACCTTCACTGGCTTTTTACCCGTTCCCGGTTCAAGGTGAATGTCGGAAATCCCTTGATCGTAGGCGTCCGTCAAGATTTTATTAACTAAGCGAACAATGGTGCTATCAGTTTCACTGATTGCGTTGGACTCGTCTTCCTCTTGCGAGCTGTCAACAATTTCTGCGTTTTCATCTTCTAAGGCCGTCAAAAGGCTGGACATTTCTTCTGTGCGAATTTCGTCTGCTGCCCCTGACCTTGCCTCATCTTCAGTCATCGCAGAGAGTAGAAACTCTCGAATATCAATCTTCAGTCCTACTTTGAGTTCTAACTTTTTCTTTGGGAAGATCATTTGTATATTCTGGATTCGATCCTTGTCAGTGGGGTCATCTGTTAAGATGAGCGTATTGACTTCATCGTTCTGCAAGGGAACCCAGTTGTTTTTAGCTAGATAATTTTTGTTGAGACCCGAAAAGTTAGATTGAGGAAGGACAATCGAATCACTGAATCCTTGATAGGGAATGCTGTAATACAGCTCGAGCGATTTACCAAGGTCTTTCCGCTTAAGTTTTAAATCACTCAATAGAACCGTCTCTATATCAATTCGATTTTTGCGTGCCTTGCTAATGCCTTCATTCAATTCATCTTGTGAGATAATTCCGCTTTCAACTAAAAAACCAAATTTTGTGCGTTTCTGACGAGCAATTTTTTGCTGATTGAAGAAGGCTAAAGCAAGTGTCTGAGAAATGACTTTAGCGTTACGTTCATCACAATCAGTGAAGCGATCACCACGTTTTTTGTTCACCAATTGCATGACACCCATCAAGCTTTCACCTTGAACTAGGGGGTACACCAGCATGGATTTAGTGCGTAAACCTGTTTTCTTATCCCACGAGCTATCAAAGGCAAGGTCAGGATGATAACCCTTGAGCTCTTCAGAGTTGTAAACGTCACTGATATTTACAGGTTTTTTGGTCAGGGCAACACATCCCGAAATACTTTTTGCGGAGATTGGGACTCTGATTTTATTGATCTGCTCACCAGACTTGATTTTTGAGTAAATTTCATTGCGAATTTCATCAACCGCATAAATTGTAATCAGTCCAGAATCGAATAGCTGCAGGATGGGTTGTTGAAGCTCCAGAAGAATTTCATCGATGGTTCCGGCTGAGTGGATGGCATGTTCGGTATCGCGTATCTTGGACTCAATTTCTTCTACTTCCAATTTAACCAGAGCATGCCCAAGGGTCGTTGATAGTTCCTTAGCTTGGCGGGCATAATCGACATCAAACTTTTCACCGGATTCGTGATTTATGCATTCCAACACTCCCATTAATCTTTTGTTGTAGGGAAGTGCCACTACTAGTGCTGATTTGGTTTTGAAGTTGATTTTTTTATCCCAAAATTTATCCAATTTTAATTCAGGGTGATACGTTCTTAACTCTTTTTCGTCATAGGCATTGGTTATATTCAGGGTTTTTCCTGTTGCGGCGACAAAGCCTGCAAGGCTCTTAGTAGAAATGTCCAGTCGGATTTCTTCAACTTCATCGGTTTTAAAATTTTTTGTATAGATTTGTCTTTTCTCTCGGTCGATTGCGTAAACAGAAACCGCCTGACAATCAAAAATATTTTTGAGCTCACTGGTAAGAGAAAATAAAATCTTCGACATTCTCTCGCCGGATAAAATTTTATTAATGACTGGGCGAGTTCGGTCGCTGGATCTTCTTCCTCGGTCCGTCTCATTTTCAATAGATTTGTCAGATGAACGGCGATTGAGGACAGACGAAGTGGTATCCGTCAAACCACTACTTGAGAGGTTTTCAGATAGATCATCAGAAAATTCAGACCCATTTGAATCCACTTCGAATTCTGATTTAGGGGGAATTTCTTCAGGATTGTCTGGTTTTTTCAGTTTGGAAAAAATGGACACGTTCCCGTCTTCCGTATCAATTGATTGTGTAGATTTATTTAAATATCGTACTACCAAGTCGAACAAAACTCAAGTTGAATCAGTCGTTGGTCGATTCAAAAGGCATTGAAAACATTTCAGTTACATTGGTGATGGTGAGACGGGAAGGTAGGAGCCTAGGAAATAAAATACACGGATTCCAGTGAGAATAAAGAAGATAAGTAAATGAGAAAATAACCTATACGTCGAGATCCTGAACAAACTCTGCTTTTTCTTTTATGAATTTGAAGCGAAATTCGGCATTTTTCCCCATTAGTTCGCCAACTGTTTTACTGGCCTGCTCGGCAGACCCTAGAGTTACTCGAATCAGGGAGCGGGATTTTTTGCTCATGGTGGTTTCCTTCAAATCAGAAGCAGGCATCTCACCAAGTCCTTTAAAACGACCAATTTCGTAATTGCTTCCATTTAATCCTTTGATGATTCTATCTTTTTCTTCATCGGTCAAAGCATAAAACAGTTTTTTACCGGCATCAATACGATATAAAGG
>JAJDBH010000182.1 GCA_029261455.1 Nitrospinaceae bacterium
CTGAATGCTTTTCCATATACTCAGACACGTCGATTCGTATCATGGATTGCTCATCGTCAAACAAAAACTCGGCTAGAGACCTGGCCAACTGGGTTTTCCCGACCCCGGTCGGACCCAAAAACATAAAACTACCTATTGGACGTGATGGGTCCTGCAACCCTGCTCGAGCCCGTCTGATTGAATTAGAAACCAGACGCACGGCATCATCCTGCCCCACCACTTTCTGGTGAAGTACCTCCTCCATCTTGAGCAACCGCTGTTTTTCGGGTTCCATCATGCGTTCGACTGGAATCCCCGTCCAGCGGGAAATAATGAGGCTGATGTCTTCTTCACCAACTTCCTCATTAAGCATCTTATGCGCATCTTGGTCGTTGTTCTGAGCCTGCTCCAATCCTTCTAGTTCACGAGTTAACCGGGGAAGTGTGCTGAACTTCAATTCTGCTGCAAGTTCAAGACGACCTTCTCGTTCAGCCGATTCGCACTCATGGGTAACGGATTCAACTTGTTCCTTCAGGGATCGTTTTTCTGCGATAATTTTTTTCTCGCTTTGCCACTGCTCCTTCATGACAGAACATTTTTCTTGCAGTACGTTAAGGTCAGCCCCTATTTTTTCCAAACGTTTCTTAGATTCCACATCGCTTTCTTTTTTCAACGCTTCTCGCTCAATCTCCAACTGGATGATTTTTCGCTGAAACTCGTCAATTTCTGCAGGCATAGAATCAATCTGCATTTTTAGGCTGGATGCGGCTTCATCAATGAGGTCAATCGCTTTATCCGGTAAAAAACGGTCAGAAATATAACGATGCGACAAACGTGCGGCGGCAAGAATGGCAGAGTCTTGGATTCGCACTCCATGATGCACTTCATATTTACCCTTTAAACCACGCAAAATGGAGATAGTATCTTCCACTGTTGGTTCACCTACCGGAACGGGTTGGAACCGACGCTCCAATGCCGCGTCTTTTTCGATATATTTACGAAATTCGTTCAGGGTGGTGGCACCCACGCAATGAAGTTCCCCACGAGCCAGAGCAGGTTTGAGCATATTGGACGCATCCATAGAGCCCTCAGCAGATCCAGCACCAACCAAGGTGTGCAGTTCATCAATGAATAAAATTATTTCGCCATTAGAGTTACTGATTTCCTTGAGAACCGATTTCAATCGGTCTTCAAATTCTCCACGATACTTACTGCCCGCAACTAACTGAGCCAGGTCGAGCATGAGTATGCGTTTTTCCTTGAGGCCTTCAGGAACATCTTGGTTCACTATACGCTGGGCAAGGCCTTCAATAATAGCCGTCTTACCCACTCCTGGTTCGCCAATAAGCACTGGATTGTTCTTTGTTCGTCTGGAAAGCACTTGAATTACACGTCGAATTTCACCATCGCGTCCAATCACCGGATCAAGTTTCCCTGAGCGCGCAGACTTGGTGAGGTCCAAACAGAATTTGTCTAACACCTGGTATTTACTTTCGGGATTGGGATCGGTCACCCTCTGGCTCCCTCGAACCGATTGCAGGGCCTTCAACAGGTCATCGTATTTGATTCCCAGAGACTTGAATACGGAATTAGCTTTTTTATGGTTGGCTACCGCAAGCAGAATATGCTCGGCACTGAGAAACTCATCCTTCATTTTTTGAGCTTCTTCTTCAGCTTTACTGACTACATTATTCAGTGTTTCAGAGAGAAAGACCTGCCCCGCATTCGACACTTTTGGATATTTCGCAACCTTATCCTGCAACGCTCCCCGAACTTGGTCAGGGTCTATCCCTACCTTTTTTACTAATGCGGTGGCTATACCATCAGGGTCTTGGAACAGAGATAGTAACAGATGATCACATTCCAAAGCCTGTTGGCTTTCTGAGGAACACAAAGCTTGGGCAGCAGAAAACGCCTCCTGCAATTTAATTGTCATTTGTTCATAACGCATATCTAATTACCTCAATTCAGGGAATTACTACTTCTAGAATTAGATAAGACTTAGCTTATTAATTGTCAAGGCATTGAGATTTGCACCAAAGTCACCTCTATATGTTTGAGAATCTATTCTCTTTATCCGATTATTAAAATCTCAAAAGATTTTCCAAAGTCCACGAATATTCTTTCTTGTATTCGCCAACCCCTCTTATTGACTATGATAAAAATATGATAGAAATTTCCTATCAATGCAGATTTCAAGGAATTGGCAGAACTAATAGAACGGATGTAAGGTCTTGTAAAAAAGGGTGGCATGGAAAACCAGCCCGGAATCAAAGTTTTATAAAAACACTCAAAATCAGATTTGGGAGCAGGGTGTCGGAGGTTCGAATCATCTCGCCCCGACCAGTACCATCAAGGACTTACGGCTTTTTGCTGCAAGTCCTTTTTGCGTTTTTTGACCTCTGCGTGTGACTCCGCAATGCTTCCACCGCCTTTCTAAGCCTCTCAGGGCTCAAGTGCGTTTACCTCTGAGTGGTGGCATTATCATTGTGACCGGCCAATTTCTTTACCAAAATAAGAATTGGGTTGCACGCAGCAACCCTGTTTCCGGCGAGGATAGAGGTCACAACTATAAGGAGGCTGAGTACAGTTAATGTCTTAAATATTTTTATTCTCTCAAAAGCGATCTATCCAGTAATTCAGATATTCCAGTTCAATATTTTTGATTCAGTTTTTGTTTATCGTTTTTCAAGTGCCTGAATAGGGTTAAGATAGCTATCTATTTAGGTTTACACCCCTTCAAAGTAGAAAATCAGCACTCATCAAAACAGCTGAAATCGCTTATTCCTTATAAAGTTACGTCCTGTTTATTCCGCAAAGATTATAGGGCTTATGTCATTTCTGGATCCTCATAATTTGACAAAAAAAACGAGTTTAGACGATACCGGGAGAATTGTTTTTGAACATCTCAATCAATGAAGCCCAGCGCATTGCTAAAGGCCTGCGCCAATCTGGGAAAAGCAGAGAAGCGCAAGCCGTTTACCGGCAAATTCTGGCAAAAGACAATTCCGACATTGAAGCTTTGATGTCGTTAGGAGTTACCTATATTGAATTGGGAGAACCAACGAGCGCAATTAGTTTTTTACACAGGGCTCACGTGATTTCTCCAGACGATGTGACTGTCTGTACCCATTACGGGAGAGCTCTGGAGCTTTCTGGGAAACATAATCAGACTATAGAACTTTTAATTAAATCGATTCAAAATCACGAAGACAAGTTTCAAGAACCATTGCCGGAAGTCGCTACTCTCCACACTCATCTCGCTGAAATTCTGCATGAGAAAGGAAGATTGGATGACGCCAGTGTTCATTGCAGAAAAGCATTAAAGGTTGATGCCAATCATGCCCCTGCTTATCAAATCCTGGGAAACATCCAAACCCGATTTCAACTTTGGCCCTCAGCCATTGAGCAATATAGAAAATGCATTGAGTTGCAACCCGAGAACGCCATCGTAAGAAATAACCTGGGGATCCTATTTAGGCAAGTGGGGGAATTGGAACAATCCGCTCATAGCCTAGAGGCCGCGTTGCTTTGTGATCCCGGAAACATTGAATATTTAACCGGTTTAGGGATCACCCTCATTGTTTCAAAAAATACGACAAAGGCGAATGAGATATTCAGTAGAGCCGTGAAACTGCATCCTAAAAATTTTGAAGCCAACCTCTATTTAGGGAAAACTTTTGAGCTGCAAAAGAACTATCCTGCAGCTCTGACTTCCTATGCAAACGCCGCAAAAATTAAACCTGATGATCCGCAACCCTTTTTGCAGATATCCATCACCCTTCGAAAAATGGGTAGATATCAGGAGGCTTTGAACAGCACTGAGCAGGTCCTCCAAGACCAAAAGGGTGCATCGCCTTTGCAACAAATGGCCGCTGAACTCCAACTCGCCCAGGGGCTATGGTCAAAGGGGTGGGCTTCACTTCATAACTATTATTCACATCCTTCTACTTGGAATAAGGAACTAAAACTGGCAATGCCCCTGTGGCAAGGAGAATCGCTTGAAAAAAATTCTGTTTTATTGCACAACAGTGCCGATTATTCCGACGAAATTTTCTTCAGCCGTTTTATTCGCCCACTTGCCGAGCAGGGAGCCAAAGTGATTGTCCATACGGACCCGCGTATGGAAAAGTTGCTCCTCAACGTTCAAGGGGTGCATCAAGTCGTGACTGATGATAAAAACCTTCCCGCCTGCGATTGGCATACTCCTGTTCAGCGATTGCCAGCATTACTAAAAGTTGATCAACCAGAATTTTCAGGCTTTAGTGAAGGCGAAGTGTTGCAAGGCACCCCTTTAAAAGTCGGGATAGCTTGGGAGGGCATTTCCCCTTTCAATGGTTGCGAAACCCAGTCTCTTCCTTTGCAAGGTTTTTCTAAATTAGGGGAGAAAGAATCTCTGAATTTGTTTGCCCTGCAATGGGGACTCAAGCACAACTTGAAACAGGAAAACCTTAACTCGGAAATTGTTGACCTGGAAGAAGATTGCATTGGCTTTCATCAAATTGCCCAAGTGATTAAAGATATGGACATCATCATCAGTTGCGATTGTGCCATCGCCCACCTAGCAGCTTTTCTGGGGAAAAAAGTCTGGCTGGTCACGCCGCCTCAAACCAGTTGGTATTGGGTTCATGAAAAATTAGCCCAAGGCCTGTACCCTTCCGCCCGAATTTTCCGGCAGTCCAAAGAAAGCGATTGGAGTGAAGTCTTCGACAAAATAAAGTCCGAATTGCTTTTATTGCGTTAAAAAGTCCTATTTTATCCGCTCTGCAACCGTTCTCTCACCCGAAAACCATAATTCCCCCACAAACCAAAAAAATAGAGTTTCGGATATTTTACGTTAAAGTCTCAACTTATTTTGCCGAACAAGACAATAAGGTTAGGTGTGCCTATTTTCAGGGAAAAGGAGGAGCACATGGCGGGAAACTTTAAAAGCCTACATTATTTCAGGGGGGCCCATTTACCGAACCCCCAACCCGCCAGAGCAGGTGCCTATAACGGAAACCGCGTAGCGATCCCAGTTGCCACTGCGCAACAATCGGGTGCTTATCGGGCGCGACCCGGTCACCCAGTCGTTCAGGCCAAAATGCAAGCGCCACGGACACAGCTTCCCAACCCCATCGCGCAAAGGGCGCAAGCGACAAGAGGGTTTGCAATGGCACCCCCCAGTCATCAGTATAGAGCACCCATCCAGGCCAAGATGGCTCCTTCAGTTCCGCCGCATGCGAACCGGTTCGCTCAGCGTGCCCAGTCCGCTATGGGAAGACGTAACCTGCCCTTATCAACACCGTCTCCATTGTTGGGTCGCCCGACCATTCAGGCAAAAATGGCAGCAACACCGCCGGTTGGGTCAGATCGGATCACCCAGCGGATGCAAGTCTCCCGGCCCCATCAAGCATCACGGGCTAACCTGCCACGCTATACGCTACAGCCCAAGATGAACGCTATTTCACCCTATCAGGCAACTTCGGGGAGGGGCGTACCCGCGTCACCATTCCTGATAAACTTTTCACGAGGGTCCGTCATACAACGGACGTCGACGGAACCAACGGAAACTGAGAATAGGCCTTTAAGTGGGGACAAATACAGGGCGGGACAGAACTTTTTCACCAAACAAAACTTGAAATATATAACACAAGATGTGGACAGGAAACCTACCCTCTATTTTGAGAACAAGGGTCAATCAGGAAGACTGAGGCAGCAGCATAACAAGGGGCCATTAATAAGAATGGAACCGGCAAACAGAAAATATTTTTTCAAGGACAAGGCAAAAGCAATAGAGGCACAGGCACATTATTCGGAGTTTACTGGCGAAGGGAAGGATATGACAAGGCGTTTTATTGGAGGGAAGTTTTCCGGATTTGAGGAAAAATTCGGTGAACATTTCACAAAAGTGCCAACGAAAGGCTTTCATCAATTGGAATTGCATGTCAATGAAGCAATGAATGTCCATAACATGCATTTGTCAGGGGGTGTTGTAAGAACAGATATGAGTGAGTTTTCAGAGGATCGGGTAAACACAATGTATAAAAGTATGTATGAACGAACTAGCACCATAGTTCGAGGCCTTAAACCTACCGGTGCTTCGCCTGTGCACCCGCCAGCTTTACCTCCAAAACCACCGGCTTTGCCTCCACCCAATTTACCTCCAAAGCCGCCGGCTTTGCCTGTATTTCGACCCGAGCTGCATTATCAAGATGTTATCCCGCCCCATGAGGAGCACAAAACCCACCCTGTGCAGCAGGAAATGCATCATGAACATACACAAACTGTGGGGCACCCTCCCCATGAGGAGCATAAAGCCCAACCTGTACAGCAGGTGCAACATCAGTCTCAACCACGACGAAAGTTATTTAGAAACCCATTTAGAAAAAAATGACCTGGAAAAAACAAAATTATTTTTTGCCGAGAGGCGTTCACATCACCCCGGCACAGCGGCCCAACCCCGTTCAATCCGCAATGCAGAGACAGCGTGGTCCTCTTCACGGCGTCCCGCAGCCTAGCCACCCAGTCGTTCAAGCAAAAATGCAAGCGCCACGGGCACCGCTTCCTAATCTGGCGGCACAAAGAGCACAAGCGGCAAGAGGGTTTGCAACGACACCCCCCACTCATCAGTACCGTGCACCTATCCAGGCGAAAATGGCAGCAGCACCCTTGATGCCTTTAAATAACAGCATGCAACTAAGGGCGCAAGCCGTTAACCGGAGCAATAATTTTTCCCCATCAGCGCAAAATCAATCTAGCAGGTTTTCAGTTCAAGCCAAGATGGCACCTCAGCGATATCAAATACCAGACCGGTCCGTTCAAAGAGCAAATGCTGTAATGAGGAATAAAAATCAAACAGCGCAACCCCGTTTTCAACATTCTCCGATTCAACCCAAACTAAACTCTAATACGGTTCAGCCAGCGTTAGATCCCAATGTGGCTTCCACAGGGATGTCAACGGCTTGGAAAGCTGTAACAGCTGTAGGAGCTTTAGCGGCTACGTATTTCGCTTATAGTAATCGAGAAACGTTGGCAAGAGCGGGGCAATATCTCCCTGGTGGAGAGAAGAGCGCCGAGGGATGGGATGCGGTAAGTGATTCTCGAAGGGTGCATATGCAGAATACCTCAGACCGGGTCAAAACTTTGGTCGGCAGTAACTACGACTCGGCAAGTGTGTCATTAGGGGACATAAGCTTACTCCATGATGTCGACAAAACCATTGGCTCGAAAACCTATAAAAGAACCGTTGCGATGGCAGAATGGTTCAGGGCTCAGAAAAAACTGAGCGGGAGTGGTGACATAACTATAACCCCTGATGCAATGGGGGCGGCAATGAAGTCGAGTGCCCCTATACAGATCGGGAGAGAGCATGGTACTCACAATATGATGACCCTGGAAGGTGTGGGCAGGGTGGCTGCGATACGGGATGCAGCAATACAAGAAGGTATAGATTTGCATAAAATTAAATTACCAGTGCAGGTTGCCGATATATCTCACAGTTCACACCAAGAACTAATGGACGTGCATCATACATATTACGAACCGGGGTCAGAACAAAAACCGGTAACGGGATATGTTCCAACCAGGACTTTGGGGTTAGCTCGCACAATAGTTGGTAAGAGTATGAACACCGCTAAGCTTCTTACGGACGCTGTAGGATTGACGGGGAAGTTGCCAAAAATTATCCCTCCACATGTGCAGCACGAAGCCCAACCGGTTCAGCAGCAAGTTCACCATGAACAGTCGGCAAGTGTGGGACATCCCCCTCATCATGATCATCAAGTGCATCCCAAACAACAGGTTCAGCACCATCAGCAACACCAAGCTCAAAAGTCTCACCACGAAAGTCATGAAAGCAAATAAACCTTAATATTATATAAATTTTTTATGACCTGGAAAAAACCAAATTATATTTTGCCTAGAGGCACACACATAACTCCCGCACAACGGCCCAACCTCGTGCAAGCCAAAATGGTAGCGCAACCTTTGATGCCGAATAACAATGTCATGCATCAGAGAGCACAGGTCATCAACCGGAGCCACAATTTTTCTGCATCAGCACAAACTCAACCCGGCAGGGTTCCGGTTCAGGCGAAAATGAACC
>JAJDBH010000183.1 GCA_029261455.1 Nitrospinaceae bacterium
CTGCAGAGAGCCGGGAACTGTCCAAATTAAAACGTCTCAACTTATCTTCTGTCTCCCATAAGTCTGAGAAGCATGAGGAACAGGTTGATGAAGTCGAGATAAAGGGTCAGTGCCCCACGGATAGCTTCTTTAGTATCTTCATCAGTACCTTCATTGCCGAGAATATTCATCTCTTTGATTTTCTGTGTATCGTAGGCGGTAAGACCGACGAAGATCAGTACTCCTGCATAGGTGATAATCATATGCATCATGGAGCTTTGCATGAATATATTCACCACTGAAGCAATGATGATTCCAATCAGCCCCATGAACAAAAAGCTTCCCCAAGAAGTCAGGTCTTTTTTAGTTGTATAACCGTAAAGACTCATCGCTCCAAAGGTGCCTGCTGTGACCAGAAATGTGGAGAAAATGGACGCAGTTGTATAAGCCATGAATATGGCAGAAAAAGTGATGCCGGTCAGGCCTGCATAGAGCATGAAAACACCCGTTGCCTTGCTTGCACTCATGTGCATGACTCTTGATGCCAACCAGAACACAAGGCCTATCTGGGCAATGATGAGAGCAATCGGCATAATGGGATTGCCAAAAATGATATTCATCATGGCTGAACTATTGGAAATATAAAAAGCCATGAAACCAGTTATTGCCAGTCCGGCAGTCATCCAGTTGTAGACACGTACCATGAACCGCTGTTGTTCTGCGGCAGTGGCGTCCACACTCATGGTTCTGTAAGAGCTATCCATTGTTTATTCCTTTCGTATGTATTAAACGGAGTCGTTTATGTCGACTCTTATATCAAATAAAATCGCGATCAGTGTTTGTCAAGTCCAAGGGGTGGAAAACGGGAATAACAGCTCTTTAAGCCGAGATAATGCTTATCTGCAATATGAAGATATTGCTCATAGGCCCCACGCCTAGTGGTATTTTACCAAAATCCGGGTGGTGAATGCAGACTAAATTTATGATTTTTCCAAATGCCTTTTTTCAGATAGACAGGTCTCGGCGACCAGAAAAATTAATGCTATGAAAATGAACCATTGAAAACGCTCCTGCCAGATTTTTCTGCGCTCTGATTTCAATTCTTTTTTCTCGATATGCTTATTGATCTGATCTTTGTAAATGGTTTTTAAATCGATATCACCGGTGACAGAGCGGACATAACTACCTCCTGTCTCCAGGGCAATTTGTTGCAGTGTGGTTTCATCGAGCTTTGATAGAATGACTTCTCCCTGCTCATTTTTTCTAAATCCTCCAGTGCCGGAAGGGTTGGGTAAGGGGGCACCAATTTCTCCACCAATTCCGATGGTGTATATTTTTACTCCCTGATCGCCTGCTGATTTTGCGGCTGATAGGGCTTTCCCCGTTTGGTCTTCTCCATCGGTTATCAAAATCAGGGCTTTGGATTTTTTTTCCTGTGTACGAAACGCTTTGACAGAAGTCTCGATGGCATTGCCGAGGGCGGTTCCTTGTACCGGGATTAATTGTGTATCAATGGCGGCAAGGAATATTCTGGCGGCACCATAATCGAGAGTTAGAGGGCATTGGACGAATGAGGTTCCGGCAAAGGCAACTAACCCGATTCGATCCCCTTCCATCATATCCAGAAGATCGGAAATTTTTCGTTTGGCTCTCTCAAGTCGGTTAGGTTTAATGTCCTCCGCCAACATGCTGCTAGAAACGTCCAAAGCGACGATGACATCGACTCCGCGCTGGTGCAGGTCTTCCCATTGATATCCCCAACGGGGACGGGTCAAAGCAAGTAAAAGAAAAAGAATAGCCAGAACGACGAAAATAGTTTTGCTGCGATGCCGTTTTTCGACTCCGGGGTGAACCAGTTTGGAGAGCAAAGGGTTGCCACAAAACTTCTGCGTGAGTTGTTGTTTCTTTTTTATGCCCCAGACCATGAAAAAAATCAAAGGGAGCAGACACCAGAGTAAATAAAAATAAGTGGGATCACCAAATCGCATGGCTTAGGGAATCCTTCTCAATAGGGTGTTGGAAAGGCTGACTTCCAGCAAAAGGAGCATCAAACCGGGCATCAGAAAATAGTGGAATAGTTCTTTGTACTCGGAATGGTCAATCACTTTAACTTCCGACTTTTCCATTTCATCAATCTGCTTGTAAATATTTTTGAGAGACTCCAGATCAGTGGCTCGAAAATATTGACCACCGGTAATTTTTGATATTTCAGTGAGAGTGGTTTCATCAATATCCACTTCCTGATAGACATAGCGTTGGCCAAAAATAGAGTTGACCAGAAATGGGGCTTTGCCTTGGGTACCGACACCGATAGTGTGAATTTTTATCCCAAAGGTTTTGGCCGTTTGAGCGGCTTGAAGCGGGGCTAGTGTTCCTGCATTGTTCCTACCATCGGTTAATAGAATGATGACTTTGGATGTTGAATCCAGATCCTTGAGACGTTTAACGGCAATCCCGATGGCAGAGCCAATGGCTGTTGAGTCACCGGCCATGCCAATTTCCAGTTTGCTTAGAAATGATTGCAGAATGCCCTGGTCGAGGGTCAACGGGCATTGTGTATAGGCCTGTTCGCCAAATACAACCATACCTATTCGGTCAGTGGGACGGTTCTCAATAAACTCTGAGACGACTCCCTTCACTACAGCGAGCCGAGTGATGCGTTTTTCTTCTTCCATGAAGTCCAGAGCCCGCATGCTTCCCGAAGTGTCTAAAGCCAGCATGATGTCGACCCCGACTGAAAGAATTTCTGTGCTTTTGTGTCCTTCTTGCGGGCGGGCCAGAGCGATGATTAAAAGGGTCATTGCCAGAAAACGGATTATGAATGGGAGTCCTGCATAAAGATCGACCTTCGATGGGCGCAGAGTTTTCAGGGTAGCGAGCGATGGAAAATGCACGGTTGCCTGATAGTCCCTCCTCACCTGAAAGACAAGCAGAGGCAGTACTAGAAGGAGTAGCAGTAGCCAAGGATTTTGAAATTGAAAAAAAATCATAGCTGATTCTCTACTTCAGGAACAGGAGGTCTGGCCTCCTGAATAAAGTTGATGATGGATTGCATTTCATCCACCGTCTGTTCGGCCTTGGCAAACTTGACACGGTCGGTTTGAGTCAGGATGGACCGGGCTTTAAGTTTCAGATTGTCGCTGAGGCTGGGAAAATGTTTGAAATGCGCCGTGATTTCTTCCGTGGTCCATTCCCGTGCTGGAAATTGATAACGATTTTCCAGATATCTGCGAAAGATTTCAGATAACTCAAAAAAATGTTCCTGAGTCCGACCAATTTGAAGCCATTCTTTGTTTTTTAGCGCTTCAAGTTCTTCTAACGCCAATTGTTCTGCAGTCAAGGTCGGGGCAGGGGAAGGAAGATCTAGAGAGAAAGGCCGCGACTTCCATTTGCACCATAAAAAGTAGAAGAGTGCTAAGAGGGCTAGAACAGCTAAAGCCATCCAAAAATAGTTTAACCAGGGCAGGGGATACTCTTCCAGTGGTTTGATGTCGTGAATTCCTTCCGGGCTCACTGGTATACTGAGAAGTGATTGCACCTCAAAACTCACTTCTGGTGCCTGAATAGTCCCTTTAATATTTTTCCCCTTTTGGTCTGGAGCCTTAAAAGCTACCTGGACGGCAGGGAGGGTTATTTTGCCAGTGTCATCAATGCGGAATTTATACCAGTATTCATGGACGGTTTGTCCGCTTGTTCCCTGAGGTGTGATTTCACCTTTTTCGATAAACTCCAAACCCTCTGGCGGTTCAATAACAGGGGCAACAGGTTGGATGTCAGGGTCGTGCTGGACGGTAATGCTATAAGTCGCTATATCTCCCAGAGTAAACGTGTCAGGTGATACGCGAGTGTTGACGGAAACCGGATTTGAAGTTTCTTCAGCGATAGAAAATGAATTTGAGCAAAATAAAACGGCAAGTAAGAGAAACGATCCTTTAAAAAGCTTTGTCGCAGTTGTTACAGTTTTCATCGGCCGGATTGAATACTCCTGACTTTTGCAAGGCATGAGTCGATGAGCGGTTGCAGAGGCAAGGTTGAATCAGCCGCTTCTGCCCGAAATAGCCAGATCAAGGCTTCCTGACAGTTACCTAATCCTGCATATAAACTGCCGACCGTTTGAGCAGCTTTTGCTCTTTCGAGACTACCGACTTTTTGCATCCCCCATACTTTTATAAACTGATCGATGGCCTGCTCTTTTAGGGCAGAGTTCATAAGGCGTGTCCCCACTGCGTTATATTCGTCGCTCAAACTCTGGTTTGGTATAGAGGATTGGGTCGTTGATGCGATCTTCGCTGGTCCACTGGGTTTATTTGCAAGCTTAGTGAATAATGCCACAAGAGCTATAAAAGTCACTGCTGTGAGGACGATGACAAATACTTTTAACTTTTTGCTGACTCCGTCTGTTGGGATTTCTTCAGGCGCTTGATTCGTCATTAATGTTTCTTTTCCCGTATTTTGAAATAACGGATAATTGGATCTGTTATAGATCGGTTTGTATGAATTTCGATAGTATCAATACCTATGGAGCTGAAATAGGTTTTTCGTTTTGCTCTTTTTTGCTGGAACTGCTTTGCGTATTGCGCCGTCATCTCATTGTCATGCGTGTCGACCAATAGTGTTTCCCCTGACTCAGCATCTTCAAGTTGGATCAAACCGACATCGGGCAAAGTTTCCTCGCGTGGATCAGTGATGCTGATGGCGACCAGATCGTGTTTCTGTTTCGCCAGTTTTAATTTTGCTTCATAGCCTTCATCCTGAAAATCAGAAATTAAAAAAGCTGTGGCTTTTCGTTTCTGGATATTCAAAAGGTATTCGAGCGGCAGAGAAAGGTTGGTGCCTTTTCCTTCTGGCTTGAAATTAAGAATGGTGCGAATGATATTCCAAATATGGGCTTTGCCTTTTTTCGGCGGTATGGTGTGCTCGATTTTGTCGGAGAACACGATCAGTCCGATCTTGTCATTATTTTTTATAGCGGCGAAAGCGAGGATCGAAGCGATTTCGGCAGAAACCTCATTTTTAAGTTTTTCCTCCGAACCGAACCCACCAGAAGAACTCACGTCAACCAGAAGCATGAGGGTCAACTCGCGCTCTTCCTTGAACTCTTTAATGAAGGGCTGATTCATTCTGGCTGTCACATTCCAGTCGATCAACCGAACATCGTCGCCGGGTTGATATTCGCGTACCTCGCTGAACTCCATTCCTCGTCCTTTAAATGCCGAGACATATTCACCCGCCATGATGTCATTGACCAGATAATTGGTCTTCACTTGAATGGCCTTGATGCGCTGCAATAATTCCGGCGAGAGGTTTTTATCCTGCTCGGGTTCAGGAGTCGATTCATGGAACCAATCCCGAAAGGGCTGTGTCAGAGTCTTAAGCATTTTTAAGGGACTTCAAGGGTGTCGAATATTTTTTTGAGAATATCATCTGCCGTCACGTTCTCAGCTTCCGCTTCATAGGAGAGCATGATCCGGTGCCTGAGAACATCCATACCTATGCTTTTTATATCATGCGGTACAACATAACCCCGCCTTTGCAGAAAGGCATAGGCTTTGGCGGCCCGGTTTAAAAAGATGGATGCCCGAGGAGACGCACCGAACTGGATCATTCCTTTCAGGGAAGACAACTGGTGTCCTTCAGGGTCACGTGTTGCCGCAACCAGGTCAATGATGTAGTCCTGCAGGTTTTCATCGATATAGATTTCATCAAAGACTTTCCGTGCCCGCATAATTTCGTCAAGAGACACCACTTGCTTAACTTGGTAAGCATTGCTGGAGGTGGACATTCTTTGCATGATGAGCTTTTCTTCTGCGCGAGTGGGATAATCAATATGGAGTTTTAACATGAACCGGTCGACCTGAGCTTCGGGAAGGGGATAAGTCCCCTCCTGCTCAATGGGGTTCTGCGTGGCAATCACCATGAAAGGTTCTTCAAGCTTGAAGGTTGTACCGGCAATGGTGATCTGTCTTTCCTGCATGGCTTCAAGCAAGGCACTTTGAACCTTGGCGGGAGCACGGTTGATTTCATCCGCAAGAATGATGTTGGCAAAAAGAGGCCCTTTTTTAATATCAAACTCGCCGGTTTTAGGCTGATAGATTTGTGTTCCCAATAAATCGGCAGGTAACAGGTCGGGGGTAAACTGGATGCGCTTGAAATCAGCTTTGACCGATTGAGCCAGGGTTTTCACAGCTGTGGTCTTGGCCAACCCCGGCACACCTTCCACGAGAATATGTTCTCCGGTCAACAATCCCAGTAACAATCGTTCGGTCAGATATTTCTGCCCTACAATAACTTGCTCCAATTCATGCAAAAGGGAGGGGATAAATGTGCTGGCCTGATTGACGTGTTCCGTTATTTCATCGATCTTCTGTACCATT
Source organism: Nitrospinaceae bacterium (assembly GCA_029261455.1). Lineage (GTDB taxonomy): Bacteria > Nitrospinota > Nitrospinia > Nitrospinales > VA-1 > LS-NOB. The sequence goes on from JAJDBH010000183.1 coordinate 6,354, forward strand.
TAGAAAAACCTTTGGATAAAGTTGAGTTGGATATTACGGGGAACCGCGTAGAGTATTCGTGTGTAGAACCCTGAAAATATAGTTTAAATTGCGGGAGAATGAAATTAAATTTTTTTAATTTCCCACTCGGCGTGGGGGCAATGGACGATAACATGGTCTAGCAAACAGAGTATGACTCAACTTAATGCGACAAAAGCCTGAGTCTATGGAAAATAAGGCAAAATTGGGCAAATGATAGGGTAAAATTGGATTTTAAGCTTTACAAGTGCGGATACTGCCTTAAAATACCGACTACTCTTATTCCAAAAATATCGTTTATATAGTGGAGCGTGTGCGGATGGCTGAAAAAGAAGTCAAAGATATCGACAGCCTCATTGACCAGGGACTGAATGATGAAAAAAGTGAACTGGATCTGAGGGAGAAAGAACTGGATGATGAGGATTTGATAAAAGTCCTGGAATCCGACAAGATTAAAGGGATTACCGCTCTGTTCCTCGAGTTTAACGAGATCGGGGATGAAGGTGTTAAGGCTTTAGCTGCTTGCGAAAAAATGAAATTTTTGACAGCCTTAAACCTGTTTAAAAATACTACAACAGACGAAGGGGTTAAGGCCTTAGCCGAGTCTAAAAATATGCTCAATCTTTCTGAGTTGATATTGAGCGACAACGAAGTTGGTGTTGAAGGCGCTAAAGCGATCGCGACCTCTAATATTCTTGGAAGCCTGGTCTCCTTATGGTTGGGAGATAAACTTGGCGATGAAGGTGTCGAGGCGATTGCTACTTCTGAGACTCTTACCCGGTTGACCCAGCTTTCTCTATACCGTAATGATATTGGAAATGAAGGCGCGTTAGCGATTGCAAACTCTAAGAACCTGAGCAACCTGACGGAATTGAATTTGAACTGGAACTTCCTCGAAGGGGAAGGGGTTGAGGCACTTGCGAACTCTGAGACTTTGAGCAATCTGACCCAATTGACCCTGACTTTTAATCCGATTGGATGGCGAGGTGCTGAGGCGATTGCAGGTTCTGCCAACTTTAGAGAACTCACTTTGCTTGATTTGTATGAGACGGATCTGGGAGATATGGGAGCCAGAGCTCTGGCTCAATCTACCAACCTTCCTAATCTGGAAAAGTTAGTCTTGATCCACAACGATGTGGGTGAAGGGGTACAAGCCATGTTCAAGGATAATAAAAATTTCCCTAAGATGACCGATGTATATTTTTATGGGGCCAAAGCTGAAAATTAATTCTGCCAAGATTTGACAATTCAGGGGTTCTCGGACTTTGAGCCGGGAGCCCCTTCTGTTTTTTGAGAGCTTTTATTCTTTTCGGATCGTTTAATAATTGTAAAATGACACCTCTCTTTTTAATAGTGGACTCATAATATGTTTACAGGCGAAAAACCGGATTTGCTCGATATCATGCCTTTCCGGGAAGATAGTATTTATGTGGTGGGTAAAGATGGTATTCCCCAACACTGGGACGGGGAGGAGTGGTTACCTGTCCGAACCGAAAATACCAATCCACTGATGGGTATTTGGGGGCCAAACGAGAAATGCATTTATGCCGTGGGTATTGGCGGGGTTGTCCTTTTATTTAATGGTAAGGACTGGAAACAGGTCGATACTGGTAGTTACGACTCGCTGAATTCCGCTTATGGTATTGATGAAAACAACGTCTTTCTTTATGGTGTTGGCGGGCGGATGCTTTACTGGGATGGAGAAAAATGGGATTATCGAGAACCTAACACCATTCATGACTTGTTCGGTATGTGGGGCGAAGATGTAGACCATATTCACACGGTGGGTGGTGAAGGGATTTATCGGTTTTATGATGGAAAAGAATTCCACCGTCGTGAGGATTTGACGGATGAGGAGATTTCTCTGTTTGGTGTCTGGGGCACTCACGGTGACAATATTTATATTTGTGGTTCTCACGGTACGATTTTGAACTACGATGGAACAGACTGGAAACCGATGGAGTCGGGGACTGAAGAATACTTGTTGAGTATCTGGGGAACCTCCGCAGAGGATATATACGCAGTCGGTGATAACGCTGCCATGCTTCACTATGATGGCAAAAAGTGGTCACCCATCGAGCCATTGAAAGATGAGTATTTTACAAAAGTCAAAGGGCTTGGACCAAATCAGATATATGTAGCCGGTGAAAATGGAACAGTTATAAAATATGACGGCAAAGAATGGAGTGACATGTCACTATGATTTTCAATTGTCATTTAGAAAACAGCGATAACTTTATGGAGCAAATATGTCTGCCTTGACTTCGAGTCATCTTTTGTCCGTTTTTGGGTTTAACGAGAACGATATTTTTGTCGGAGGTGCTGAAGGCACCATGTTGCACTATGATGGCAGTCAGTGGTCGCCTATGGAAACAGGGGGTCGTTGGACTTTTAAAGATATCTGGGGCAGTGCGCCAGATAATGTTTTTGCCGTGGTGACCGATGGGCGAATCCTTCATTACGACGGCAAAACCTGGGCGCCTGACGAGGATATGGAAAAACTTCCTCCCATGAACGGCATTTTTGGTGTTTCTTCGGATGAAATCTACGCCTGTTCCAGACTGGGTAAAATCCTTCGCTATGATGGCAGTTCCTGGAAATATACTCAGACGGGAACGGATACCGATGTGACCCGGTTATGGGGAAGCAAAGAAAGCGGCATGCTGGCCGTGGGCTTCGATGGTCTGGTGCTCAAGCAGGATGGTGAAGGTTGGACCCGCATGACCTTTAACTCGAATGCCGAGTTTTATGGTGTTTGTGGGTTTGGTCCTGAAGAGGTTTATTTAGTTGGATCTGAAGGCTGCATTTTAAAGTTTAATGGAGTAGATTTCACAGAAATGCCTTCCCACACCATGGAGTTTATTCTTGATGTCTGGGGTCCTTCCCGGGATATGGTGTTTGCAGTAGGTGATGAAGGAATGATTCTCTATCTTGATGATAATGAATGGACCCGGATAGAATCGAACACGAAAGAATACCTCACCGGTATCTGGGGCAGTAGTGAAGACAATATTTATGCTGTTGGCGATAATGGACTGATTCTGCGTTGGAATGGCGAAGACTGGAAAGCTGTAGAAGGCTGATGATGCTTGTTGGCCTCACCCCTGAAATCCCCCACCTAAACTGCTTGACACCGGCTTTGGCCTGATGTTAAGGTCTGGTTTCTAAATACTTGATATTAAAGGCGGCCTAATCTATTTGTCTGGCCTTATTTTTAGCAGGTTGCAAGAGCACAGGTCTCCTGTGCTTTTTTAATATTGAGTGATTTTATTTTGGTAATGAGTTAATCACAGTTATGTTCAAGCCCTCATTAGAAGAGTTCAAACAGAAAGCCAAATCAGGAAACCTGATTCCTGTTTATAAGGAAATTCTAGCCGACCTTGATACGCCTGTATCCGCTTATATGAAAATAAGAGGCGGAGAATATTCTTTCCTGCTGGAAAGCATTGAGGGGGGAGAAAAATGGGCTCGTTATTGTTTTTTGGGTTGCGATCCATCGGTTGTGGTCACCACCAAAGGCCGGAACTTGACTGTAGTCAAAAATGGAAAAAGTGAACAGAGCATAATTGAGTCAGGAAGTCCTCTGTCGGCGGTAAAAGAAATTCTAGCTCGATATCAGCCCGTGCAATCAGTCGGATTGCCCCGGTTTTCAGGGGGTGCAGTGGGATTTGTCAGTTATGACATGGTTCGTTTTTTTGAGGACCTCCCTGAAGAAACGGTAGATGATCTAGACGTCCCGGATTCCCAGTTCGTCATCACAGATACCATGCTGGTGTTCGATAATGTTTCGCAGACTATTAAAATAGTATCCAACGCTTTTGTCGAGAGTGACGATCTTGATGGGGTGTATGAAAATACGATCCAGAAAATTTCTGCTTTGGAAGAAAAATTAAAAACGCCATTGCCCAGAGGCACTGTACCCGATGTAGAAAAAAAATCCGCGCTGAGCTTTGAATCAAATATGAAGGAGGAAGACCACAAACAGGCGGTGAACCGAATCAAGGAATATATCTTGGAAGGGGATGCCATTCAGGTTGTGTTTTCCCAAAGGTTGAAGTTTGAAATCAGCCGGGACCCGTTTGATATCTATCGGGCGCTGCGAACTGTTAATCCTTCTCCATACATGTATTACCTGAAATTTGGTGAGCTTCAGGTTGTAGGTTCTTCCCCTGAAGTTCTGGTACGGTTGGAGGATGACAAGGTGGAAGTTCGTCCCATAGCCGGAACCCGTAAAAGAGGGAAAAACGAGGAAGAAGATCTGACATTGGAGAAGGACTTATTAGCGGATGAAAAAGAACTGGCTGAACACATCATGCTTGTGGATTTGGGCCGGAACGATATCGGAAGGGTAGCTGAAATTAATTCTGTGGAAGTGAATGAGCGGTTTACCATTGAGCGATATTCCCATGTCATGCATATCGTTTCGAATGTGCGGGGGATATTGAAAAAAGGTTTGGACTGTTTTGATGTGCTGGCAGCGGCTTTTCCGGCCGGTACTCTTTCCGGGGCCCCGAAAATCAGGGCTATGGAAATTATTGATGAGTTAGAACCGACCCGACGTGGACTATATGGCGGTGCAGTGGGCTATATCAGTTTTAACGGCAATATGGACACCGCTATAGCTATAAGGACTTTGCTGATTAAAGGAAGTACGGCTTATCTTGGAGTGGGGGGTGGGATTGTTGCTGACTCGGTTCCAAAAAGTGAATTTGAAGAAACCATGAATAAAGGGCGGGCTTTGTTGAAGGCTATAGAACTGGCTGAAAAGGGGTGGGTAGTATGATTTTGATGATCGATAACTACGATTCGTTCACCTACAACCTGGTGCAATACATGGGTGAGATGGGTGCTGAAATACGCGTGGAACGCAACGATCAGATCAGTCTGCAGGAAATTGAAGCCTTGAAGCCGCAAAAGATTGTGATTTCTCCCGGCCCCTGCACCCCGGACAAAGCAGGCATATCGGTTGATGTGATCAAACATTTTGCCGGGAAAGTGCCTATTCTTGGAGTTTGTCTGGGGCATCAGTCAGTGGGTCAGGCATTTGGTGGTGAGATCATCAAGGCTGGTAAACTGATGCATGGCAAGACTTCGATGATCCGCCACGATGGAAAGACCCTGTTTAAAGATCTACCTAATCCGTTTGAGGCAACCCGTTACCATTCTTTAGTTTTGAATCGTAAGAATCTGCCTGACTGCTTTGAAATTTCCGCAGAGAGCGATGACAACGAAATTATGGGAATCCGCCATAAGGAGCTTTCTATAGAAGGCGTGCAGTTTCATCCTGAATCCATTTTGACCGCATGCGGAAAAGAATTATTGGGGAATTTTATTAAAGGAAACCACGCATGATGTTCCTGTCGGCACTCAATTTAGTTATAGACGGAAACGACCTCACTGAGAATGAAATGGTTTCTGCCATGACTGATATCATGGAAGGAAATGTGACCGATTCTCAACTGGCTGCGTTTCTGACAGCGTTACATATAAAAGGTGAAACCGTTGCTGAAATTGTCGGTGCCGCGCGGGTGATGCGGGCAAAAGCCGAGAAACTCAATATCAAGGCGACGCCCTTGGTAGACACTTGTGGAACTGGTGGCGACAAAGCCGATACTTTTAATATATCCACTGCCAGTGCTTTGGTTGCGGCAGGTGCTGGGGTTAACATTGCGAAACATGGCAACCGGGCTGTATCGAGCCGTTCTGGCAGTGCCGATGTTTTAAAATGCCTCGGTGTGCATCTCGATGCCAGCTTGCCGACGGTGAAGCGTTGTGTTGAGAAAGCTGGGATCGGTTTTCTCTTTGCTCCTTTGATGCATAGGGCCATGAAACATGCCGCCGGGGTCCGTAAGGAACTGGGTTTTCGCACAATTTTTAATGTGTTGGGCCCATTGACCAATCCGGCAAATGCAGAGGCTCAGGTGATAGGTGTTTTTGATGTGAAATGGGTTCAACCTCTGGCAGAGGTTCTTGCAGACCTGGGTTGTTCGCATGCCTTAGTGGTTCATGGCGCAGATGGTTTGGACGAAATCACCCTGACCGGCGAAAGCCACATAGCAGAATTAAAAAAGGGGAAGATAAAGAGTTATAAATTAGACCCTGATGATCTTGGTCTTGAAATTTGTTTCTCCGAAGACCTAAAGGGTGGAACCCCTGAAGAAAATGCTGCGATGATTGAGGGAATTTTGAATGGCGAAAAAGGCCCCAGACGAGATATCGTTTTGTTGAATTCCGCTGCCGCTATTTATGTAGCAGGAAAAGTAAAGTCTATAGCGTTGGGAGTCCAATGCGCTGTTGATTCTATCGATTCAGGTAAAGCGCGAGAAAAACTTAAAGAGTTGTGTAAGATCTCCAACGCATAAAATGTCGAACATACTAGATAAAATTTTCGCAGACAAACAGAAGGAACTGTCCGGTACTAAATGCAAACTGCCATTGCCAGAGCTTAAAGTGCGCATGGGAGATCAGGCACCCGTCCGTGATGTTTTTAAGGCTTTGAACGGGGGTAAAAGTTCCAAAATCATCGCAGAGATCAAGCGGCGCACACCTTTTAAAGGTGAACTGCGGGAAAATTTCAATGCGGGTGAAATTGCTGGAGACTACGCTCGAAATGGGGCGGCGACGCTCTCCATCCTGACAGAATCTAATTATTTTGGCAGTCATATAGGTATCCTGCAAGAAGTGCGATCGATTGCCCCGATTCCCCTGTTACGTAAAGATTTTATTTTCGACGAATATCAGGTTTATGAATCCAGGGCGCATGGAGCGGATCTGTTTTTGTTGATTGCCACATGGCTTGAGCAAAACCAATTGACTGATCTGCTCTGTTTGGGAAAAGAATTGGGGCTTCCTGCGCTTGTTGAAACTCATAACGAATATGATATGGAAAAAGCCTTCGAGGCTAAGGCAAATTTGATCGGTATCAATAATCGTGATCTTACTAATGGCAAAACCGATTTAGGTATTGCCCGACGCCTGATCCCTATGGCGTTACAGGAACCCGGAAACACTCTGGTATGTGAAAGTGGAATTAGCGGCCGGGAAGAGATCGAAGAATTTGAACAAATAGGAGCGCATGCATTTCTGATCGGCGAAAGTTTAATGACCTCAACAAATATTCCTGAGAAATTAAAAGAGCTTTTAGGCAATGGTGAATCCACAAATAAAAGTTAAAATCTGTGGGATGACGCAACTGAAGGATGCAGTGTTTGCGGTTGAACAGGGTGCCGATGCGGTCGGTTTTATTTTTTATAAAAAGAGTCCGCGAGCGGTTACGATGAAGACTGTTCGAGAAATTATTTCAAAACTTCCTCCGCTAGTTGATACGGTAGGTGTTTTCGTCAATGAATCTGTTGATCGAGTGAACAAGATCGCCGATTATTGCGGGCTGGATCTGGTGCAATTGCATGGGGAAGAATCTCCTGCGTTTTGCAAAAAAATTCACCGACGCGTGATCAAGGCGTTTCGTGTTAAAGATCTTCAATCCATAAAGCTATTAGAAAAATATCCAGTCAGCGGTTTTCTTCTGGATACATTTTCTGACAATTTGCATGGTGGCACAGGGAAAACTTTTGACTGGACCCTGGCTCTTCCCGCAAAAAAAATCGGACCGGTTATTCTGGCAGGTGGGTTGACGCCTCGCAATATTCGCCAGGCAGTCAGTCAGGTTCGCCCTTATGGAGTGGATGTGTGCTCGGGTGTGGAAAAATCACCGGGAGTCAAGGACCTCGAAAAGGTTCGTGCGTTTTTGAAAAATATTAGATCTGGGAGCAAATCATGAAACCGCATAAACAGCCTGATGCTAGTGGGCATTTTGGAAATTTTGGGGGCAAGTATGTAATAGAAACCCTGAGGCCTGCTCTTAAGGAGTTAGAGCAGGTTTATGAGGAGGCTCGAAATGATCCGCAGTTTAAGAAGGATCTGGACTATTACCTGAAACATTATGTGGGTCGTCCTACTTCACTTTATTATGCCGAGCGCCTTACTGAACATTTAGGCGGCGCGAAAATTTATTTGAAACGTGAAGATCTAACTCATACCGGTGCCCATAAGATTAATAACACCATTGGCAGTGCATTGTTGACTAAAAGAATGGGTAAAAAGCGAGTCATTGCCGAGACTGGAGCTGGACAACATGGTGTGGCTACGGCTACTGCGGCTGCATTGTTCGGATTGGAATGCGAAGTGTTCATGGGTGAAGAGGATATGCGAAGACAGGCCCTCAACGTTTTCCGTATGCGGCTTTTGGGCGCGACTGTCACTCCTGTGACAGGCGGTACACGGACTCTAAAGGATGCCACCAGCGAAGCCATCCGTAACTGGATCACTACTGTTGAAAGCACTCACTATATTATTGGTTCGGTGGT
>JAJDBH010000184.1 GCA_029261455.1 Nitrospinaceae bacterium
CACCTCTTAAAAAAGCTGGATTCCTCACTCGGGACTCAAGAACCGTAGAAAGAAAAAAATACGGACAACCCGGGGCGCGCAAAAAGTTCCAGTTCTCCAAACGTTAATCACCGGCTTTGCCCGGTGGTCAACCGGGGCAAAGCACAGATTATTCAGGCCCAAAACAAAGCCATACCATTATGGTATGGTAGCGTATAGCCTGCCCCGCCCAAGCACCGACTCTTTCAATCAAATTTAAGGGGCAGAAAAATCCCCTATTCAACAAACAGGTTTTGCTATGGTTAAAATAGGTATAGCTGGAGCCAGTGGGTACACCGGGCTGGAATTGATTCGCCTTCTTGCCGGACACCCGGAGGCAGAACTTACGGTTCTAACCTCTGAGACTTTTCAAGGTCAAAGTATTGCCGACGTTTTTCCATCTTTGAATGGAGTCGTTGACCTCAAGCTTCGGCCTCTCGATGACAGTATCACTAAAGATTGCTCAGTATTGTTCCTGGCGCTGCCCCACATAGCGGCTATGGACAAACTTCCTGTTTATTTGCAGTCCGACTGCAAAATCATCGACCTGAGCGCAGACTATCGACTGAAAGATCCCGAGTCCTACTCGGACTGGTACTCCGTCACCCATACCCACCCCGAGCTTCTTGAGCAGGCAGTGTATGGTTTGCCGGAACTACATCGCCAGTCCATTCAAGCAGCGCGGTTCATTGCCAATCCAGGCTGTTACCCCACCAGTGTGATTCTGGCTTTGGCTCCGCTTCTTAAGACCGACTGGGTGAACCTCGGCTCCATAATCTCTGACAGTAAATCCGGTGTTTCCGGTGCCGGGCGTAAACCTTCCCTGGCCACGCATTACGCCGAAGTTAACGAAGGCATCAGTCCCTATGGTTTAGCCGGTCATCGGCACACCCCTGAAATGGAACAGGAGATTTCTGCTCTGGCAGGAAAACCCGTGCGCCTCACGTTTTCTCCCCATTTGGTTCCAATGACCCGGGGAATGTTAAGCACAGTTTATATCAACCTGAACGAAACCATCAGCGATGAAAAACTGGTCGAACACTATCGCAACTTTTACAAAGACGAACATTTTGTACGCGTGTTGAGTCCCGGAAAATTCGCCAGCAGTCAGCATGTGCTGTCTTCTAATTTTTGCGATATTGGTCTTAAAGTGGATTCACGCAATCAGCGCCTGATCATAACCAGTGCGCTGGACAACCTGATTAAAGGCGCCTCGGGGCAGGCCATTCAAAATATGAACATCATGCTGGGGCTGAATGAAAAAATGGGTCTCACGGCTCCTGCAATTTTCCCTTAAAAATCATGAAACTTTCAAAAAATCGCAATCCCGCGGTTCCCGGTTTTCAGGCTGTGGGAGTGTGCTGCGGGATCAAAGCAAAAAACATAAAAGATCTTGCATTATTCATTTCCGATGTTCCGGCCACTGCCGCTGGAGTCTTCACCAAAAACCGGATTGTATCACCCGGTGTGACATGGAGCCGTCGTGCGTTAAAATCTGGTAGTTGCCGCGCCATTGTTGTCAACAGTGGAAATGCCAATACAGTGGTCGGCCCTAAGGGCATGAAAGACTGCGATGAAATCACAAAAACAATTGCCGAAGAATTGTCCATTCCGCAAAAAGAAGTACTCATCGCTTCCACCGGGGTGATAGGAGTTTCGCTTCCTTCCGAAAAAATCATAAAGGCCGCTCCCCTACTGGTGAAAAAATTAGGACGGACTGCAAAAAACTGGACCGATGCCGCTGAAGCCATCATGACCACTGATCTGGTTTCAAAGTCAGATCGCATTCAATATACTTTTCAAGGCAAACGAATCACCATAGGCGGGGTCACTAAAGGGTCCGGCATGATTCACCCGAACATGGCAACCATGCTTGGGTTTTTGTACACCGACGCAGCGATCGATTCCAAAACTCTTAAAATGGCCCTTATAGAGGCCGCTGATCGCTCGTTCAATCGCATCACCGTAGATGGCGACAACAGCACTAATGATTGTGTCATTGTCCTCGCCAATGGAGAGGCAAAAAACCCTGCGATAAAACCCAACACATCGGGCTATCGGGAATTTGTAAAAGCTTTAACAACAATAAGCAAAAACCTGGCATCTAAGATTATTCTGGATGGAGAAGGTGCAACCAAATTTGTCACCGTTCGCGTTCAAGGAGGAAAAACGCGCAAACAGGCGTATCTCATAGCAAACTCCGTTGCCACTTCATCACTTGTCAAAACTGCATTGTTTGGAGAAGACCCTAACTGGGGACGAATATTTTGTGCGGTAGGATATGCTGGCGCATCCTTTGATCCCGACAAAGTAGATATCTTGTTAAATAAAAACCTGCTGGTGAAAAATGGCAACCCGACAAATTTATCACCCCAGAAACTGGTCAAGGCAATGCGACAACATGAAATCGATATAACCATTGACCTGCATGGTGGCAAAGAATGGGAAGAAGTTTTGACCTGCGATTTTTCTTATGACTACGTTAAAATAAATGCCGAATACACCACCTAGGCGAAGCACCTCCGCTGGCAAATTTCACTGTGCGTCTGAGAATAAACGTTCTCTCGGCTCAACGGGCTATTGCCAACTGGCCCCACGCCGAGTGGGAGTGGGACTAGATACCTGACCCATTCTGTATTAAAATTGCCCGGAAATTGACCCTGATGATATTCTTGTCAATGACCGATAAGGTTTATTAAACATGGCTTTACTAGAAATCAAAAACTGTCTTGATCCTGTTTTAAGGAAATTGTGTCTGCCCATTGAAAATATTGATGGGGAACTGGTCACCCTTGCTGAAAATATGGTGGAAACTACACTCGCCGCTCCGGGAGTCGGGCTTGCTGCCAATCAGATTGGGTTGCCGTGGCGCCTGTTTGTGGTTAACATCGGCGTTGAAACCGATAAGGATAACCTGGTTACCGTGGTCAATCCGGAAATCACCGCAATGGAAGGCAGCGAGATCGGTGAAGAAGGTTGTCTGTGTATTCCCGATGTAATGGCCGAAGTGAACCGGGCCAGCCAGATCGAAATCAAGGGCTACGATTTAGATGGAAACGAAATCCGCTACGAAGCTCAGGGATATCTGGCTCGTGCCTTTCAACATGAAATGGATCATTTAAACGGTATTCTTTTTTGGGACAACCTCGGAAAAGTGAAACGGGATATTCTAAAACGAAAATTCAAAAAGAAAATCAAAGAGCAGGATGCATGAACATTATTTTTATGGGAACACCAGAATTTGCGCTTCCCACCCTCAAAGCCCTGCACCATTCTACACATTCCATACTGGCGGTCATCACACAGCCCGACAAACCAAAGGGCCGGGGACAGAAATTTCTTGTTTCGCCAATCAAACAATATGCCTTAGATTTTGACCTTCCCATACGACAACCTAAAACGGTTAATGATCCAGAGTTTATCGAGTCATTAAAACAAAATCGACCCGACGCAATTATCGTGGTCGCTTTTGGTCAAATCCTAAACGAAACTTTTCTTAAAATTCCCAAACAATTTTGCATCAACTTGCATTCATCACTTTTGCCAAAGTACCGGGGCGCGGCCCCTATCCATCGGGCTATTCTTAACGGTGACACAAAGTCGGGAGTCACCACCATGATTATGGACAAAGGCATGGATACAGGAGATATTCTGCTCATGCAAGAAACTCCTATTCATGAGACTGATACAGCGCAAACTTTGCATGATACTTTGTCAGAAATTGGAGGAGCTCTGGTACTCGAAACCCTCAAGAGACTTGAAGGAAATACACTGCTGCCAGTGCCACAGGATCACAGCCAAGCGACGCATGCGGGCAAGCTAAAAAAAGAAGAAGGTCTAATTCACTGGGAACAATTCGCAACCACTCTCTCGAATCAAGTTCGAGGCTTGACCCCGTGGCCGGGAACCTACACTTTGTTAAACAAAAAACGGTTACGAATATTAAAAGTACAAACTGGTGAGGGGTCCCCTGATGATACCCCCGGTCAGGTTGCCCGAGTTACGGATGTAGGCATTGAAGTCGGTACTGGACAAGGGCGACTAATCATCACCGAGCTTCAACAAGAAGGCAAAAAAAGTATGTCAGCCAAAAATTTTCAAACTGGTTATAAAATTGAACGGGGAACCCTGTTTGATCCAATCCCGATTCCAAATCAATCATGAGGTAAGTATGCCAAGAACATTAATCACAGGTGGCGCAGGTTTTCTCGGTTCGCATTTATGCGAATTCTTTCTTAATAAAGGACATGAGGTCATCTGCATGGATAATCTCATCACCGGTTCTATAGACAATATATCCCACATAAAAAGCGACAAGTTCCAGTTTGTAAAACATAATGTCTCTGAGTTTATAACTCTGGAAGGCAAGTTGGATTATATTATGCATTTCGCGTCCCCTGCCAGTCCCATTGACTACTTAGAGCTCCCCATTCAAACTCTTAAAGTTGGTGCATTGGGCACGCATAATGCCCTCGGTTTGGCAAAAGCTAAAAATGCCACTTTCCTTCTGGCCTCAACTTCTGAAGTTTATGGAGATCCGTTGATCCACCCACAACCAGAAGAGTATTGGGGAAACGTGAATCCCATTGGCCCACGCGGTGTCTATGACGAAGCCAAACGGTTTGCTGAAGCCATCACTATGGCTTATCACAGAACCCATGGTATCAACACCAAGATCGTCCGTATATTTAATACCTATGGGCCGCGCATGCGGGTTAATGATGGTCGCGCTATTCCCAATTTTTTAAAACAAGCACTTACGGGAAAAGATTTAACCGTCTACGGAGAAGGTTCACAAACACGAAGTTTCTGTTTCGTATCCGATCTCGTTGAAGGTCTTTACCGCCTGCTGATGTCAGAACAGAACTATCCTGTCAATATTGGCAACCCAAATGAAATGACGGTTAAGGAGATGGCCGATAAAATTTTGCACGCCACGAACAGCAAGAGTAAGATTATCCACGTTCCTTTACCTGAAGACGACCCAAAAATCCGTCAACCCGATATCACCCGCGCCAAAAAATATTTAAACTGGGAACCTGTAGTCAGCTTGGATGAGGGCTTACAATCAACTCTGGAATATTTCAAGGAACAGCTGAAAACCTGAAACTCAGGATGTTATCATGCCGGGAGAAAATAAATCTGCCATAAAATACTGGCCGGAAGACGAGCGCCCGCGTGAAAGGTTGATCAAGTATGGAAGCAGTACCATGTCGGATGCCCACTTGTTGGGTATCCTGATAGGTTCCGGGGATCGACGCTCCAAAAAAAATGCGGTGGATTTGAGTCGAGATTTGCTCAACGCATTTGGCACACTGGAAAATCTCGATCAGGCAACTGTTACCGAAATGTGTCAGATAAAAGGCATTGGTGCGGCCAAGGCGGCACAAATAAAAGCCGCGCTGGAGGTGGGAAAGCGCATGGCTTCAAAGCCAACCGGCACAAAGGTGAAATTAAAATCCAGCCGGGCTTTTGTGGAACAATTTTCTCCTTTTCTGAAAAACCTGAAAAAAGAAATTGTAAAGATCGTGCTTCTGGACCCAAAACTACAACTCATTAAAGACCTGACTATATCGGAAGGAAGTTTGAGTGCCAGCATTGTTCACCCCAGGGAGGTCATGATCCCGGCGATTCGTGAATCTGCCGCTTCCTTCGCCTTAATCCATAACCACCCAAGTGGAGACCCCACACCTAGTCAGAAAGATTTTGAAATTACCCATCGACTCAACCAAACCGGAAAAATTATCGGGATTCATATGGTCGATCATATTATCATCGGTGGAAATGGATTTTTTAGTTTTGCTGATGAAGGCTTGCTGTAGAATAGTACCTGCTTAATGTAGGATGTTTTTTTTATTAGATTTTTGCACAATGAGGGCTTATGCAACGCGTTAAAGATTTTCTTTATACCAGTGCTGAATTGAAAAAAACGGTCGCCGATACCCTTTCAGGGGATATTCTGGAAGCCGCAACCCGCATCAAGTCTCGCCTTGATAAAGGGGGAAAACTTATATTGATGGGCAACGGAGGAAGCGCCGCCGACTCCCAACATATTGCAGCTGAATTGATCGGCAGGTTCAAAAAAGAACGTCGGGCCATTCCTGCAATCGCTCTCACCGTCGACACCTCTTCATTAACTGCTCTGGGCAACGATTATGGCTTTGACACAATTTTTGAGAGACAAGTTGAAGCCCATGCCCGGGAAAACGATGCCGTAGTGGGAATTAGCACCAGTGGCAACTCGGAAAATGTTGTGAGAGCTTTAAAAAAAGCCAACTCCATCGGTGCAGAGACCATTGGACTGGTAGGCAACAATGGGGGTAAAATAAAAGAGGTCGCTAGTTTATCCATTGTCGTCCCCTCTAATGACACGGCCAGGATTCAGGAAGTACATATAACCATCGGGCATATTATCTGCGAACTTATTGAAGAAGACTTGTAAATGAAAGAAAAGTTTAAGTATTTTTTTAACAGCAGTGAACGACCAAAAATTCTCGTTGTCGGCGATTTGATACTGGATGAATACATCTGGGGAAGTGTGCATCGCATCTCTCCAGAAGCACCCGTTCCTATTTTGGAAACACGCTCAGAAAATCTGGCTTTGGGTGGAGCCGCTAATGTCGCCAATAATCTTGTGGGTCTTGGTTGCGAAGTCCATCTATGTGGTGCCATTGGCCAGGATGAAAAAGGCGACAAACTTCTACAAACCATCCATGACCGCTCTATTCAAACAGAAGGAATTTTTCGGTTCGTCCATCGCCCTACAACCTCCAAGATGAGGATCATCGCTCATAACCAGCAGATTTTACGCGTCGATAAGGAAGATAACCGCCCCATCACCGAAGAAACTGAAAAGAAATTAATTCAGTATATCAATCAGGTTATTCCCGGAATGGATGGAATTATCTGCTCCGATTACCATAAAGGCATCCTGACAGAAAAAGTCATTAAAGCTGTTATGCACCGGGCTCAAAAATCTCAGAAATCTGTCATCGTTGACCCCAAAAGCTCGGATTTTTCCCTGTACAAGGGTGCTACTGTCATCACTCCAAACCTCAGAGAGGTCTCTCGCTCGGTTCCCATCAAGATAGAAGATAAAGAAGACTTGGGCCGGGCCGCCGAATACCTTTTGAACCTGACAAAAGCACAGGCCCTCCTCATAACACAGGGGAAAGATGGCATGTCGCTATATCAAAATAAAGAAAAACTCGTATCTATTCCCACCGTGGCCAAGGAAGTCTTTGATGTTACGGGTGCCGGAGATACGGTCATCAGCGTATTTAGTATGGCTGTGTTTGTGGGTTTCGATTATAAGGAAGCCGCTTGGCTTTCAAATATGGCTGCCAGCGTTGTTGTTGGCAAAGTAGGTACCGCTGTCGTGACCCTGGCAGAAATCAACGAATTTCTACAGGAAGAAATGCTACGCACCTCTCATACCGTTCTTGAGCTTGAAGAGCTGAAAAAAATTATCAGCATGGCAAAGAGCACGGATAAAAAGGTAGTGTTCACCAATGGTTGTTTTGACATTATCCATGGAGGACATATCGAGTTCCTGCAAAAAGCAAAATCCATGGGGGATATTCTTATAGTCGGACTCAACACCGATCAATCCGTTAAGAAGTTAAAAGGTGAAAACAGGCCCATCAAAAACGAAAGAGAACGCGCCAATATTCTAGCAGCATTAAAATACATCGACTACATCACATTGTTTAGCGAAACCACTCCCGAAAAACTCATCCGAGAAATCAAACCTGATATTCTAGTAAAAGGGGATGACTATAAAATCGATGAAGTTGTCGGCCGCGAAATCGTTGAAGGCTATGGGGCAAAAGTTGAGCTCATCCCCATCGTCCAAGGACATTCCACCACAAACACCCTGGCAAAAATCATGGAAAAACATAAAGCCAGCTAATCCTCTGCTTACTCTAAAAAAATGCGCCTACTTAAGGTGTTTGTCAGGAATCAGGTAATTTTTTACGTAATCCGAAACCCCGTCTTCTAAAGAAGTGATTGCTTCTGCAAACCCGGCAGACCGGATTTTCCCCATCTCAGCACAGGTGTGATACTGATATTGATTACGGATTGATTCGGGCATATCTATATATTTTATATCAACTTTTTTATTCATAGACTGGAAGACTGCGGAAGCAAGATCATTCCAGTTTCTCGCCTTGCCCGACCCAACATTAAAGATTCCCCCGATATCTTTGTGCTCCAAAAAAAACAAGGTCATTGCCACTGCATCGCGTACGTATAAGAAATCTCGTTCCTGCCCACCGTCTACATACCCAGGCTTGTACGATTTAAACAGGTTCAGCGCATCCACATCACGCGCCTGCAAAAATCCTTTGCGGACCATGCTCTGCATATTACCCTTATGATATTCATTCGGACCAAATACATTAAAATATTTCAGCCCCACGATGGTCTTCAGTGCCCCTGCCTCTTTGGCCCACAAGTCAAACCATTGCTTGCTATATCCATAGAGGTTGAGAGGCGTCAGAGTTTCCAGTAGCGATTCATCATCGGAGTATCCGTTCTCTCCAGCTCCATAAGTTGCAGCGCTGGAGGCATAGATAAAACGCACATCTTTTTTCAAGCAGTGCTCGGCGAGGGATTGCGTGTACTCAAAATTATTTTTCCTCAGATAAGCTTCATTGGTTTCTGTTGTGGACGAACACGCTCCCATATGCAAAATTGCAGAACACGCCTTGAGTCCTGCGATTTCCTGTAAAAAATCATCCTTACCCACCCAACGCGTATAGGTAAGGGTGTCTAAATTCTTCTGTTTTTCAGGATGGTCAATATCATCCACCAGCCAGATATCCTCAATTCCTTTCTGGTTAAGCCCATGCACCAGCGCACTGCCTATGAATCCTGCTCCTCCCGTAACTACAATCATTTTTTTACCACTCCCGGTTCATCAATTCGATAACTCAAAAAATTTCTAAATGCCCCCTCTCAGGATGTCTGGAAAACGTCACATCTATCACTGACAAATCCCCCACACCCTGAGAAATAAAAACAGCCGGATTCCAGAGGCGATTAAAAATTTCGCCCCCGCAGGGATGATCCAACATCCATGGGTTGGCAAGCCAACTGGGGTCTAAAATTATACCCCCTACCTTCATCTGCCCTCCCACCAAAACTCCCGAAAAACTTCTTTTTTTGCCAGCAACTTCCATTAAATTCAGAGTCAAAGCCGAAGCCTTATGTGATACAGGTTTCTTGCTCTCCATCGCAACCGTAAAGGAATTTTCAAACCGAATCAAGGGCCGGATTCCCGCAGGACTCGAAACCTTTTCCCACCTATAGGGTGAAGACTATAAAAAGGACTGGTTTAGCCCCACTTTCTCCCATCCTTGCAAGGGTTGTAACCAATCATCTTTTAATCTCAGGAAAGCGGTGAAAATTCCTACGATAAAACTTCCCGATATTCTTCTCCCCAGGTAGTAACTCAAATAAATACTGACCATCCCACAAATCAATAAAGGCATTCGTAACAGCCATTCTTTTAATCCAAATATTTTGAGTAGGAAGCTGAGAACAAGACTCAGAAAGATATGGTTATTGGGGTATTGGTAGTTGGAGAAAATTTCCAGGTAAGGCATTTGCGCCCAAAGCGAAACCATGGCCAATTCATCTGAAGCTAGTGGCACACCCAACCCTGGCAATCTAAACAAAAAAAGGCAAACAAGATTATTAGACCCCAGCACTAAACTACACGCGGGCTATAAGAATAATGACTTGTGGAAGGTATAGAGGCAGGCATCAATTCTCAGGCTTCATTTCATTCCAATTCAGGTTTGGAAAAAGAGGCCTCCAAGTTCTGTTTTCGTAAGGCTTCATCTGCTTCTCTAACTTTGTCAGCCTATTCTGGCTTGAAGGATGGGTCGAAAAATAAGAAAAAAACTCTATTCCTTTTTCTTCGGTTACCGTTTTCTCTCTTATTCCTCCTTCCTGGGAAGACTCCTCTTGCGTCAACTTTTCAAAAATCCGAATCATTCCATGCGGGTCTATATTTGCAGCTAGAATCAACTCCATCCCTTTTCGGTCCGCTTCTGCTTCCATATCTCGACTCAACCCCAGAGTCTCAAGTTCGCCGGCAAGACTCGCCATCCCTTCCATGACAGCATTCACATCCCCTATTAAAAGTGTCAGAAACATATTCTGCGCCAGGTTGCGCAGAATTCCGCGAGTGGAATGCCTGAGCAAAACATGCTGAATTTCGTGAGCAATGACTCCGGCCAACTCCTCGGGAGACTCTGCCTGATTGAGCAGCCCCTGAAAGACCACGATGGGTCCCCCAGGAAGGGCCAAGGCATTGACCGTATTCCCTGGCCAAATATATATCTTCAGGTCATAAGGTTGCTTACCTTCGACGGACTGTTCCAGTAAATCAACCGTATCCTGTAAAACAGCTAGAACCTTCTGATTGGGTTTCTGCTCCAACGGTAGCATTTTCAATATAGACTGACCCAGGGTCACTTCCCATTCAACAGGGATTTTATCAATCATCCGGTCAGCAAGAAATGCAGGCACCGCTTTAACAAAAACATACGCGGAAAAAATTAGAATGAGTATTCCCGCAATATAAATTTTCCAGTTAATTTCCGTTTGCTTTCCAGCAATAAAAAAACTATCCGGTGCTATCTTTGAAACACTTTCATAAAAATTGGGGTCTTCCACCACAAGTGTTTCCAGATACTCGCTTTCACCGTGTTCAATGTTAAAAGGATTGATGGTATTTCCGGCCCACCGAAGGTTGGAGTAGAACCAGTGGATCGGTTCATGGTCGGGCCTTTTGAGAATTATTTCGCGTGGGGTCAGTTCAATATCGACAGGATGTCTTCTGGCGCTTTTGCCATCAAATAAAGCACCTGCAAATTGCAGCTTTCGGGCATGCATGCCCGCTCCTTGGTGAAGGATTAAATTAAGCTCTAATAGTTGGGAAGTTTACGAAGTGATACTAACCCATATCCAGGGGAATATCCATGACATCCAGAGCTTCTTCTCCAAATGCCCCACTGGTTTTCATTTCCTGGACTATATGGTTTAATTCAATATTTCCAGCAAGAATCAAGTTGTCCGTCACAAATTTCTGGTTACGAACCACCACCCAGGGGAAACCCACTCCAAGAGTAAACAGGAGAATAAAAAAATTGGTCACTTTTAGCTTCATATAATCTTTTCCGTTTATCGGAAAATTAAAGGTCGCTCCGCCAACATGAGTGTGGGACCACAAATATCGTTTTAAATGGGCAGTAAACCAGAACAGGTAAAACCCCAACGTAAGTGGCGTAAGAAGTATCGCGAGAATGTATTTCTTAAAAAAGTCTTTTCCTATGCCAGAGAAGCCTAATTGAACATCCCCAAACCAAGAGTTTTCACGCCAGAATTTTTCGCTTTTCATTTTGAAGAACGGCCAATAAAGACCAAGAGTCAAAACCGTAAACACACCGCCAATAAAATACAAAACAAACGCGTCCATCCTTTTTCCTCGAAAAGAAAAACGGATATTGCGCCAGGCGGTTCGGGAAAGACGGTATCTCCAAGCCCCAACCAGGAGAGCCGGAATCATAACCACAAAAAGCAGAGAGAACAGATCAGCAAACATCTCACCTTCTGCAGGCCCGACATTAAAAAAGATATAGATATTTATCAAACCCAAAAGAACAATGACACCGCCAAACCGGAATGCCCCGTTCAGCAGCTCTTTGCCGGTGCCATGATAGGAAAAGCGGTCACCAGCGAATAATGTTTGACCCCAGATATACTGGCGGATATTTGTTTTGGCCCAGAACCGATAAATACCCAGAGTGAACACCGTCTTGAGCAGATTCATAAAACTGATGTTCAGAAGGGTGCGACCATCTCCCTGAAACTTAAATCCATAACTATCTTCGGGTACAGAGACTTCCTCTTTCTCGGGGGCTTCTTCCAGAACAACAGAATTAGGCAGGGGTTCGATCTCACCTTCGACAGGGTGAAGGTCCACAACAAATCCTAAACTACTAAGATAGGACGATGCCGTATCCGCCTGATGATCAGGAATGCGGCGGTCAAAACGCCAAGGTAGCCCTTGACATAAATGATCCACAACGGTCATAGCTTTATCGTTGCTGATCCGGAATACTATGGCAAGCTTTTCAGCGGCCTCCGTCTTACTCGCACCCGACCAAGTATTTAATGTGACTTGGTAACTCATGTGAAAAGGCTATTCTCCATTTGAAACATGCGTAAAAGGATCAATAGAAATCATAAGCCGTTCGTTGTTCAGTCCAACCCAAAAACCCATCTTTAACCGGATCGCCGGTATATTTATCCGATCCACCGGCCCAGGTTTCGGGCTTGTCCCAATTATCTCCGTAATGGTAGAGGTACATTTTTTTGCGCACATCTTCAGGCAGTGTCATCAACTCCTGATAAGAGGCATGCACGCCTCCGAAAAATAATTGCGTGTCATGAAACATGACTTCCGCCAGATTGGCAAAACGTATGGGGTAATCTGCATCAAACATAGTATCCCCAGAAATCCAGACACGACGGTTGATGAATATGCCCGAACACCACTGTGACTCATCCACACTGATCGCAGTATCTGGAAAATGCCGCGTTCGCATGATGACCAGTTCGATAGGTCCATGCTTGTAGGCCCAGAACTTTCTTCCTTCAATCTCAATATTTTTTGGGCGAAGAATGTTGAAAAAATCCGTCAACTGTAGCGGTCGACCCTGATTTGCCTCGCAATATTCGCAACCACCGGCAAGACTCTTGCTCCAGAGAATATCCTGGTAATCACGTAAAATAATCATATCTGGTTTTGAAATATTAGGCGTGTACCTATTCATTAAGGCCACCTCCTCCAATCCACCAATATGATCCGCATGACTGTGTGTGGGGTGATAACAACGGACGTCCAAAACACTCAATCCTAAATCATTGAGGGCCAAGGGCCCCTGAGTACCGCAATCGATCAATACATGATGATTTCCTTGAATGACCAATATATTGGATTGACGTCTGCGCTTGGCAAATGCAGAGCCTGTCCCGATAAATACAATTCTAAGCGATCCGTCTGTGGTCAAAGGTAGAGATTCACCATTTCTGCAAATCTCCTTTACTTCATACATAAACTCTCCTTTTTCTCCCCGTACTTGGTAGCCACCGATAACAGCACTATGAAAACACATACGTAAAAGCCAGCAAAACCCCCGAGCTTTTGCATCGTAAAACGTTACCACAAAAGCTTTCTATCGTCCATAACAGTCTGATTTTTATATTAAAACCCGTTTTCCCTTGGATTCTAAAAATCGGATCATATAATAGTTTTCGACACAGATTTTTAAAGTCTACGACCATACATAGACAGGTTACATCAACTCACACTCCAGCAAAGTCACAGTTGTGATAAATCCTACCCTGTATGACCGGACTATTTAATGTGGTCAACCTTGTTTCTCAATAAGTTATGGAAAATTCAAAAATTAAGTTATAATTAAAGCTTCCTAATTATATTTAAGCTCACAATCCTTGTATCCCTAAACAAATGAAGTACTTGGTTGTTATCGTGGCAGGCTTGACAGACAAGCCTTTCGCGGAAAAAGATAATAAAACCCCGTTGCAGTTGGCCGACACCCCTAACCTGGATGCCCTGACTAAAAATGCAACCGGTGGGCCTGTTCAAACCATTCCCGATGATCTACATCCAGGAAATGAAGTTTCCTGCCTGGGACTTCTGGGCCTTGATCCGCAAAAATATTCTTCAGGTCATGCCCCTCTCTCTGCAATGGGATTAGGAATAAAACCCGAGCCGGATGAAATTGCGCTCTGCTGCGACTTGATAACCTTGCAACCCACACATGACGATATGGTCATGAAGGATTATACGGGTGGACATCTTTCCCCTGTTGATTCCAAACTTCTCATTGATGCTCTAAACGAACAAGTGGTCGATGCTCCGGTTACGTTTCATCATGGTGGTGGTTATCACAATTTGATGTTTATCAAAAGTCCGCCGATTTCAGAAAGACTGTCTCCCCCGAACGAACTCATCGGTGAAGGCATTCGCCAGTTCATGCCAGAGAGTAAACCTGCTCGCGATCTGGTTTTTGTGATGAACCAGGCACAGATTATTTTGCACAACCATGCCTACAACAGAAAACGAACTGCCGACAATGAAGACCCCGTTAACAGTATCTGGTTTTGGGGGAACGGAGAACTGCCCAACCTGCCCTCCTTCAGAGAGCGCTATGATAAAAGTGCGTCTATAATCACCGGCTCTTTGATGGTTAAAGGAATCGGCAAACTCACCGGCATGGATGTCGTGGATGTGGATGGCGCAACCGGGTTTTCCGACACTAATTATTCCGGCAAAGTTTCGGCTGCACTCACAGAACTTGAAAGTAAGGATGTGGTTTTTCTCCACATTTCAGCGGGTGAAGAAGTTTCACTCAAAGGAGATATTGACGATAAGGTTTTAACCATTGAAGACTTCGATACTGAAGTCATTAAACCTCTGGCGCAAGCGATGGAGACGATGGAAAATATAAAAATGATGGTGGTGGTCAACCATGTCAGTTCCGCCATGTCGATGAAATACGAACGGTCTCCTGTTCCCTATTTGGTTTACCCTGCTACATCAGGAAATAGTAGTCAATACGATGAACAGCTTTTAGAAAATGGAAAATCATTCGACAACGCTCCTGATCTATTGATGGCTTTTTTAACAAACCAGTTATGAGCAAATCTTTAATCGTACAAAAATATGGCGGCACTTCTGTAGGCACTTTGGAGCGCATCGAGCATGTGGCTGACCGCATCGTCAAAGCCCGAAAGACCGGTGTCGATATCGTGGTCGTGGTTTCAGCCATGGCAGGAGAAACCGATAAATTATTGAAAATGGCCCGGAGCCTTTCTAAGAACCCAGCGAGACGGGAAGTCGATATGCTCCTGTCATCCGGTGAACGCATCTCGGCTGCTCTGTTAGCGCTAGCTTTGCAATCAAGAGGCATTCCTGCGCTTTCCATGACCGGAAGGCAAATTGGCCTGCAAACCGACAGCACCCATACCCGGGCTCGCATCACAAGCATTGATGCCCAGAGAGCTCGTAAAATGTTGAATAAAAATCACGTGATCGTGGTCGCTGGATTCCAAGGTATCAATGAGGAAGGCGATGTTACCACTTTGGGTCGAGGAGGGTCGGACACCTCAGCAGTGGCTTTGGCGGTTGCGCTCGGTGCAAAGCAATGTGAAATTTATACCGATGTCGATGGGGTTTATACCTCTGACCCCAGAATGGTGCCTCAGGCCAAAAAACTTGATGTGGTATCGTATGATGAAATGTTAGAAATGGCCAGTCTGGGAGCCAAGGTCCTGCAAATCCGTTGTGTGGAATTTGCCCATAAATACAAAATGCCCCTGGTTGTTAAATCATCCTTCAAGGAGAAGGAAGGGGGCAAGGGAACTTTGATCTGCGAGGAGGATCCAAAAATGGAACAACCGGTAGTTTCCGGAATCATGTGCGACAAAAACCAGGCAAAAATCACCCTGAAGGAAGTACCAGACCAACCGGGTATCGCCGCTAATATTTTTGAGCCTTTGGCCGCCGCATCCATTTCTGTGGATATGATCATTCAGAATGTCAGCGAGCAAGGGCACACCGACCTCTCATTCACACTGGCACGGGAAGAGCTGGATGAAGCCATGGTCATCATGAATAAAGTGGGGAAGAAAATCCAAGCCACCCAAGTCAGCTCCAATGCGAAAATTGCTAAACTTTCCATTGTCGGAGCGGGTATGCGCAGTCACTCAGGTGTAGCAGCACAAATCTTCAAAACATTGTCCGCCCACAAAGTTAATATATTGATGATCAGCACATCAGAGATAAAAGTGTCCTGCATCATTGAACAAAAAAATTCTAAACTTGCCGCCAACGCCCTACACGATGCATTTAAACTGGAAGGCAAAACAGCCAAAAAGAAAACAGCAAAAATAGTGAGCCCTGCTAAGAAATGAGTTCCGTAAAAATTTATGATACCACCCTTAGAGACGGGTCTCAGGCCGAAGGAATTTCCTTCACTGTGGAGGATAAAATCCGTATCGCCCACAAACTGGACGAGCTAGGGGCGCATTATGTTGAAGGAGGCTGGCCGGGATCGAACCCAAGAGATATCGATTTTTTTGAGAAGGCTAACCGTGCCAGTTTTTCCCAGACGCGGATCACAGCTTTTGGCAGCACCCGTTATCCAGAAAAGACAGTGGAAAACGATGCTGTTCTACAGGCCCTTTTAAAAACCGAAACTCAGGTGGTGACCCTGTTCGGAAAAACCTGGGACCTGCATGTGAAAGATGCTCTAGGCACCAGCTTAGACGAAAATTTGCGCATGATCTTTGAAAGCATCGCCTACATGAAAAAACACCGCGATGAAGTTCTCTTTGATTGCGAACATTTTTTTGATGGTTACAAAAACAATCCAGAATACGCCCTCAAGGCAATCAAAGAAGCTGAGTCCGCAGGTGCAGATTGGATCGTTCTATGCGACACCAACGGTGGCACACTTCCGCACGAAGTGCGTACGATCTTTGAAAAGGTTAAAAAATCAATCACCGTTAAAATGGGCATCCATGCCCACAACGATTCAGAAGTAGCAGTTGCCAATTCGCTCACTGCTGTTCAAGCTGGAGCCGAACAGGTGCAGGGCACGATCAATGGAATTGGCGAGCGCTGTGGAAATGCCAACCTGGTTTCCATCATCTCCAATTTAAAAATTAAAATGGGCATCAATTGTATGAATGATGCACAATTGAAATCCCTGAAAGACGTTTCTGCTTTTGTGGATGAGTTGGCCAATAGAGCGCATTGGAACCAACAACCGTTTGTGGGGAAAAGTGCCTTTGCTCATAAAGGCGGAGTGCATGTCAGCGCAGTGCGCAAAAATGCCGTGACCTATGAGCACATCGAACCCGAAAAAGTGGGCAACCACCAGCGCATTCTGGTTTCTGACCTTTCAGGAAAAAGTAATGTGCTCCACAAAGCCAAGGAATATGGCATCGACATTGACGATAAAGACCCCAAAGTTGCGAAAATTCTCAACTCCCTAAACGAGTCCGAGAACCTGGGCTTTCAGTATGAAGGTGCCGAGGCTTCTTTTGAACTGATGATGCGTGACGCGCTCGGCCAAAAAGAAATCTATTTCGAATTTATCGGATTCCGTGTCATCGTTGAAAAACGCAAGGAAGATGAAGAACCCATCTCCGAAGCCACGGTCAAGTTGCGCGTTAATGGAGTTCAGGAAGTTTCAGCTGCCGAGGGCACCGGCCCGATCAACGCACTGGACAAGGCCATCAAAAAAGCCCTGGTCAAATTTTACCCTGAGCTGGAAGAAGTCAATCTTTACGATTACAAAGTTAGAATTC
>JAJDBH010000185.1 GCA_029261455.1 Nitrospinaceae bacterium
TTGGATTTCCTCCTTTTTCATGCCTGCTCGATAGGGGCGATCTTCAACCACTGCCGTAAAAACATCCGCCACCGCCATGGTTCTGGCCCCCAAAGAAAGATTATCCGCACTCATGCCAAAGGGATAACCTCCACCATTAAGTTCTTCATGGTGATTGGAGGCCCAAAAAGTGATGTCTTCCAACCCTTCAACACGTTCTAAAATTCTATGTGTGTAATAGGGATGAGCTCTCATAACCAGCCATTCTTCATTTGTAAGTTTTCCAGGTTTTAGAAGAATTTTCTCAGGAACCATAAGCTTGCCCAGGTCATGCAGATTGCCTGCTATCCTGATTTTTGAACAATCAGGCGCATTCATTCCTAGCGCAGCTCCCAATTCCATAGCTGACGAAGCCACTCCACTTGAATGGGTTGCGGTAAATCGGCTGCGAGTATCAATGATCAATGCAAAAAAATGAGATAAGCTGGTGAGTCCCTCCAAAGTTAAATTGGTGCGAGGTAAACATGATATTTTTTGGATAACCCTTTCTATGGAAGGGCTCATCAAATCCAACCAGAAAGCATCTTGTTTGGAAATTTCAAGAAACGCATCCACAAATTCAGGGGCAAACAACCTGCCGGAATTTCCCCTGATCTTTTCATTGATTAATGAAGCCTGGGGAAGCACAGGCTGGCGTCTATCAACCAATACAGCTATGCGGTCCGCCAAATGCAGGATATGACTTCCAGAAGGCACTTTCTCACCGAAAGCATTTTTTCCCTCGCCGTAATTCCAGGAAACATGATGAAATCGCACCAGCGGGGCAAATTTTCGAAACGGTTCAAACCTTGATAGAAGTAAAGCCCCCAACTCTCCATGAAGGTGTGCTTTTGTTACTTCGAAGTTGTTCAGCCCCATGCGGTCCGAGAACACAATCGCTCCAATATCGTGCATCATCGCCGCCATAAATATTTCATTAACTTTCTCAATTGAGAAACCCAGGTGAGTAGCCAGTTTGGTAGCGATGTAGCAAACCCTGTTATGGTGATCAATGAGCTCAATATCAATCAAATCTAACGCGGTCGATAGAGAGGAAAGCATATCGAAAAGAGAAACGGAAACGCAGGCAGAGTCTTCAGGAAAACCCCCATTATTTTTTTCTTGGAGAAGCATATGATCCTCTAAATTCATATTTTACTAAAAAAGACTAACTGGTCTCCCCTCACTTCAAGTAACGAAAACCCAGATACTTTCAATTCGTTAAGCCAAGATATCGTTTGCCTCTAGTTTATTCCCCTCTAAAATAGAATTAACATAACTGTAACGTTCCATCCCAAAAATCCCGGATAGCTAGGAATCTTTCTCGAAAGGAGAAATGCAAATGCAGGCAGAGTGCTAAGAATATAAAAAATTTATATACCCATTTAATTAAGGCTATAGGTTCACATAAATTCATTTTTAATTAAGGCTATAGGTTCACATAAATTCATTATTTTATTAATATTAATAGAGTTCAATTTAAACCTCAACGGAAGAAAATAAGGTATATAATGGGTATAGTTTTCAAGGGCACTAAAATGAGGGGGGAAGTGGAGATTTTAAACATTACAAAGATTGAAAGTTGTTTGCCCTTAAAGTGCATTTCCGCATTAAAAAAGTTTTATCCTAAAATAAAGCTATGAAAAAAACTGAATCAAATAAAGCCCTAGGTAAACTGGCCGAAAAATTTCTCGCAACAAAAGTCAGGAACACTAAAGAATTTTCTGAGATGACTGTCCGGGAAATGATTTGTGAGCTTCAGGTCCAACAAGTCGCATTGGAGATGCAGAACGATGAGCTGCGAAATACCCAAACAACACTCGAAGAATTAAAAAACCATTTCGAAGAGTTGTACCTTTTTGCCCCTGTTGGATACCTGACCCTGAATTCCAAAAGAGAGGTTCTTGAAGAAAATAAATTGGCCGTAAAACTACTTGGTGGGCCCAGAGGTACTCTTGTCAAAAAGAATTTTCTCTGCTTCATTGCACCCGAGGATCAGGCAATAGTCATACAATCCCTCGAAAGCCATGACCATGATAATTCCGTTCAAAACATAAAAGTTCACCATCATCCCCCTGGAGTCCAATTTATAGATTTAAAAATCAGGGTTGAAGAAAAAAATAATCAGCCTGGACGATATTGCAAAATGATCCTGAGCGATTGCACAGAACGAAACCAAATGCAGAAAAAATTAAACACCAGCCAGCAGGATCTAAAACTGCAATTTGAGATACTGAGCCAAAAAAATGCTGCTCTTCAGGAACTAATGGGTCAAATTGAAATTGGGAAAAACCGGATAAAAGAGTCGGTCACCTTCAATTCAGAAAAACTTCTATTACCTATACTAAAAAGAATTAAGAACAGCAAAAACAGGCCTAGCAATAAATCTTTAGAGTTACTTGAAATAAATGTAAGCAAAATCACGTCGCAATTTGGGCTGCGAATGTCTAAAGATCTCGCCACATTGTCTGGCAAAGAAATCGAAGTCAGCAATATGATTCGCGCGGGTTTTACCAGCAAAGAAATATCTAACAACCTTGGTGTTTCCATTAAAACCGTGGAAACACACCGGAAAAATATCCGAAAAAAGCTTTGCATTAAAAATAGCAAGGTCAACCTGGCTTCATACCTCAACACGATTTAAACCCTGGCCTCACGCCCCACTTAAACAGTGACACTAGCTTCTAATACAGGCCCATCCCTGAAAGACCCACAATTTTCAAAGCATTCTTTTTGAAATCCATAGAAATGGCGATAGGAACTTCTATGGTTGCGTATTGCATATTGTCAAAACTTTGCCATCCTTCAGGACAGAAGATTTCATAATCATTGGCA
>JAJDBH010000186.1 GCA_029261455.1 Nitrospinaceae bacterium
AGGTCGGAATGGAAAATGGACCAGGAAAAAAGAAATGCCGCCAACAGCACAGGCCCCAGCAACAGAAATGGATTTAACGGTTCTTCATTATGGTTGGACATAGGAACTGGTCAACGTGGAAGGTAAACCGGCGGACCAATATTCGGTCACTCTTCGAGCAGGCCTTTCTTTTTCCAATAATCCCGGAGCGAGGTGGATGCGTCCAGACAGGTGTCGAGATAAGTATGATTTCCCGGAATCATTGGCATGACATGTCCATGACTCTTGTCGTTGTATGGATATTTCACATCTAGAACGTAAGGGCCTTTGTGTTTGAGCATGCGCTTCAAAGCCGGTATAACATCTTTTGGGTCGGAAATACTTTCAGACTTGATTCCAAAAGCGTGCGCAACTTCGGCGAAGTTGGCATCACCGATGAAAGTATGACCACGAAGGGACTTGTAAAAACGGTCTTCCCATTGGGCCACCATTCCTAGATGGGCATTGTTGAGAACAATATTTTTTACCGGGATATTTTCTATTTTCAGAGTTTGCAGTTCCTGAATATTCATCAGAAAACTTCCATCGCCCTCAATGTTGATCACCTGCTTGTTGGGAAACGCAACCTGGGCTCCCATAGCGGCGGGTAGTCCATACCCCATTGCCCCTAAGCCGGAAGAACACAGCCAGTTATTGGGTTGGTCAAAATCGAGAAATTGAGCTGCCCACATTTGGTGTTGTCCAACACCAACTGAGAAAATAGCGTCCTTAGCCGAGAGCTTGTTTATGTCGCTGACGACAGATTGCGGAACAATTTCGTTCTTCTTGAGCTCAAAATCCAGAGGGAATTCTTTTTTCCAGTCGTTAACCTGTTTTATCCACGGTTTGATATTTTTATTTGGCTCCACATAACCCTGGAGAATTTTTAATGTTTGTTTGACGTCGCCTTGAATGGGAATCTCAACGGTTATATTTTTATTGATTTCCGTTGGGTCTATATCAATATGGATGAACTGCGCGTCTTTGCAGAACTCGGCAAGCTTGCCGGTGACCCGGTCGTCAAAACGCACTCCCATGGCGATAACCAGATCGGCATGATTGATAGCGATATTGGCATAAACCGCCCCGTGCATTCCCAACATGCGTAAAGAAAGCGGATCGTTGGAAGGGAACGCTCCCAAACCCATTGCCGTGGTGGTAATAGGGATTCCTGTTTTCTTTACAAAGGCCCGCAGTTCGGCAGAAGCTCCACTGCTGATGATGCCGCCACCTGCATAAATCACCGGACGTTTCGCGGTTTGAATGGCATGCGCCGCTTTTTTACATTGCAGTACCGAGGGCTTTAAATTAGGCCGATAACTGGGGCAGTCAAACGAAACGTCAAAATCAGCTATGCCTTCTTGCTGTTGAATATCTTTAGGAATATCGACGAGAACAGGTCCGGGTCTACCGGTTCGGGCAATATGGAATGCTTCATGTATGACCTGCGGAATTTCTGCGACACTCTGGACCATATAGCTGTGCTTGACCAGTGGGAACGTGGCTCCAATGATGTCGGTTTCCTGAAATGCGTCACTGCCCAAAACCGTGCTTGGTACTTGGCCGGTGATGGCGATAAGAGGAATAGAATCCATCTTGGCATCAATGATGCCCGTGATCAGGTTTGTGGCTCCAGGACCTGATGTTGCGAGGCAGACCCCAATGTCTCCGGTGGCGCGGGCATAGCCCCCTGCTGCGAAAGCACCGCCTTGTTCGTGGCGGGGCAGGACCATGCGGATTTTTTTAGTCAGGGTCAACCCTTGGTGGATTTCCATGGAAGCTCCACCGGGATAGCCAAAAATAACTTTGACACCCTCATTTTCAAGGGCCTTAACCAGAACATCCCGGCCCTTCATGGGGTGACCTGTAGCTTTTGGCGATCTCTTAATGGAGACCAATTTTTTTGTTGAGTTCTTTTTAGTAGTCATAGTGATGGAAAACCATATCTGAAATGAGCCTTGAAGTCAAATTCAATCAGCCCTCAAGCTCTTTTTAGTCAGGGTTTTAAGAGGAATATGCGCCTCTGTCAAGAGGTACCGGATTCTAGAGTTTTCAGGGCCTTCAGGATGATCCCTTCCCGCAGGCTGTATTCGCTGACCAGCAGGGGGTCACATTGAAATATTTGCATGGTTTCAAGAACAATGGCTGTTCCCGCTATGATCAAATCTTCCCGTCCCCGCTCAAGTGGTTTTAACGCCAACCGTTCGTTGAGAGATTTTTCTTTCAGGTCTTGAAGAAGACTTTCGACACCTTGCCGGGGTAACAAAGCCCCGTGAATCTTTTCAGGATCATAGGGGTAAATATTTTCTCTCAAAGCGGCAAGTGTAGTGACAGTTCCGGCAGTACCAATTAGTACCTGTGGCATGAAGGCCGAGAGCTTTTTCTTGATCGCTTGTAACTCGTTTCTTAAATGGGCGGTCAGGTTTTCATATTCGGCAATATCCACCGGGTGCTGGTGAATAAATTTTTCTGTCAGTCGCACTACTCCTAAAGGGCTACTGCAAAAGCCGACGATATTTTTTCCTTCAGAGAGGATGAATTCAGTACTGCCACCTCCGATATCGAGAGTGAGTATCCTGCGGTTTTCATGTGGTATTTTCCAGAAAACTCCTTCCAGCGTGAGGCGGGCTTCTTCTTCCCAGGGGATGATTTCAATTTCGATGCCTGTTGTCTCGCGGGCGAGACGGACAAACTCCTTACCGTTAGAAGCTTCTCGCACAGCACTGGTGGCGACGGCGTGTAGTGGTGGGTTGCCATGGTCCAGACAATCCTGCTGGAATGTAGATAACGCTGAAAGGGTTGCAGACATTCTAGGTTCCATCAGTTTCCCGTGGATGTCCATACCTTCGCCAAGACGGGTGATGACTCTTCGAGATGTAAGAATCTGAAAATTCTGGTTTTCGTCAAACTCCAAAATCAGAAGTCGAACCGTGTTGGAACCAATATCTATGGAAGCGATTTTCTTCATTCAATATTAAATAGGAAAAGCCTTTTCGCTGTCCATGGTGAGAAGTAAATAAAATCCGAGAGCTGTGAACAGCAAGTTGGGACCCCAGGCGGCAAGAACCGGGTCAAAGGTTCCCCCGCGACCAAGAGATATGCTGAGGGCATAGAGAAAAGAGAAAAGAAAACCCATTGCCAGGTTCACGCCTACACAAAACAATAGTCCTCCATGCCTGCTGGATCTTAGTGACAGGGGGATAGCCAGTAAGGCCAACACAATGCTGATGAAAGGATAAGAGAGATTGCGGTGCAATTCGATCCATTTCTGAGTAGTATCTTTACCCTCTTGAGTATGAATCTGAATCGTCGAGTACATTTCCCTCAAGCTCATCTCTTCTGGTCGTTTTCTCACTCGGGCAAAATCGCTTGGGGATTCAGAAACCGGGAATGAGCGGCTCTCAAAATATTCTGTGGACACCAGCCCTTCTTCATTAAAGTGGCGAACATAGCCATCAATGAAAAACCATTTGTCTACTGCCCAGACTGCGCTCAGGGCATCAATTCTTTGTTTGATTCCAAAGTTTTCATCTGGAACTAAAATGATGACGCCTTGCAAGATAGATTTTTCCAGGTCAAAGGTATCAATGCTCCAAATAGAATGGTCTTTGGCTTTGAGCCATAGGTCATTTTTGGGGATTTCACCATAGGTTGCCTTTTCTCGAACCTTGCTAAAAAAAATATAATTCATTTTTTGGTTGGTGATGGGGGCCAGATATTCGCTACTGGCCAATACCATAACGGAAATAAGAACTGATGCTCCAATGATCGGAAAAGTGATGCCAGTGACACTGATGCCGCATGCCTTCATTGCGGTGAACTCGTTTTGTTTTGCCAGCGAGGCGAGCGTGATGACCGTAGCTAAAAGTACGCTTTGGGGTGCCATATAACCGGCAATGAAAGGTATTTTATAAACATAATAAGAAACGAGGTCAATGAGCGGAGCATTTTTTGCCATGAACTCATCCACTCGTTCGAAAAAATCTATGATCAAATAAATTCCGACCAAACCGGTTACAGTAAGTAGATAGACCCTTATGAACATAAATAGAACATATTTTTTGAGAATCATCATGGCCAAGTAGCCCGACTTCCGTTGTCTGGGTTGAGTCCGGGGATCACCTGCTTTAAAATATTTCCCAGTGGTTCCAAGTCTGGTTGGGAATAGATCGTGTCTTGGATGTGTTGCAAAGTGGGGGCAAGATATTCCAGATACCGTTCATTCTTATGTTCCATGTATTGAAATGCAAAAGTGCCAATGGCTTTCAGGTTTCTCTGGATCGACATCAAATCAAAAATTTTAAGGAAAGGGGAGTGTGCAATAGGTTGGCCTTCTTCCTCTTCCATGCGCTGGAGGTAATAACTCAACAATTCATTTCGGGTTTCTTTGCTCAGGACAACATACGAGTCTTTTAAAAGGGATGCCAAGTCATATTGGCGTGGACCCATCCGGGCATCCTGAAAATCAATGAGCAGAAGGTTGTTATCACGGATCAATAGATTTCTTGAATGGAAATCTCGATGGACAAAAACTCTTTCTTCCCCAGCCAGTGTCTCGCAGAGTCCAAGTAAGGCCGTTCGGATTTTTGACTCTTCGTTTTGGTTCAGCCCGCATTTTAAGAATCCCTTAAGATAGTATTTTATCATGAAGTCCATTTCCGACATCAATTTTTCAACATCGAATTTCAGTGCATAGGCAGGGCAATGGGGTTGCATGTTTTTAGTAACGCGAGTCTGCATGGCTACAATAAGTTCTATGGCTTTCTGGTACCAGAGCAAAATATTATCGGGAGAACTGCGGGTGATATCTTCTAAATGAGTGTCGCCGCCATCTTCAAGAAAAAGTAGCCCTCGTTCGGCATCGTAGTATAAAATTTCAGGAACCGGCATATCGAGATGTTTTAGGAATTTTTGCATGCGGTTGAAATCTGGTTCTTTTTCAGAACCCGCTTCCTTCAGTTGCATGACGATGAGCGATGACGCTTCCGTTGGGCGGCTTTTCAAGAAGTAGTTGACTCGGAAATAACTTCGATCCGAGGCATCTCCTTTTAGTGTGAAAAATTCAAAGCGGGAGATAGGTTCTTTTTCGAGAGGCTCTAGCCAGGACTTTAAATAATCCCCATCAAATCGACCTTTAGGGAGATCGGGCTCTTTCTTAGATTTTGTATTGAAAACTTTCATTTAAAAAAAACTATTTCCTTTGTGAAACATCTAATGTAGCATTCAGGATTTTAATAAACCAGAACGGAGATTTATTGATGCCGAAACCAAGTTATCATATTTTAGTGTGTACCAACAGCCGCCCACCCGGACATCCCAGAGGCTCCTGCACAGAAAATGGTTCTAACACCATTTTTGAAAAGCTGTCTATGGGGGTGGAGCAAAAAGGGTTGTTTGGAAAATGCGTGGTTACTAGTACTGGATGTCTTGGTCCTTGTGGAGTGGGCCCTGTCGTGGTTGTATACCCGGATGGTGTCTGGTACCAGAAGGTTCAGCCGGAAGATGTGGACGAAATTCTTGACCAGCACATTGCCCAAGGTAAAAAGGTTGATCGCTTGGAGGTCCCGGACGAACTCTGGGGATAACTGCAGATAACTGGCGAGAACCTTTTGCCATTAGCGGGAACTATTTACCCTCTTTCCTCTTCAGGAAAGAGGGTTTTTTTGTCTTCACGACTCAGCTTTTGTAATTGAGCCCAGAGTTCTTTTCTCCCAGTATGTTTCAGGCTGGAATAGACACTGAAGCCCAGGGCATTTTTGCCCGCAAACGCGGTTTTAATTTGTTTGACTTGTTTACTGCGTTCAGAAGCTGAAAGCTTGTCGGCCTTGGTGATCACAAGAATATAGTCTCGATCTAATTCTTCCAGCCATTCTTTCAGGGTCAAATCCAACTCTGTTGGTTTACGTCGGACATCGACGATAAAAATGATAGAGATGAGAGGTTCACGCTGGGTCAGGTACTCCTCAATCATTGTTTTCCATTTTTTTTGCAGAGCCGGAGGGACTCTTGCGAATCCATAGCCAGGAAGATCGGCAAACATCATTGTTTCATTAATGTTGAAAAAATTGATTTCACGAGTCTTACCAGGAGAAGAACTGATGCGCACCAGCTTTTTCCGGTTGAGTAAGGACTTGATGAGAGAGGACTTGCCGACATTGGAACGGCCTACAAAGGCAAACTCAGGAAGCTCCCCTTTTGGATATTGCTTGGCCGAAACGGCTCCGACTAGAAACTCTGTGGATACAATTTTCATAGTCCGAACCTGTTGATGACCAAGCCCGATAAAAGCTTGGGATAGAAAAAGGTGGCCTTCTGCGGTAGTCGCACGCCTTTTTCCGCCAAACGGCGCACGTGTTCTATGAGAGTGGGGTTCATGAAGAATGCCACATCGTATTCGCCGCTATCCACCATCCCCATTGCTTCCTCGGAGTTCACCTTGTACGAAACATATTGTTGCCCAGATTTTTCCCGGGTATCAATCTTGAGGATGTGCCTGAAAAGGAGGGCGTGGAGTTGCGCGACATCAAGAACCTGCATATCCTCAGGTTCGTTGTGGTCCAAAAGAGGGACAACATTTTTTTGATCTTTAACTTTTAAGATGAAGGTGTGATCCTTCCCCATATAGGCGCAGAAAGTAATTTGTGAATCGCCCAGTTCTTTCAATTGGGATTTTACTTCCGTTCCATTCAGCGAGCCAGACCAAGGGGCGATGTCAAAATACTCCCCGGCTTTTTTAAGGAATGATTCGCGATCAAAGGGTACAGGGCTTTTCACTACCCGGTGAATCGGGAAGATAGACATTGAATCTGAATCCATATTGGTCAGGAACATCATGACATGCGCACAATCATCCACTTTGCCTTGGTTTTCTTCTGTGAAAGCCAGTGCGGTTTCATAACGGTGGTGCCCGTCAGCGATATATATCTTTTTATTACGAATCTGGTCTGAAATTTTCTGGCAGATGGCGGGATTTTTTAAGCGCCAGATGCGATGGACAACACTGCCATCATCAATCACAGACAACGGTTCTATATTCCTCTCGTCCTTGAGCAGGGCATCGATATCCCCCTCAGGGTCCGAATACAGACCAAAAATCGGACTGAAATTGGCGTGACAGGCATTGAGTAAATGAGTGCGGTCGGTCTTGGCTTTGGAAAGCGTGAACTCGTGAGGGAGAATATTACCCTCGCTGAATGCTTCCGTTTTGACCCGGGCGAAAAAACCTGTGCGACAGAACTTTTCTCCCTCAAACTCATATTCTTGACTGTATAAATAAAACCCCGGTTGCGGGTCGCGAACAAGAACTTCCTCCTCCAGCCATTGCCGGAAGGTGTTCGCAGAACGGGTATAGCGGTTATCCATTTCCGAGTCGGTGGAAAACTCCTTGCCTAAAATCAGGCGCACAACATTATGCGGACTCTTCTGATAAAGAGACTCCTGAAGGGCAGGAGAAATCACATCATAAGGGGGAGCGGTGACCTCTATCAGAGGTCCTGTGACCCCGGTGTCATACAGCAGACCATGGAATGGCTTTACTTCGATCATAATGGTGGCTCACTTTTTTATAAACTTTACGGGAAGGAGCGCTTCCTTTTATTCCTGAAAATGATTATAGCAAACAAATGACATCAATTAGGCACGACCTTGACATAAAAAAATATTGCGAGTTACCAGTAGGGGTTCTCTGCTACAAGGCCTCGCAATCGCATAGCTCGCGGATGTACCGAACCAGAGAGTGGATAGCATCCTCCTCGAGAGTGTGCTCCCACGCAGGCATGCAGGGAGCACGGCCTACAGAGAGTCCGCCAAATTTAATGGCCTCAAAAAGTTGTTCGTCAGTACGGGTTTCGAGATATGCGGCTTTGGTGTGGTTACGGGGTGGAACTGTGAGAAGCTTTGCGTTGATACCATCGCCCTTTCCTTTTATTCCATGGCATTGGGAGCAATACCATTGATAGGTCTGCCGAGTGTCTTCCGTAACCTGCACTGGCTTAGGCTGCGGGGTTTGTTGGGTGACTTCCGCGACTTCCTGCTGTGTTGGAGGTTTGGCAGCAGGTGTGGCCTGCTCACTTTGTCCACAGGCAGTGACAAGAGTTGTCAGGAGTATTATTCTGGTGAGTAAAAATTTACGATTTATTATCATCGGATTATTTTATATTTTCTTTTTTCAGCGTCATGAGAAAACGGGTGAATTGATCCAGAGTATCAGGTTCCATTTTGTAGCGCGGCATGCGCCTCTTTGCCGTGTATGTTTCCGGTGCTTTCAGCCAGTCGGCGACCCAGTCGGCCTGTAGTCTGTTCCCTGCATTGACCAGAGACGGACCAGATATTCCTCCACGGATTTTGCCAGCAAGATTCAAACTTTGATGGCAGGAGATGCACCCGAACGTCCGTTCAAATTGATATTTGATTCTTGCTCGTAGTCCCTTTGATAGAGGTTCCGAGGTTACGGGTGTGGGTGCGGAAATTTTCAAATCCATTAGTTCTTGAGCCAAGGCGTTGGCATCTTCTTTTGAGGAAGAAATATGCGGTGGCAGATCAGTCTTAGGCAAAAACCCAGGGTCGGTGACGAACCCGGCAGGCCGGATGACTTCAGGGTTATTCAAGAAATGCTTTAACCATTCCGGTTGGAATTTGTTGCCGGCGTAATGCAGGTCTGGTCCGGTAAAACCCTTTTCTGTTTCTTCAGCTTTCAGTCGGTGGCAGGAGCCGCAGTTTTTGTCTTCCAATACCCCTGCGCTGGCAGGTGTTGAAAGTAGAAGTCCGCTTAATATAAGAGTTGTCAGGGTTTTCATGGTGCGGGTTCAAGGGGTGTTTTGTTATCCCCGTTGTTAAGGGTGTAGCCTTCTTGAAATAGGTCGTACAAAAACTCTATGATTTTCTTTTGTTGAGCCGGTTCCGGCGTTTCTGGTTGTGTGATTACAGGATTTTGCTCAACGATCTCCTGTGGAGCTGGTGGGATTTCGGCGGTAGGAATTTCGGGTTCAACTTTTAGAAGTTGGTTTTTTTTCACATTATAATAAAGATCATCCTTTAGTGGAGGTGCTCCCACTATATTCTCCCTCGCACGGTGCTTGGTATCATAAGGAAATTCCTGACGGGAAAGCAGACGAGGAAAACTCAGCTCGCGTAAATTCAGAAAGCGGAACGATCGGTAACGATCTGTCATTTCTTGCAATGTGGAAATTTCTTCCTCATTAAGAAAACGGGTTTCATCATTTGGAAAAGCTGTTTGCAGAGGTTCACCATTTTTCGTTACTCCCTGCTTGAGTTGAAACTGCGGCAGAACTTGATTGTTGAATCGCAATTCATCAAAAAACGTAGCTGAGTTTTTAATGTTCTGTCGTAGAGGATCGCCCAACCCTGCTGATAACTCATTCTGATGGCAGGATTCACAACTACGGACAGTCTTGCGAGTCGTGTGTGGGGTGTAGGCGGTCCAGATCAGGCCTGCTTTTCCATCCAGTGTTAATGGGGGCTCGGCTCGTTTTGCCGAAATCTCCAGCGGATTGGTTTGGTCGGTGATGAAATACTGATAACGGGGTTTTAGTATCGAATATTTTCCGCGACTATTTTTTCCTAATATCAGGTCTGACCATCCGGTATCGGTGAACACAGACCACCAGAACCCAGGAATACGATCTCCTTCTATGCTACCTGAACGAGATTCTGCTGAGAGCCAGTTGATCATTCCCTGAGGAGTAGATTCATTTTTTGAGAGAAGTTCCTGCAGATCCGGGTCTGTCAGGTTCCAGTCTTTCCATTTTTCAGGGGTGAACGTATTTTCGCGAATGAGATGCAATCCCCATTCTCCCGCTGACCATCTGGCATGGCAGGCCGAACACTCTACCTCATCCATGTGTTTTGGAATCTGGTGGGCGATGGACGGTGCAATATTTTTTAGAAGGGGAATGTTGTGTTTTTTTCCCGTCACCTTAGACGTTAAAACCCACTTGTCTTTTTCCTGTTTGATATGTGTCATGGGAGAGAAGCTGGAGTTCACCAAAACCGTATCTCCCGCACGGAT
Source organism: Nitrospinaceae bacterium (assembly GCA_029261455.1). Lineage (GTDB taxonomy): Bacteria > Nitrospinota > Nitrospinia > Nitrospinales > VA-1 > LS-NOB. The sequence goes on from JAJDBH010000186.1 coordinate 10,046, forward strand.
CCTTTTTTTTAAGTTGGGATTTAAATTAGCTTTCTTCAATAGTTTTTTAGTTCTGGAATCTGACCCTATCAACAACAATCCTTCGGGTAGTTTTGTGCTAGTTCCATGGCAATCAGTGCAGCGTATTTGTACTGCCGAACGGAGCCCTTCCGGTTCGATCTCTGGTTTCATTTCATCGCCAATGTGACAGTCGATACAATGCATGCCTTTTTCTCGGTGGATATCAGGAACCAGAAACTGATGTTCTTTTCCATATAGAACCGGTTTCTCATCGCTGATTGATTTGGGAACGGAACGAGGTCGGGCAGGTTTGGCAAGCAGACCTTCAAACTCTCCACCAACGCCATAGTTGTTATGGCAATGTTCGCATTGGACACTGGGTATGGCGGTGGTGAACTTATGGAGCAGTGGGTAGCCCCGCCGATTACTCATGGATTTATTGGCGAATTTTCGCTCAAACCGATTTTGAGATTTTTCTTTTTCCTGTAGTGCCTGAATAGCCCGGTCATGCGATAGAGAAATACCATCATTGGTGTAGACCATATGACAGGCTGAGCACCCAGTTGAACGGTAGTCTCCTGGCCGGTGCGGGCCGGGTGCATCCAGATGGCATCTCAGACACTTGGTTTTGAGAAATCCGTCTACTTCGTGCCCGTTTCCTGATGGGGGATAGGGTTGCTCCTGTTCTCCGGGGTAAAGGGAATAGGGTAGTTCATCGACAGGTTGAGCACCCCAGCCATAACGGGTGATGTTGATCATGCGTTTGGCGGTGGCCATTACAGACCGGCCGATTTTTCTAACATGGCTTTCATGACATTTTCCGCAAAACCTGGGTGCATTTTCCATTGAAGAGGGATTAGCCACCAGCCCTTTATGGGCTTTCGGCAGGGACTTGGCTCGGCGGTTACCGCCATGGCAACGGACGCAGGACATCTTGTGGTTGGAGCTGATTTGTTCGATACCTTGATGGCAGGTGTAGCACCCGCCTCTTTTTTCTAGATATTTAATTTTTCCAAAAACTGCGTCTATGGAAAATCCTGACTCACGGTAGAAGCGCTCAATAAATTTTTCAGAATCACCATAATTCTGAAACTGGACTCCATCCAAAGTGGTTCCCGGTTGCAAAATATTTTCCGAGTTTTCCTGAAAACCCCGCACGCGGTAAAAAGGGTCGTTAAAATCGGCGGCATCAAAACCCTTTTTTTGAAGAGCCTCAGGCACCTGAACCATGGTCTTGGACTCAACCATCGGCGCGGCACCACTATCAACTTCAGATTCTAATATGCTTCCGGCCTTGTCCTCGCGGTCAGGTTGACTGAAAAGGTCGAGCAAGCCCGACGGGTTTTCTTCAGCCTCAGGGGAAGACGGGTCAGGTTCATCACTGCCGAAAAATCCGAATAGATTTTTATTTTCCAAGTCCTGCCCTGAAGACAGAAAAGGAAAGGACCAAAAGCTTACTGCTATTACCAGGAGGGCTGAAATTTTAAAGAAACGGTTCATTCCGGGGGTTGCCTCAAGTTCAATATTTTTTCCCGTAATCGACGGTGATCCATTGTACGCGCAAAAGCATAGCTTTGATTGATATCCTGATAAACCGGGTCATCATAACGGTCATGACAGGGTATGCAGTTTCCAACTCTTAAAATCCGAACTATTTCTTTCTGATTAAATGTTCGGGCTTTAGGCTGATGGGTTCCCGCAAGGGGTTCTCCTCGCATCGACACTTTGGCTTGCGGGTCAAACTGTGATGCCTTCAGCATTTTATCTGTACGGTTCAGGGGATCGACAAAATCATTTTTTCCTGTGAATTTTTTTCCTATCTTGAGATCGCCAGCTCCTAATCCTAAAGTTTCAGGAGACAAATGGCAACTGGTGCAAGAGCGGGCTTTTTTTTGTATGGAATGCGGGTTCAGCGCATAAGCCAGATTCGAGCCTGAAGTCCCATGTGGATTGGTGAAAGCCCATTTTCGGTACTGGCCTCGCTCATTCCCCATCCGTCCTAAAACGGGTATGGGTTTTTCCCTTTCATCAAGAACCGTCAAATGCCTTTCCGGCTGGGTCAGCATGGGGGCTACTTTCCCACGAGGTCCGATCATCAATGCGGGTTCCCCTATATCCATGGAATGGGATTCGGGTGTTTGATCCTGCCCAATGCTCTGATGGCATCCAGGGCAACGCACGACCCAGCGTGCATGGCAAGCTGAACATTCCAGGCGGGACTGGTGTTGGGGAATGGAGTGGGCATCGAGATAATCTTTCACCAACGGAATTTCATGAATCGTGCCTGTTTGTTTGCCGATGGTGACCATACGCCCATCCTGAACTTTCACATTGGTCATCTTCCGACTACGTGCCGAAACCGCCATCCAGTCCTCGACCTTATTCGCACCGCTCTTGTAATGTTTGCTGACCCTGATAGCCGGGTCTGCGGAGTCGGTGATCTGAGTAATGGAGGGGTAGGCAAGACTGTCTCCATGACAAGTCTCACAACGAATTTCTACGGCTTCATGTTGTTTGGAATAAAGATTTCCATCTCCCATGATATCAAGTTGCGTGTGGCAATCGGTGCAGTCCATTCCTTTGGCTGTGTGGACATCTTTTATGGCCTTGCCTCTTCCAGCGAATAAGGAATCCTCAGCCGCGTCCACAACAGGTTTTTCGACTACAGCATCTTCGATGGCCTCAGAAGCATCGACTGGTACCTCGACCTCATCAGTTGCATTGGAATTTATTTCAGAATTGTCGATGTTTGAAGGTGCTTCGATTTGATCGGTTGAGTCGTCAATAGCTGTTTGATTAAGGAACGGGTCTTCCTCGACCTTTTCAGGGATGTCCAGTTCCTCGTAGGGTTCAGTACCTAGAGTTTGCAAGGCAAATACTTGGTGGCACTGAACACAGGTGGCACGTGAGGGAATAGTGCGAATTTTATGAAAGCGTGCGTGGCCGGGTTCGGTACGAGAGATTGTCGGGTCGTTGCCTTCATAGAGCCCATTGGAAGAATATTCAAAATGGCAGGAGGCACAACCTTGTGAACGATACTCGCCTTTGGCCGGTGGCGAATCGATATGGCATTGAAAACATTTTGTTCTTAGCAGACGGTCTGCCGGGTGTTGAGAAACAGAAACTGTTGCCTCCTGATTCAAAACAGATTCAGGAATCGTTGTGGAAGAAAAGAAGGGCAGCCTTTCCAGTTTTTCCAAAGCGCCCTGATCTTTTGGGATGGACTCATCTGTGTCAGCAATTGCAAGTGTGCCGTAGCGTGCTGTTTTACGACTTTGGGCTGCCCATTGATATCTCAACCCCGAGATCACACCTGCCATCGTATTCATCATGGATTTCTTAACACGTTTAACATGGTTTCTATCTTCATCTGTGTGGCCGGCATGGCAATATAATTGCCCGCAAGATCGTTCGACGACACTCAAGCTCGAAGGGTTGCGTCTTCCTGTCCCCGCAGCAGGATCATAAATTAAGGTTGCGTGTGCCTGATCCTTATCCACTGATTCAGGTTCGCCGCCGTGACAAACAGAACAGCCGAACTCAGGAGGGTGAGAAGGGTTGGCAATGCCATCGTGGCAGGTGATGCATCTTTCCACCGGGCGGTTGCGGTATCCAGATACTTTGACCCAGGGGTAATCTGGCAATGTTGCAGTGACATGAACCTCTTTAATATGTGGTTTTGATTTTGAGAGGTCGGGTGATTGGACTGAGAGCGCCTGGAGGAATTTCTCCTGCCAGAACGTCCAGTCCTTTTCTTCAGCGAAAACGGAACAGACCCCTGAAAAGGCGAGAAAAAAAACTACAAGTCCCTTGAAAAATTTCAACACAGTATGATGGGTGGAGGCGATAAGGGTGAAATTAAAAATATACCGTTACACAACGACAGGATCAATCATAAACCAGAGTCACCCGTTCAAGAAAGTCTGAAAGTTCGTCCAGATGCTTTTTAATTTGTTTAAGGTCTTTTATTCTTGCGGCTCGTTCGAGAGCTTCACCAATTTTGCTGATTGGCATGAAACCGTAACCACCTCCAGAGCCTCGCATAGAGTGGGCGAGCATGCGAATTTTATCAAAATCAGCGATCTTGATCGACTTGGTGATTATCTTTATATCTTTCTCCCGATTTTTTAGGTATCCAGGTATCAGATCGCGAAGGTCAGGGTCAAGATGAGCGATAATTTTTTCTGTCGGTTTCCTCATGCTGAACATGTTAGAGGAGTGGAACATTTATTTCAAGCCCACTCGCCTTGGGCGTAGATTTCAATAGCACCACAAGTTGAGATAACTAGGGCGAAATCTTTTAATTTATCGTCTGATAATGACCAAAAGAAAAAGGCGCTATGAGAAAACTCATAACGCCTTTAAAAATTGTTTCTCGTGAGACGGGTGCTGCCGGTTAGTAAACCGGGTTATGGAAATAGTACAGGGCATCGTCTCCGGGGTTTATGCTGTAATCGGGGAGGCTTGAGCAATGCTCTAGCGCAATTTTCCAGTTTGTACCTTCCCGGGTAAACGTATAGCTGCAGACGCTGTGTTGCCGCTCATCGGTGTCCGTCGATTTGGAGGTGATGCTGATGATTTCATCGACCAGAAGATAGCTGATATTTTTGCCGACTTTTCCAGAAAGAACCTGTCGTTGGGTCTGGCAATTCATATCCCTAAAATCGGACAACATTTGCTGGTAGTCCTTAATCCGGTTTTCCAGCAAGGCGCGCTTATCATCGGACATGATAACCAGGTCTTTAGAGTAAAACTGCGCAAGTTTTTGCGGTTGGGTGCAGGCTAGCTCATCTACTTTTTTGAGAATATTAGCGAGTCCATCGGTATCAGCCGCGAAAACCTGACTGGTGAAAGCCAGGGACATTGCTAAAATTATTCCTGTCACGAAGTTGCGTTTTTGCATTGAAAATCTCCGAAAATAAAAAATTTAATTGCTTCTAAAATAATTAGTCCAGTGTTTCGGGCTATGGGAAGTTTTGTAGATAAATTTCTACGGTTTCCCCATCCTGAGCCCAACCGAAATTGCCTGTTCCTGCATATGCGGAGATAATTCCGTTGGTGTCCACTTTACGGATCAGGTTATTACCCATATCAGAAATATATAAATTGCCTTTTGAATCGAAAGCGATTGCTGCAGGGCTTTTGAACATGGCTTTGGTGGCTGGGCCGCCATCGCCAAAATAGCCTTGATAGCCAGTCCCCGCGACCGTCACGATCTTCCCATCCTTGGTAATTTTTCTTACTTTATAAGAGTTCATGCCAACGATGTGCAGTTCTCCGCTCGGGCTCACAGCCAGGTAATCCATATTGCGAATACCTGCCTTCAATGCCGGGCCGCCATCTCCTGAATTTTCGTGGTTGCCGTTACCAGCGATCGTGGTGACAATGCCCTTGGTATCTATTTTTCGGATCATGTTATTGGCACCATCAGCGATATAGAGGTTGCCCTCCTTATCGGTGGCAAGAGAACTGGGGTCGCGGAACGCGGCTTCACTAGCCGGGCCGCCGTCGCCATAGTGGGCCGACTCGCCGGTGCCAGCGATTGTGGTGAGTTCGCCGGTGGGAGAGACCTTGCGGATCTGATGATTGAGCCGGTCGGAAATAAACATATTCCCTTTATGGTCAAAGGCGATGTCCGAGAATGTGGTGATGATCGCCAATTCACCTGTTTGAACTCTGCCTTTGTATTTACTTTTAGCGATAGAGGCCAGATAGTCCTTATCCACCGTTCCCAGAACTTTACGCATGATGTTCGATTCATCAATCTTGCGAATAACACTGGTGAATCCGCTCGGGCTGACGATGAACATTTCTCCCTTATTGTTCAATTTCAGGATTGTTGCTCCATAGATAGAAGCTTTCATAGCTGGCAGATCATCGCCGGTATTGCCACGCACTCCGTTTCCTGCGATGGTTTGAATGATTCCATCGGGTGAAATCCGGCGAATGCGATAGTGTCCCTTATCGGAAATCAGCAAGTTGTCATGTTTATCTACGATGAGTCCTTGAGGAAAGCTCAATGTTGCCCCGGTAGCAGGGCCGCCATCACCAGCGAACTTCTTCAAACCATTTCCTGCAACAGTTTTGACACTGCCACGTCGAGGGTCTATCTGACGAATGCGGTAATGCGATCGATCAATAACCAACAGTTTGTCATCCGCATCCATAGTAACCCCGAAAGGCAGGTGTAAATTGGTATCGCGAGACAATTCAGAGTCACCGTTATAATGCTGTTGTCCGGTTCCTACTATCGTGCGGATCATTCCCTGAGTGTCGACAGAGCGGACTCGGTTATTGTTTCGATCAGCGATATAGAGGATACCGTTCTTGTCAACCGCCACGCCGGTGGGTCCTGCAACACTGGCGCGGTAGGCGGGGCCGTTATCCCCCATGAAAAAGAAACCGCCATCGCCTGCAACAGTATGGATGATTCCTTGCGGATTCACTCTTCGAACCCGATTGTTTCCACGGTCAGCGATATAGAGGTTGCCTTTTTTGTCGAGAGCCAGCCCGAAAGGTCGTGATAGTTGTGCCTTGGTAGCTGGGCCGGAATCGCCTTTAAATCCATCGATGCCATTGCCAGCATACGTGGAGATGATCCCTTTACTGTTCACAACCCGTATACGGTCGTTGGAACGATCAGAAATATAAATATTTCCTTTGTCATCAGTAACAATCCCGGAGGGATGGTTGATCATGGCTTCGGTGGCTTTGCCGCCGTCACCGCTGAATCCTGCTGTGCCATTGCCTGCGACTGTGGTGATGGTGCCGCGGGTGTCGACTTTTCGTACCCGGTGGTTGTTGCGGTCGGCGATGTAGAGATTGCCTTTTTTATCGAAGGTTAATCCAGCGGGTAATTTAAGTTTTGCATCGCTGGCTTTACCGCCGTCGCCTCCAAACCCGGACTCGCCAGTGCCGGCAAAACGGGTCATATTTCCTTGAGTGTCTACACGGCTGATGATGTTGTTATCGCGCATGGCAATATAAATATTACCTTTTTTATCAACGGCAACTCCATCGACCAGTGAAATTTCAGTTTCAGTGGCTTTAACCGTGTTTGCCATTGCGGGGATGGCAGAAAGCACACCCCACAATAAAATATTAAGAGCGATCAAAGCTTTAAGATTTTTTTTCAACATGTTCAAACCTCGTTGTGGACGAAAAACGCCAGGAAAACCCCATTTTCACCCTAATAATTCCAAAATAATAATATGGGAAGAATTAGAATTTATGCCCTTTTTGCTATTGGGGGAAACCCGGTTTTAGGATGACTTTGCACTGCCCGGTACCTTTTCTGGCGGGGGTGAAAGCTTTATATGTCTTATAAACAGGCAATTATACTTTCCAGAAGATTGATGTCAATTTTAAAAAACTGATGTCAAATATTATCTCTTTGGGCTTGATATCTTAAAAATGTTATCATTTGAACCATCATGAAGACCTTACTGATTTTTCCGGCACAGTGGTACCCCACTCAGCCGTATTTGAGTACGCCCTATCTGACATCCTACCTGCGAGCTAAAGGTTGGGAGGTGGATCAGAGAGATTTTAATATAGCGTCCTACGACCATTTTTTGTCGGCTCCTCTGCTACAAAATGCCGAGCATCTGATGGCTGAAAAACTAAAATCTCTTAAAAGCCAGGGGTCGTTGTCGATCAAGGAGAAATCCCATCTGGATGTGTTGTCGATGGGGCTAAAATTTTCTGACCGCATCATTACAGGTGTCGAAGAGGCTAAGTCTGTTCTACGCACTCCAGAACGATTTTTCGATTTTCCCTCCTATCAGCAGGCAGATATGGTGATCAAGTCGGCGTTGAAACTGGTTTCCGATGCGCATGCCCCGGCGGTTTTGAGCCTGTCAACTTTCGAAAGTGGCACCCGCGCCGAAGAGTCCACCCGCAAGGCCCATGAAACCACTCGGGATAAAGCGACCAATCCCTTCATCCATTTATATGAAAACAATTTGATCCCCGGTGAAAACTGGCAGGATTATGATGTTGTAGGTATCTCCATTATAGGCATTTCGCAGATCATTCCCGGCCTGACTTTAGCCCGGTTGCTCAAGGAAAAATTTCCGCATCTGCATATCACCCTTGGGGGTCCCATATTCAGCGTCAACGCCGAACAGTTGATAGGTCATCCAGAATTTTTTGATGATTTCTGCCATAGCGTTGTCACTTTCGAAGGCGAAGAACCTCTGCACAGACTTCTCACTGCACTCAAAGCAGGGGATGCTTTGGCGACTGTGCCTAACCTGATCCATCTGGATGGGCGGCAAGTGGTGCATAACAAGGAACGTGTGGAACTCAGGTTCGAAGAACTTCCTGGCCCAACCTTTGATGGTCTGCCGATGAATAACTATTTGTCACCGTATCCGATCATTCCCGTTTTGCAGAGTCGGGGTTGTTATTGGGGCAAGTGTACGTTTTGCACGCATAGTTTTGTTTATGGTCATCGCTACGGCAAACAGAAAACCCACGGCATGGTGGATGAGCTGGAAGCGTTGATGAAAAAATACAACACGAAATATTTCACCTTTTCTGATGAAGCGATTTCGCCACACTCGCTCAACGATGTTTCGGAACTGATGATCGAGCGCGGAGTGGAAATCAGCTCCCTGGCGTTGCTGAAGTTTGAAAAGGTGATGGACGATAAATTGTTCGCAAAAATGAAAAAGGCGGGATTCAATTTCCTGATGTTCGGGCTGGAAAGTGCCAATGACAGGGTGCTGGCACTTATCGATAAAGGAACCACCAAAGAAGTTGAAAAGGATGTCCTGAACAAAAGCCATAAGGCGGGTATCTGGAACCATTCGTTTCTGTTTTTCGGGTTCCCCACCGAAACCCGCCCCGAAGCTCAAGAGACCATCGACTTTCTTCGCGATAACCTTGACTCAATCCATTCCTTTGGGCCGGGAGTGTTCCTGCTGAATCGAGATTCCAGTTGCTACCAGTATCCAGAAAAATTTTCCATCGAACGCATCATCGAAGACCCGGAAAGAAACATAGCCATGAATCTGGACTTTGTGGCGACAGAGGGCATGTCCCGTGAAGAAGCTGGGGAGATGAACAACAAATGCATCAGCATGGGCGAAGAGTTTTTTCAGTCCTTAAATTTATGGGGAACTCTGCCACGCGAGCATTTTCTGCTGTATCTGGATAAGTTCGGAAAAGAATCGCTGAACGGTAAACCGCCATCGGAAGAAGAAGAGGAGAAGGTACTCTGTAGAGCATGATAACTTTATCGTCATCGCGAGTGACCGTAGGGAGCGTGGCGATCCAGGTTTTGGATTGATCCTTGAAAAAGCTGAGAATTATTTAAAGTTACAGTTATGAAATCACTACTCATATTTCCACCAGACTGGTTGCCCTCCGAGCCTTATTTGAGCTTGCCTTGTTTGGCGGCGGTCTTGCGTCCGGCAGGGCATGACGTTTCGCAATTGGATGTCAACGTCGAGATGTATGACCTGTTCTTCAGCTCCCGGTTTTTGCAGCATGTCGCACAACGTATAGCCAGCGAGCTTAAATACCTTCAGGAAGTTACAGAGAAACGCGAACTCGATGAAGAAGAACAGGAGTTGATGCAAAAGCTCCTCACCTGCACTCCAGAACTGTTCCAACAGTATTCGGCAGATGTCGAAAGAGCCAAAGGAATCCTGCGCGGAAAAGCGTTTTACGATATCGACCAGTTGGAGTGGGCCACAAATTGCCTGCACGAAGTTATGGCGTTGGTCTCGCTGGGTTATTACCCGGCGCAAATTTGTTTCCCGCCCATCGAGACAGATATCGTTTACAAACCGTTCATGTCATCAGAAATTCTCGAAGCGGTCGATGACGACCAGATCAATATCTACCGCGATGTCTACCGCATGCTGATTCGTCCAGTGATGGAACGTGAACGCCCGGCGATGGTCGGCATCTCAGTCGTGCAACAGAAACAACTCATTGCCACGTTCACCTTCTGCAAAATGATTAAGGAAGAGTTCCCGGGAACGCATATCACCCTGGGCGGCAACATCATCACCCGCATTCGCGATACCCTGCCGGGGATGGAAGGACTGTGGGAGTGGTTCGACACCGCCGTGGTTTATGAAGGCGAATCGGCTTATCTGCAACTGACCGAAGCCGTGAAGAGTGGTGGAGATTTTTCTCAGCTGCCCAACCTCATTTATAAAGACGACAACGGCATTCACACGAACAAAGAAGTCTGCTCCGAAAATTTAGCCGACATTCCACCGCCTGATTTTGATGGACTGCCGCTGGAAAAATATTTTGTGCCCGATCTCATCCTGCCCTACCTCGCAACACGCGGGTGTTACTGGGGGCGTTGCACTTTCTGCGACCATTTTCAAGGCTACGTCGAAGGGTTCCGCACGAAACAGGTTGATCAGGTCACAGAAGAAATTAAATTCCTCAAAGAAAAATACGGCACCCGGTTTTTTCATTTCACCGATGAGTCTTATCCCCCGGCACTGTTCAAGAAACTATCGCGCAAGTTGATCGACACGAAACTCGATATCGCATGGACCACACATATGCGGTTTGAAGAATCTCTGCTGGATGATCAGGTCTGGAAAGATGTAGCGGAGTCAGGGTGCAAATACCTGCATTTCGGATACGAGTCTGGCAACCAGCGTGTCCTGAAACTCATGGACAAAGCCACCAAACTCGACGCTATCGAAACCAATCTGCGCATGTCGTCCGAAGCGGGGATTTGGAATCACTTGATGGGTTTTTTCGGTTTCCCAGGAGAAACCTCAGAAGAAGCCGACGACAGTAAAGCTTTCGTTGAGAAAAATTCAGCCCACATCCACTCCCTGGGATTCATGACTTTCGTTCTAGGCAAGTACAGTCCAATAGCGTTCGAGCCAGAGAAATACGGCCTAACCTATTACAAAAATCCAGAATGGGATCTGGCGCTCGACTACTACTTCACCACCAAAGGCGGGCTCAGTATCCAAGATGCCATGGACGTGTTCGATGAATTCGAACGCAACCACAATACCAAATGGGATCTAAGAACCTGCGTCCGCGAATACATCTTCCTCTACATAGATAAATACGGTTCCAACCACCTACCTCAGTTAGAAGTCACCGAAGAACAACGCCAACAAATGCAACACACCGCCATCGGTATGGTGTAGCCCTCTGGCGAGGGTGGCAATGAGGCGGTGACGCTTCGCGACCGCCAAAAGACTTGACCCAATAAGCGTTATTTTTTCTATTTTAAGGCTCTATTGCTAGCTATCTCTGAATATTCACACCCTTCCAACAAGTTAGGCACGGTGATATAATCTAGAAGTTTTTGAAAGGGGAATATACATTATTAGCAATTACAGGGAATTTTATGATTGATGACTCTCATCTGGATACAAAGTATTTTTTAAATGGCTCAGTGTTTAATTGCCCTTTTTGCAATCGAAGAAATGTGGAATATTCGATTTTTGATAGAGGCGGATTTGATTGGACAGCTGATAAAAAATGCGATTTTTGGATTGTAAGGTGTAGCAGTTGTAGAAATAGATCATTCCATCTAACATTTTTTGAATTGCAAGACCCAAGCTATTCGGGCAAAAAATTAAATAACATTATTGATTTGGATGAAAAGTTTTTCTACTCAGTTCCAACATCATTTTTTACTGTCGATAAAAGAGTTCCAAACATCATTCGAGAGCTAATGACCGAAGCGGAGGGGTGTTTGAAAAGTAATTTCCTGACAGGTGCTTCAGCATGTGCTCGTAAAGTTATATATGAGTTAGCTGTTTTGGAAGGTGCTTCAGGAGATAGTTATGAGGATAGAATTAAATCTTTAAAGATTATTCATAAAGAAGTTGAAGAAACCTATTTTGACACTCTTCTCACTATTCAGAAAATTACAAGTGATAAAGTTCATGAGAATTCATATGATGGCTGGGAATCCAAGCATCTTCGATTAATTCTTTCCACTATTATCGAAGTTATCAAAGAAATTTATGTTGTTCCTGCCCTTCGAGACGAAAAACGTCAAAAAATTATAAAAATGAGTGAAGATATTTTAATTAAACCTCCAGAGAAGTAATTTAAAGAAAGATTTTAAGTCCGCTATTGTCTATATGTGATTTTGCTCCCCCTTCTACGAAGGGGGTTGGGGGGATTTGCCTTTTTCTATTAATTTCTCTATTTCTACCATCACCGCTTCTATATTGTCTTTCACTTCCCGGTTTGTGAACCGGAGAACCATTAATCCCTGTGATTCCAGAAACACAGTCCGTTGAGTGTCATTGATTTGAGCCAGTGATTCACTATGACTGTCACCGTCAATTTCTATCACTAGTTGTAATTGGTGGCAGTAAAAATCAACAATATAATTTCCAATCGGTTTTTGCCTGTTGAATGTTGTGGAACTATAGAACGGCATTTTTCTTAAGTTGTTCCAGAAATGTTTTTCGGCGGGAGTGGATTGGATGCGGAGCTTTCGTGCTCTTTCTTTAAGGTCCGTGCTGTAGGGTAATTTGCGGGATTGCTTTTTGGGAGACATAATGGGTTTATACTACGAAACTTGAGTAATGTGAATCACCCCAGCCCCTCTTTGGGAAAGAGGGGTCCATTTTGTTCTTGCCACCCACCACTC